>NZ_CP107996.1:978000-1304000 GCF_036088315.1 Streptomyces sp. NBC_00344 | reverse complement strand
GAGGAAAAGTGGCAGCGCCTGTGCCCAGCCGGCCATCGGGAGATGGCTGACCGGGCGGGTGACGGCCGTGGAGTCACCGGCGACGAAAATCCTTGCCCGGCGGCCGGGTTCGGGTGCTGAGTGGGTCATGGGTGTTTCACGTCCGTTCCTCCGCCGTCGGGTCCTGCTTGCGTACGTCGATGACGTGGCCCGTCATGCCGGAGAGCAGCACGTCCAGCGAACTGCGGGCCACGGACTCCGACGTCAGCAGCGAGCCCTCGGGCTCCTGGCCGAATGCCCTGGTACGCATCGGGGTAGCGGTGCGCTCCGGATTGACACAGTTGACCCGCACCCCGTCGGTTGCCCACTCGTCCGCGAGGGCCTGGGTCAGATTGACCATGGCCGCCTTGGTGGACGAGTAGAGGCTGTACTCGGCGCGGCCGCGGGTGTAGCTGCTCGACGTGAAGAGCAGCAGCTGCCCCCGGGTCTCGCTGAGGTAGCGGAAGGCCGTGCGGGCGATGTTCAGGGGAGCGAGGTAGTTCACGTCGAGTGCCTCGCGAATAGTGCTGGGCGCGGCCTCGTCGAGCCGGCCGATGCGCAGTACCCCGGCCGTGTTCACGACGAAGTCGACCCGGCCGGTCTCCTGGTGCGCCCGGGAGAACGCGGCGTCCACATCCTCGGGGCGCTCCACATGGGTGCCGGTCGTGGAGCGTCCCAGGGCGTACACCCGTGCCCCGTAACTCTCCGCCAGCCGGGCGATGTCGGCGCCGATCCCGTAGGACCCGCCGAACACCAGCATGGTGGTGCCGGCCAGACGGTTCCGGTAGAACTCGTCGCCGCCCCGGTCGGGGGTGGCCGATGCGGCGAGCTGGAAGAGCTTGTCGGCGATGAAGACGTCGACGGGCTGGGTGACCTTGGTGTTGACCTCGTCCCCGCGCACCACATGCACCGGGACGTCAGGGAGATAACTCACCACCACCGAGCAGTCGTCGGTGGTGTGGAAGGCCGGGTCGGCCGCCGCCAGTTCGTAGGCTCTGCGGATCGTCGAGAGACGGAAACCCTGGGGGGTCTGCCCCCGGCGCAGCCGGGCGCGGTCGGGAATCCGGGTGACGAACTCACCGTCGTCCCCGTGCGTCCGGGTGACGATGATCGTGTCCGACGAGGGGATGGCGACGTCGACGGCCCGGTAGCGGCCGAGTGCCTCGACGCACTCCCTCACCACCCGTTGCGAGACCAGCGGACGGACCGCGTCATGGAGCAGGATGTTGCAGTCCTCGCCATCGGCGAGCCGCTCACCGGCGGCAAGGAGGGCCAGGCGGGTGGTCGCGCTGCGGGTCGCTCCGCCGGGCACGACCCGGGACACCTTGCGCAGCCCCGAGGCCGCGATGATCCGCTCGGCCGCCGCGACGTGGTCGGGGGCCATCATGACGATGACGTCGTCGACATCCGGAGCGTTCTCGAAGATGCGCAGGGTGTGCTCGAGTATCGACTTCCCGGCGATCGTCAGAAGCTGCTTCGGTATCGCGAGTCCGACGCGCTGTCCGGTGCCGCCTGCGAGGACGACAGCGACCGTGGGGCGGCGCGATGCATGGCGGGACAAGGGTTTCGGTCTCCTGCGGGGTGAGCGGACGGGGCACGGGAACGGCTATGCCATGAGCTGCGGCTCGTCCGGGTACTCGATCGGGAAGTCGTTCAGCCCGCGGGAGTAGAGCCTGTTCGCGGCGTTGTTGAAGCGCACGATGGACGGTGGGTAGTCGGCGCCGAGCAGATATTCCTTGAGCTGTTCGCGGTACGGCGCCATGATGTCGCGTTCGGGGAAGAGCAACGCGTTCAGGGCGTCGTCGAGACCGTTGCAGTCGGCGTCCAGCAGGTAGGACGCGTAGGCGGTGCGCTGCTCGTTCCTGAACTCGTCGTCCGGCAGGCCGTCCAGGTTGAAGATCGCGTACGGCTTGCGGGTCGCCACGAAGTCGGACACCACGCTGGACATGTCACCGATCAGCAGATCGGAGTGGTTGAAGCACTCGTAGAGACTGGGTACCCGTTCGGTCACCACGTGGTGGGCCTCGTCCGGGATGGCGCTCCAGTAGAGCGCGCCCGCCTGGTTGCGGCTGCGGCGGATCCGCGCGGTGCGCTCCTCCTCGGTGAGGTCCGGGAACGTGGAGCGCACTCCGCGCTCCGAGAGCTCGGCGATCCGCTTGTCGATCCGGGCCAGTTTGCGGGCCGCGCTCTTGGAGTCCATCAGACTGCGGCCGAACCGCTGGGCGTTGTCGGCCTGCAGCAGGGAGATGATGCGGCGGTGCGCGGCGGCGGCCGCGGGGGAGCGTGTCCCGGTGAGCGGATGGGGTTTGTAGATGACCCGGATCTGCCGGTCGTGCTCGAGCAGCGTCCGGACCAGCTTCTCGCCGGCCGGAATGACCGAGGTGTAGCAGGCGTCGTCGGTCCAGCCCTCCCAGGTGGGGGCGTAGACCACGGTGGGCACCTTGTTGACGACCGAGCCGGTCCAGCGGTGCAGCGGCATCAGCTGCGGACGCCCCACCTCGACGATCTCGTGGGCGTTGACGGCGTGCTTGATGCGCTCGTAGCGGTCACGCCCGGCGCGCCCGGCCACCCAGATCTCGTCGAACACCTTGCTGACGCGGTTGCTGCTGGCGAGCTTGTCACTGTCGCCGTGCCCGATGAACACATGCTTCACCTCGGCCCGCTGGAGCATATGGACGTTCTTGCCCGCATTGCCGGGATACAGCGTGACCCGCAGTTCGGGCATCTCGACCCGGGCCAGATATTCGGCCTTGGGCACGCAGACGACCGGCACGGACGTGGCGTCGAGGAACCGCAGGGTGGCGCGCTCCCTGAGCACGATGATGGGCCGGAGATCGAGTGACTCCAGAGACTCCAGCCACATGTTCACCTGGTACATGAAGTCACGGGAGACCGCGGCGAAGGTGAAGTACAGGGCGATCTGCGGCCGGTAGTCCTTGAGCTGCCGGTTCAGCTCGTCGATGGCCTCGTCGGGGGTGGGCAGGACAAGCGCGTTCCGGGCGCCGGGAAGGACGACGATCAGCGCCAGACAGGCGATCCATACAGTGATGATTCCGCCGAAACTGACATAGCGCCAGTCGTCGGTGACCATGGTGACGAGTGCACCGCCCACGAGTGGGATGTCCAGATGCAGCATCTTGCGGACGTGTTTGGACATCAGGAAAGGATGCGGCATCCGCCGGATGTCCAGCGCGTCCAGATCCAGTGAGCGGGTGGTGAAAGGCAGCGCGGCCCTGGTGCTGCGTACGTGCTTGAGGACACCGCCGTACGCCATCTGCAGGACGAAGAGCAGCAGCAGGCCCACCGCGGTGATCTTCACTACGAACGAGTCGATGTCCGCGATCGAGCCGCACAGGGCGAGCAGCAGGAACTGGCGGATCAGGAAACGCATGGTGAGCCCGAACCGCGAGTCTCTCAGCCGGTCGAGGGTCGACGACTGCGCGGAGTGCAGCAGCAGGTCCGCGAGATAGCTGACCGCGGCGGCGCAGACGAAGACGGGCAGGGACGGGATCACCACCGCCGCCATCATGGCGACGAAACTGAGCACCAGCGCACTCGATATGAGGATCCCCAGCAGAGCCTGACGGTGTTGCTTGCCCATGGCCGGTGAGGCCCTCCTTCGACGCGGCGTCGTGCGTTGCCCGGCGTGGGGCCGGCGTTGGGGATGTACTGAGGGTGGTGCAGACACGTCACGTCGGAGGCTGCGCCACGGTGGGGCGGGCAGGCAGCAGGACTGTGGTGGATTCGTGAAGTACTCGACGCATTCTAGGCACTGATGCGGTCTTAAGTGAACTTTTGATGACCGAAAAGCGACTTGGTGCGGGTCTGGATGCTGAAGAGTTACGGAGTCACCGCGCTCGTGTGATCTGCGTCGCCGACAGGGCGCCGCAGGGTGCCGCGGAGATCGTCCGGTGGTCGCCCCCCGGGGTTCCCCACCGCTCAGCGGGTGAAGCCGTGGACGCTCAGTTCCCGGCGCCCGGTTGTCTTCGAGGAGAAGCCGGTACACAACTGAGGGGCGGGGGAGAGCCGTACAGCGATCCCCTCCGGTTCACGGAAGGGGAGTGAGAGCGCCGCGGTGACGTGCCGGCGGCCCGCTGAGCCGCCCGCCGTGATCGCGATCGCGGACACAAAGGTGTTTCCACCGGAATCAGGTGGATTGATACCAGTTCTGACGGTATAGGGATTTCCGGTGAGTTGGTAGATATGGTCCCCGTGCAGTGCGCACCCCTGAAGTGGCTCACCCCTGCGCCTGGCCGTATCACGCACCAGGTGTGTCGGCTCATAGCGTCCCGCGAGGAACTCGTTCATCCGGTAGACGGCGTAGCGGTGTTGGCCGCCCGCCCAGTGGCTGATCAGCACCCGGCGGCCGGCCAGGTCGAGCGCCGGGTGGTTGCGCAGCGTGCCGGGCAGCGGAACGTGATGCCGTACGGACGGAGCCCCGCTGTCGAGCACCGCGCCGTCGCTGAAGGGGATCCGAGCCACCGCCCGGCCGTAACCGGTCACCGGGTCGGCACCGGACTCCACCCAGAGCTTCACCTGGCCGGCTGATGGTTCGACCCCCAGGGATATCCCATGGCCGAATCCCCGTAGATACATGTGGCCGAGAAGGGCCCCGCTCCGCGACAGCTTGGAGACGCACAGGTCACCGCGGCGAAGCCGCTCGGCGTAGCGGACCGGCCGCGGTTCGCCGGGCAGCCGCAGTCCGTCCTGCATCTGCTGCACCGCGTAGAGATGGCCCCGGGTGTCGTCGAAGGCGAACGACTGCGGGCCGGTGGTCTCGTGCAGCGCGGTGGGCGGGAGCAGTTCCGACGGTGAGGTGAGGGAGAACTCGCCCACCCCGTGCACGGCCGAACGGTGTCCGGACGTGCCGTCTCGGCCGACCGCTGCCACCACGCCGCCGGTGGCAGCGGCCACCACCGCCGCCCCGCCCGCGAACAGCAGAGCTCTGCGGCTGGTACGCCGCCCGGTGTCCGCCATCTGAGCCGTGCCGCCGTTCGTGGAGTCCGATGGAACAGACGAACGCCCGTCCGCACCGGGTGCGGACGGGCGTCCTCGCCTCTGTGGACCAGACTACGCCGGGACGCTCGCCACGCCCTGCGCCAGGAACCTCTTGCCGTTGACGCGCTCCGAGACACCCTCGCGGTCCAGGTACGGCGTGATGCCGCCCAGGTGGAAGGGCCAGCCGGCGCCGGTGATCAGGCACAGGTCGATGTCCTGGGCCTCTGCCACGACACCCTCGGCGAGCATCAGACCGATCTCCTGCGCGACCGCGTCCAGGACACGGTCACGGGTCTGCTCCTCGGACAGGACGGATGTGCCCTGCTTGAGGAGGGCGGCGACCTCCGGGTCCAGCTCGGGCTTGCCCGAGTCGTAGACGTAGAAGCCCCGCTTGCCGGCCTTGACCACGGCGGCCAGGTTCTCTGAGACCGTGAAGCGCTCCGGGAAGGCGCGGTTCAGGGTCTCGGAGACATGGAGGCCGATGGCCGGGCCGACCAGCTCGAGCAGCACCAGCGGGGACATCGGCAGGCCGAGCGGCTCCACGGCCTTCTCCGCGACCTCGACCGGGGTGCCCTCGTCGATGACGTTCTGGATCTCGCCCATGAAGCGGGTGAGGATCCGGTTGACGACGAACGCCGGGGCGTCCTTCACCAGGACCGTGGTCTTCTTCAGCTTCCGCGCCACGCCGAAGGCCGTGGCCAGCGAGGCGTCGTCGGTCTGCTCACCGCGGACGATCTCCAGCAGCGGGAGGATCGCGACCGGGTTGAAGAAGTGGAAGCCGACGACCCGCTCGGGGTGCTTCAGCTTCGACGCCATCTCGGAGACCGAGAGAGACGAGGTGTTGGTGGCGAGGATCGCGTGGGCCGGGGCGACCGCCTCGACCTCCGCGAACACCTGCTGCTTGACGCCGATCTCCTCGAAGACGGCCTCGATGATGAAGTCGGCGTCCGCGAAGCCCTCGGCCTTGTCGAGCACACCGGTCACCAGGGCCTTGAGACGGTTGGCCTTGTCCTGGTTGATGCGGTGCTTGGAGAGCAGCTTGTCGATCTCGGAGTGGACGTAGCCCACCCCCTTGTCGACCCGCGCCTGGTCGATGTCGGTCAGTACGACCGGCACCTCGAGGCGGCGCAGGAAGAGCAGCGCCAGCTGTGAGGCCATCAGACCCGCACCGACGACACCGACCTTGGTGACCGGGCGCGCCAGGCTCTTGTCCGGGGCGCCGGCCGGACGCTTGGCGCGCTTCTGCACCAGGTTGAACGCGTAGATACCGCTGCGCAGTTCGCCGCCCATGATCAGGTCCGCGAGGGCCTGGTCCTCCGCGTCGAAGCCGTGGCGCAGGTCGCCGTTCTTGGCGGCCGCGATGATGTCCAGCGCGCGATAGGCGGCCGGGGCGGCGCCGTGCACCTTGGAGTCGGCGATCGCCCTCCCGCGCGCCACGGCCTGGTCCCAGGCCTCACCGCGGTCGATCTCCGGGCGGATGACCTGGATCTCGCCGCGCAGCACGGCGGAGGTCCAGATCAGTGACTGCTCGAGGAAGTCGGCACCCTCGAAGATCGCGTCGGCGATACCGAGCTCGAAGACCTGCTTGCCCTTGAGCTGGCGGTTCTGGTTCAGCGAGTTCTCGATGATCACCGAGACCGCGCGGTCCGCACCGATGAGGTTCGGGAGCAGCGCGCAGCCGCCCCAGCCCGGGACGAGACCCAGGAAGACCTCGGGGAGCGAGAACGCGGGAAGAGCCTGGGTCACGGTGCGGTAGGCACAGTGCAGACCGACCTCGACACCGCCACCCATCGCCGCACCGTTGTAGTACGCGAAGGTGGGGACGGCGAGCGCGGACAGCCGCTTGAAGACGTCGTGACCGCCCTTGCCGATGGCGAGCGCGTCCGAGTGGTTCTTCAGCAGCTCGACGCCCTTGAGGTCGGCGCCGACCGCGAAGATGAACGGCTTGCCGGTGAGGCCGACTCCGACGATCGTGCCCTCGGCGGCCTCCTTCTCGACCTGGTCGATGGCGGCGTCGAGATTGGCCAGCGACTGGGGGCCGAAGGTGGTCGGCTTGGTGTGGTCCAGGCCGTTGTCGAGCGTGATCAGCGCGAACCTGCCCGCACCGCCCGGCAGGTCGAGGTGGCGTACGTGCGCCTGTGTGACGACCTCACCGGGGAACAGCTCGGCCGCGCCCTTCAGAAGCTCAGAGGTGGTGGTGCTCACTTGTTGCCTCCGTCGAAGTGCGGGTTCTCCCAGATGACCGAAGCGCCCATGCCGAAGCCGACGCACATGGTGGTCAGGCCGTAGCGGACGTGCGGCTGCTCCTCGAACTGCCGCGCCAGCTGCGTCATCAGACGCACACCGGAGGACGCGAGGGGGTGGCCGAAGGCGATCGCGCCGCCGTACTGGTTGACGCGCGCGTCGTCGTCCGCGATGCCGTAGTGCTCGAGGAAGGCGAGCACCTGGACGGCGAAGGCCTCATTGATCTCGAACAGACCGATGTCGTCGATGGACAGGCCCGCCTTGGCGAGCGCCTTCTCGGTCGACGGGATCGGGCCGTAGCCCATCACCTCGGGCTCGACGCCCGCGTAGGCGTAGGAGACAAGGCGCATCTTGACCGGCAGGCCCAGCTCGCGTGCGGTCTCCTCGGATGCGATCAGGGACGCGGTGGCGCCGTCGTTGAGACCGGCGGCGTTGCCCGCAGTGATCCGGCCGTGCGCACGGAACGGGGTCTTGAGACCCGCGAGCGACTCCAGAGTGGTGCCGGGCCGCATCGGCTCGTCGGCGGTGGCCAGGCCCCAGCCGGTCTCGCCGGCCTCGGCGTTGGTGCGGCGCACGGAAACCGGCACCAGGTCCTGCTGGATCTTGCCGTTGGCGTACGCCTTGGCGGCCTTCTCCTGCGAGCGGACCGCGTACTCGTCGGTGCGCTGCTTGGTGATCGTCGGGTACCTGTCGTGCAGGTTCTCGGCGGTCATGCCCATGAACAGGGCGGACTCGTCGACCAGCTTCTCCGACACGAACCGCGGGTTCGGGTCGACGCCCTCGCCCATCGGGTGACGGCCCATGTGCTCGACACCGGCCGCGACGACGATGTCGTACGCGCCGAAGGCGATCGAACCGGCGGTGGTCGTCACCGCGGTCATCGCGCCCGCACACATGCGGTCGACGGAGTAGCCGGGTACGGACTGCGGCAGGCCGGCGAGGATGCCGGCGGTGCGGCCGAGCGTCAGGCCCTGGTCGCCGATCTGGGTGGTCGCCGCGACGGCGACCTCGTCGATCTTGGCGGGGTCCAGATCCGGGTTGCGGCGCAGCAGCTCCCGGATCGCCTTCACGACAAGATCGTCGGCGCGGGTCTCGTGATAGATGCCCTTCGGGCCCGCCTTGCCGAACGGGGTGCGGACGCCGTCGACGAAGACGACGTCCCGGATGGTACGAGGCACGATGGCTCTCCTCCAGGGTGCGGGATGGCACTGCTGCTGCGGGCACGCCGGAGCGCGCTGCACTGAGGCCATGCTACCCACCGGTAACCAACGTGCCCAGTCTTCTGGGCCGGAGCGGTGAAGGTCACATGTGGCCCGGGGCGCCCCCAGGACCGCCGTGTACGTCCGCAGCCCCGGAACGTGGCTCGGTGCCGGGGCCCGGTTCCGGTGCGCCCCGGTCCCCCCGCCGTCCCGGGAGTGGGGAGCGGTCCGCCGCCCCCGGTGGACCTCCCGGGCCTCCAGACCACCACCGATGCCACCCCGCACCCGGTGGCCGGCCACCGATCGGCCGGGCCAACGACGCGGCGGGTCAGCGCAGTTGGCGCATGCGGGCACGGTCCGGTTCCCGGAGATGCGGGTCCGCGGCAAGGGCAGCCGCAGACCCGCTCGTCCGGGCTTCCGGTCAGCGCTCCGTCATCCCTGGCCCGGAACATCCTGAAGAGCGGTCACCAGCAACGGCGCCACGTGCTCGATCTGCCAGCGCCTGGCCCCGAGCTCCGAGAGAACGGCCGAGATCTTCTCCACCGTCCGCTCCCGGGGCGGCTCCCAGCACACCCGGCGCACCGTGTCAGGGGTCATCAGATTCTCCTGCGGCATGTTCAGCTGGTCGGCCAGAGCCGATACCGCCGTGCGCGCCGCCGAGAGCCGGGCCGCCGCGGCCGGGTCCTTGTCCGCCCAGGCCCGGGGCGGCGGCGGACCGGCCACCTGCTGGCCCGGCTGGGGCAGCGCCGTGTCGGGGAGGGACTTGGCCCGGTCGACCGCCGCCTGCCACTGTTCGAGCTGACGTTTGCCCATGCGGTGGCCGAAGCCGGGCAGCGCGGTCAGCTCCTGGACGTTCACCGGCAGACCCAGGGCGGCTTCGACGATCGCCCCGTCCCCGAGCACCTTGCCGGGTGAGACGTCACGCCGCTGCGCCACCTTGTCCCGGGCGGTCCACAGTTCCCTCACGACGGCCATCTGGCGCCGCCTGCGGACCTTGTGCATTCCGGAAGTGCGGCGCCAGGGGTCCTTCCGGGGCGGCGCCGGCGGAGCGGACGCAATGGCATCGAACTCCTCCATCGCCCAGCCCAGTTTTCCCTGCCGGTCGAGATCCTCCTCCAGGGCGTCCCGGAGATCCACCAGCAGCTCGACGTCGAGGGCGGCGTACCGCAGCCACGGATCGGGCAGCGGACGGGTCGACCAGTCGACGGCGGAGTGCCCCTTCTCCAGCGTGAAGCCCAGGACGTTCTCGACCATCGCGCCGAGGCCGACCCGGGGGAAGCCGGCGAGCCGTCCGGCCAGCTCGGTGTCGAAGATCCGGGTGGGAATCATGCCTATTTCGCGCAGGCACGGAAGGTCCTGGGTGGCCGCGTGCAGCACCCACTCGGCATCGGCGATGGCCGCGCCGAGACCCGAGAGGTCCGGGCAGCCGACCGGGTCGATCAGCGCGCTGCCCGCACCCTCCCGGCGCAGCTGGACCAGATAGGCCCGCTGTCCGTAGCGATAACCGGACGCGCGTTCGGCGTCCACGGCGACGGGACCCGTCCCCGCGGCGAATGCCGCGACCACGTCGGCCAGTGCCTCATCGGTGGCAGTCACAGGCGGAATGCCCTCGCGGGGCTCCAGCAAGGGGATCGGCGCCTTTTCGACGTCGTCCGGGGGAGCGCCCCCAGTGGTTCGCAGTGCTGTCTCTGCTGCGGTCTCTTGAGCGTCGGTCACGCGTCAAGCGTATCGGTGAACGCACAGCACCCGTCGACGGAACGTTCCGTCGACGGGTGCGAAGGGGGTGCGAATGCGTCAGTGGATGATTCCGGTGCGAAGGGCGACCGCGACCATTCCGGCCCGGTCGCCCGTGCCGAGCTTGCGCGCGATCCGGGCGAGATGGCTCTTCACGGTCAGGGCGGACAGCCCCATGGAGACTCCGATGGCCTTGTTGGACTGGCCCTCCGCGACCAGTCTCAGCACCTCGACCTCGCGGCCCGAGAGCTCGCGGTAGCCGCCGGGGTGGCTCGGGGCGCCCGGGGGGCGGCGCTGCATCCGGGCGGCGCCGATGGGTGCGGCGCCCGGTCGGGTCGGGTGTCCGATGTTGGTTCGAGTACCGGTGACGACGTAGCCCTTCACGCCGCCCGCGAGGGCGTTGCGAACGGCGCCGATGTCGTCGGCGGCCGAAAGTGCCAGCCCGTTGGGCCAGCCTGCGGCCCGGGTCTCCGACAGCAGGGTCAGCCCGGAACCGTCGGGCAGGTGGACGTCGGCCACGCAGATGTCGCGCGGGTTGCCGACGCGGGGACGGGCCTCCGCGATGGACGACGCCTCGATGACGTCACGCACTCCGAGAGCCCACAGGTGGCGGGTGACGGTGGAGCGGACGCGCGGGTCGGCCACGACGACCATGGCCGTCGGCTTGTTCGGGCGGTAGGCGACCAGGCTTGCGGGCTGCTCGAGGAGAACGGACACCAGGCCTCCTGGGAAGGTGCGGAACGGTGCCGGCCAGGGGATGGAGCCGGGACGAACCGTGCTGGAAGGGTCACAGACTCCTTCGGCAGCAATCCCTCCGGGCTTTAGAGAATGATCACGATTTAGTGAGTAACAATTCGGGCAAATAGGACGCGCGATCGATCCTTCGAAAACGGCCGGCCGCACGGAAGCCCCGGTCGGGGCGGTGGTGAGGTCACCGTCCGGGCTTCCGGGTGCGGTCCTGCGGTCCGGCGCCGGACCGGACCCGGCGCGGCATCCGGCAGGTCTTCTATGGCGTCTGCGGGCGCCGCTGCGGCAGCGAGACCACGGTGGTGTCCAGCGGATCGACCGGCGGCAGTCCGGCGATCTGGCACAGCAGATCGCACCAGGCGGCCAGATGCGACGCCGTGTCGGGCACCCCGCCGCGCCCCTCACGGGGGGTCCAGGAGGCCCGGATCTCGATCTGGGTCGCCGGCCTGCGCTCGGCGAGGCCGCCGAAGTAGTGCGACCCGGCGCGGGTGACGGTGCCGCTCGCCTCTCCGCAGGAAAGCCCGCGCCCCTGCAGTGCGCCGGTCAGCCAGGACCAGCAGACCTCGGGGAGCAGCGGATCGGCGGCCATCTCCGGTTCCAGCTCGGCCCGTACCAGCGTCACCAGGCGGAAGGTGCCCTGCCAGGCGTCCTGCCCGGCGGGGTCGTGGAGGAGCACAAGTCTGCCGTCGGCAAGATCGTTGTCGTTCTCGACGACCGCGGCCTCCAGGGCGTACGCGTAGGGCGCCAGGCGCTTCGGTGGCTTGGCGGGGTCGATCTCCATCTCGACCCGGAGCCGGGCCGACCGCAACGCGTCGACCGCCTCCTGGAAGGCCGGCGGGACGGAGACCGTCTCCGCGGTGTCCGTACCGTCAGCGCCATCTGAAAATCGTCCCTGAGCCGCAGCCATGCGGGGAAGACTAGGCGGAACGGGGCCCGCGCGTGGGGAGAGACACCCTGCCCGGGGCGACCGCTTGCCCCGTGCATGCGAAACTTCTGAGCGTGAGTGCCAACGACCTTCCCCAAGCCCCCGATTCCGGTCGAGCAGGGGAGACCCCTTTCACGGGCCAGCAGACACATGACGCCGCGGACTCCGTCTTCCTCAAGGCGTGCCGGCGCGAACCCGTACCGCACACGCCGGTCTGGTTCATGAGGCAGGCGGGTCGCTCACTTCCCGAGTATCTGAAGGTGCGGGAGGGCACCGGGATGCTCGAATCGTGCATGCGGCCCGACCTGGTCACCGAGATCACGCTGCAGCCGGTCCGCCGTCACCGGGTGGATGCCGCGATCTACTTCAGCGACATCGTCGTCCCCCTCAAGGCCATCGGTGTCGACCTCGACATCAAGCCCGGGGTCGGACCGGTCGTCGCACAGCCGATCCGCAGCCGCGCCGACCTCGCGCAGCTCCGCGATCTTGAGCCTGCGGACGTCTGGTACGTCACCGAGGCGATGGGCCTGCTCACGGCGGAGCTCGGGACGACACCGCTGATCGGCTTCGCCGGCGCCCCGTTCACTCTGGCCAGCTACCTCGTCGAAGGCGGCCCGTCCCGCAATCACGAGCACACCAAGGCTCTGATGTACGGCGACCCGCAGCTGTGGGCCGACCTCCTCGACCGGCTCGCCGAGATCACCGCCGCCTTTCTGCGGATCCAGATCGAGGCGGGCGCCGCCGCCGTCCAGCTCTTCGACTCATGGGTGGGGGCACTGGCCCCCGCGGACTACCGGCGCTCGGTGATGCCCGCGTCGGCGAAGGTCTTCGAAGCGGTGGCCCCCTACGGCGTCCCGCGCATCCACTTCGGAGTCGGCACCGGTGAGCTGCTCGGGCTGATGGGTGAGGCGGGTGCCGATGTGGTCGGCGTCGACTGGCGGGTGCCGCTGGACGAAGCCGTACGCAGGGTGGGGCCCGGCAAGGCGCTCCAGGGAAATCTGGACCCGGCCGTGCTCTTCTCGTCGCCTGATGCGGTGCGGACGAAGACGGACGAGGTGCTTGCGGCGGCTGCCGGTCTCGAGGGCCACATCTTCAACCTGGGTCATGGGGTGCTGCCCACGACGGATCCGGACGCGCTGACCGGGCTTGTGGAGTACGTACACACCCGGACGGCTCGCTGAGGCCGGGGGCCGGGGCGCCCGACTCTCATGCCCCGGCCCGGCGCACTGCCCCGACCGCCTTCCGCGCGGCGACCAGCACCGGATCCCACACCGGCGAGAACGGCGGCGCGTACCCGAGGTCGAGGGTCACCATCTGCTCCACCGTCATCCCGGCGGTGAGCGCGACCGCCGCGATGTCCACCCGCTTCGCCGAGCCCTCCCGGCCCACGATCTGCACACCGAGCAGCTTCCCCGTGCGCCGCTCGGCGAGCATCTTCACGGTCATCGCGGCGGCCTCCGGGTAGTAGCCGGCGCTGTTGGTCGCCTCGATGGTCGCGGTGACGAACTGCAGGCCGGCCGCGCGGGCGTCCTTCTCGCGCAGGCCGGTCCTGGCGATCTCCACGTCGCAGACCTTGCTGACCGCCGTACCGACGACGCCGGGGAACGTCGCGTATCCGCCCCCGATGTTCGCGCCGATGATCTGGCCGTGCTTGTTCGCGTGGGTACCGAGGGGGATGTGCCGCATCCTGCCCGACACCAGGTCGAGCACCTCGACGCAGTCGCCGCCCGCCCAGATGTTCTCGTGGCCCTGCACCCGCATCGACAGATCGGTCAGCAGTCCGCCGTGCTCACCGAGCGGGAGTCCCGCCGCGCGGGCGACGGCGGTCTGCGGGGCCACGCCCATGCCCAGGACCGCGATGTCCGCCGGATACTCGGTCCCGTCGGCGGACACGGCACGCACCCGGCCGGCGTCATCAGTGAGGATCCCGGTGACCTCGGCCCCGGTCACCGTGGTGATGCCCATGCCGTCCATCGCCTCGTGGACGAGTCGCCCCATGTCGGGGTCCAGGGTGGCCATCGGCTGCGACCCCCGGGTCAGCACCGTCACCCGATAGCCGCGGCGCAGTAGTGCCTCGGCCATCTCGACGCCGATGTAGCCGGCCCCGACGACGACCGCGCGGTTGCCCCGGGCCGACTCCAGGGAATCGATGAGGGACTCCCCGTCGCCGAGCGTCTGCACCCCGTGCACGCCCGCGGCGTCGATCCCGGGCAGCGCGGGCCGCACCGGCCGCGCACCGGTCGCCAGGACCAGCTCGTCGTACGACGTCCAGGTCCGGGCGCCCGACTCCAGGTCGTGGCTGCGCACCCGCTGCCCCGCGACGTCGATCTCGGTCACTTCCGTACGCATCCGCAGATCGATCGCACGCGCCCGGTGCTCGTCGGGCGTACGGGCCACCAGATCGTCGCGTTCCGCAACCGAGCCCCCCACCCAGTACGGGATCCCGCACGCCGAGAAGGAGGTGAACCGGCCGCGCTCGAAGACGATGATTTCCAGCTCTTCCGGGCCCTTCAGCCTGCGGGCCTGGGATGCGGCGGACATGCCCGTCGCATCCCCGCCGATGACCACCATTCGCTCCGCTGCCATTGCGCGTCCTTCCGTGGCTGCCGGAACCGCGGTCACCGGACCGGCCGTCAGCTCTCCTCGCGTGCTTCTTCCTCCTGGGACGGTACGTGCGCGGGCCGCGGAACATTCCCCCACGACGCGGTGACCGGCTTGCGGCGCCGCGGCAGCCGCCTGCGCAGCCACCGCCAGATCACACAGAACACCGCGAGTACGGCGGCGAACGGTGCGACGGCGGCCACCGCGATCGCGATCCACTCCAGCACTGCGACAAAGGCGTTCCAGCCGCCGCTGAGGGCATCGAGGATGCCGGGTCCGTCGTCCTTCTTCTCGGTCCTGGCCTTCGGCGCCCTGTCGGGCTCGGAGAGATTGAGAGTGATGGTCGCCAGATCGGTGCGGTCCCTGAGCGATGCCTGCTGGGCGAGCAGGGAGTCCAACTGCGATTCCCTGGTGCTCAGTTCACCTTCCAGGGAGACCACGTCAGTGAGCCGGTCCGCCTGGTCCATCAGCTTGCGCACCCGTGCCACGCTGGCCCGCTGCGAGGCGATCCGGCTCTTGACGTCCACGACCTGATCCGTGACGTCCTTGGCATCGGCCTTGCGGCCCAGCAGCTTTCCCGATCCCTGGAGCCCCATGAGCACCTCGTCGTACCTGTCCTGCGGGACACGCAGGACGACGGTGGACCGGACCTGACCGCTCCCGTCCCGTTCGGTGGATTCCCTGCCGACGAAGCCACCCGCGTCCGTGGCCGCGGTGCGGGCGTCGTTCAGGGCCTTCTCGGTGTCCTTCACCTGCACCGTGAGCTCGGCGGTACGGATGATCTTGTTCGCGACCGGGGCGGGTGCCTTGCCGGCCGGCTGCTTCGCGTCGGATGCGGAACCGGAGCCCGTGGCGGCCTCCCGGCCGGCCGTGTCCGCCGCGCTGCCACCGCGGGCTGCCGCCTTGTGGTCGCTGCTGCTGCCGCCGGTGTCGCCGGTCGCGCCGCAACCGCTGACGGCGATCGACGAGATGAGCAGGACTGCCGCAAGGGCTCTGGCTGGGCGCATAAGTGATCCCCCGGAACATGGCTACGGATGTTGCAGGTTCGACGTGCGAGGCCGGTGGGCGGGTTGCCCGGATCCGGTCCCGAAGCGGTCACGGTCAGGACTCGGAAAGGGTTTGAGAGGGTGGGGGCATGAATGCGGACACGCGTACCGGCCATGTCGTCGTCATCGGAGGCGGGATCTCGGGACTCGCAGCGGCCCACGAGCTGCTCGGCACCGGGGTCGCGGTGACGGTCCTCGAGGGCTCCGGCCGGGTGGGCGGGAAGCTTCACGCCGGTGAGATCGAAGGTGTACGGGTCGATCTCGGCGCCGAGTCGATGCTCGCCCGGCGCCCCGAAGCGGTCGCGCTGGCGCGCGCGGTGGGGCTCGGAACCGCCTTGCAGCCTCCCGCCACGAGCAGCGCCCGCCTGTGGAACCGCGGTGAACTCACGCCGATGCCCAAGGGGCATGTGATGGGTGTTCCCGCCGACGCCGCCGGGCTCGGGGGCGTTCTGTCCGAAGAGGGACTCCGCCGGATCGGCCGGGACCGCGAACTGCCGCCCACCGGGATCGGCGATGACGTGGCGCTCGGCGAGTACGTCGCAGCCCGGATGGGCCGGGAGGTGGTGGACCGGCTGGTCGAACCGCTGCTCGGCGGGGTGTACGCGGGCGATGTCTACCGCACGTCGATGCGCGCCGCGGTCCCCGCGCTCTACGAGGCGGCACGCAGCCACTCCACCCTGGGGGAAGCGGTGCGGTCCGTCCAGCAGCGCGCCACCGCATCCGCCGCGCCGTCGGCCGCCCCGGTGTTCATGGGTCTGGACGGCGGGATCGGCACCCTGCCGACCGCCGTCGCCGACGCGGTCCGCGCGGGTGGCGGCGATGTCCGGCTGCACACACCGGTGCTGGGGCTCGGAAGGACAGCTGGCGGCTGGTGGATCCGCACCGACGACACCACGCTCGAGGCCGACGCCGTGGTCCTGGCGGTACCCGCCTGGTCGTCCTCGGAACTGCTCGCACGGGAGTCGCCGGCCGCTTCCGCCGAGCTGGCCGCCGTGGAGTATGCGTCGATGAGCCTGGTCACCCTGGCCTTCCGCCGTACCGAGCTGAGCCTCCCCGAAGGCTCGGGCTTCCTGGTACCACCGGTCGACGGGCGCACCATCAAGGCCGCCACCTTCTCCAGCCAGAAATGGTCCTGGTCCGACGCGGACCCGGAGCTCGCGGTGGTGCGCACCTCGCTCGGCCGCCACGGGGAAGAGGAACATCTGCACCGTGAGGACGCCGAACTCGTCGAGGCGTCCCTGCACGACCTGGCGTCCGCGACCGGGCTCACCGCGAAGCCGGTGGCATCCGATGTGACCCGGTGGATCGGTGGACTGCCGCAGTATCCCGTCGGGCACCCGGGCAGGGTCGCGCGGGTGCGGGAAGCCGTCGCGCTGCTGCCGGGCCTGCGGGTCTGCGGCGCGGCGTACGACGGTGTGGGCATTCCGGCCTGTATTGCGAGCGCTCAGCGGGCTGCGAACGAGATCACAGCAACCCTGGCGTCGGGCACCGTCCGTGACGCGGGACAATAGCCGCATGACTGATGCTCCGGAGACCTCGACATCGCCCAAGGCCCCCAACGCCGGCAAGAAGGCCAGGGACCTCAATGACGTTGTCCGCTACACACTGTGGTCCGTCTTCAAGCTCCGGGACGTGCTCCCTGACGACACCGACCGGGCCGGCTACGCCGACGAGGTCCAGGGGCTGTTCGACCGGCTCGCCGCCCGGGACGTCACCGTGCGCGGTACCTACGACGTCTCCGGACTGCGCGCCGATGCCGACCTGATGATCTGGTGGCACGCGGAGACCTCCGACGAGCTGCAGTCCGCTTACAACCTCTTCCGCCGCACCCGGCTCGGCCGGGCGCTGGAGCCGGTCTGGTCGAACATGGCCCTGCACCGTCCCGCCGAGTTCAACAAGTCGCACATCCCGGCGTTCCTCGCGGACGAGACACCCCGCGACTACATTTCCGTGTACCCCTTCGTGCGCTCCTACGAGTGGTACCTGCTGGCCGACGCGGACCGCCGGAGGCTCCTTGCCGAGCACGGCAAGATGGCCCGCGACTACCCGGACGTGCGCGCCAACACGGTCGCCTCGTTCTCACTCGGCGACTATGAGTGGCTGCTGGCCTTCGAGGCCGACGAGCTCTACCGCATCGTCGACCTGATGCGTCATCTGCGCGGTTCCGAGACGCGTATGCACGTACGCGAGGAGGTCCCGTTCTACACCGGCCGGCGCAAGTCGGTCGCCGACCTGGTGGCCGGGCTCGCCTAGACGGACCTACCGTCGAGGCGGCTCCGGCCGACCATGACCCGGAAGATCAGACAGCAGGGTGCGGCCGCGGCTGCGTCCGCTTGTCCAGCGACACCGGGTCCGGCAGCGGGTGCGGCGCGCATGATGCGCGCCGCACCGGCGTCCGCCCCTTCAGCAGATAGTCGTCGACATAACGGTCGATGCACTTGTTGCGGCCACCGGCGACACCATGGGTCCCGGCGCCCCGCTCCGTGACCAGAGCCGACCCGGCCAGCCGCCGCTGGAGTTCCAGCGCCCCCGGGTAGGGGGTGGCGGCGTCCCGTTCGGCGGCCAGGATCAGCGTCGGCGGCAGAGCGCCGGACGGGCTGCGTACATCGAGTACCCGCTGCTGCGGCGCGGGCCAGTAGGCGCACGGCAGATTCATCCAGACGTTGTCCCAGGTCTCGAACGGCGCCCGGCGCGCGATCGCGCTGTTGTCGTCGTCCCAGACCCGCCAGTCGGTCGGCCAGGCTGCGTCGTTGCACTCCACCGCCGTATAGACCGCGGCGCCGTTCTCGTCGCTCTTCGCGGCCGCCGGATCCGGCGCGGCCAGCTTGATCAGCGGTTTGGGCTTGCCCCGCAGATACTGCGAGAGCGCCTTGGCGCTGGCCGGCCAGGCGGCGTCCGTGTACCCGGTGCGCAAGAAGGCGCCCTGCAGCTGCGCGGTGCCCACGTGTCCCGCCGGCCGGCGGGCGATCCTGGCACGTGCCGTCTCGTAACTGCTCAGCACGGCACCGGCGGTCCTCCCGAGGTGGTACGTGCCGTCGTACCGGGCGACCCAGCTGCGGAAGTCCCGCCAGCGCCGCTCGAAGGCGATCGACTGGTCGAGATTGTCGCCGTACCAGATCTGGCCGGGGGAGGGATCGACCACCGAGTCGAAGATCATCCGGCGCACATGTGAGGGGAAGAGCGTCGCGTAGAGGGCCCCGAAGTAGGTGCCGTAGGAGGCGCCCATGAAGGTGATCCTCCGCTCGCCCAGAGCGGCCCGCAGGACGTCCAGGTCGCGGGCGTTGTTCAGCGAGGTGTAGTGCCGGAGTGCGGGCCCCGACCGGCGGGCGCAACCCAGCGCGTAGGCCCGGGCCGCGGCGATCCGCTCGTGCTTGTACGCCTCGGACGGATGGACCGGAGACGCGGTGGGGGCCTTGGCGTACACGGCGGGGTCCTGGCAGGAGAGCGGCGCCGAGCGGCCGACGCCACGCGGTGAGTAGCCCACGAAGTCGTAGGCCGCCGCGATCGGCTTCCAGGCGGCGAGCGCGGCCGCCTTCGGGAAGTACATGCTGGTGGCCCCGGGTCCGCCGGGATTGTAGATCAGCGCACCCTGGTGGGCCTTTCTGCTGCCGGTGGCGAGCGAGTGGCTGACGGTCAGTGAGAGCTGCCTCCCGTCGGGATGCCGGTAGTCGAGCGGAACCTCGAAGGTGCCGCACCGCGCGGACTCGGGCAGTTTCTCCGCCTTCGGGCAGCGGCCCCAGCCGATCCCGGCGGCGGACGCGCGCGCCGCGGCGACCGCTGATCCCGCGGTCTCCTCGGCGGTGGTGGTGAGGCCGCCCCGCGGGGCGGCCGCGTGGCCGGGTGGTGCGGCGCCCAGAGTGGACAGCGCGGAGAGGACCAGAACTCCGGCGGTTCCGTACAGCGCGACTGCCTTCATGGGCTTCCCTTCGTACAACACCTGGACAAAGGGGATAATCAGTGCGGCAGTTGACGTTGTAAAGCACCGTCCGCCGGTGTCGTGGTCATTGACCCCGATGAGTCGGCCGGCCGCTCAGCAGAGCCGCCCGCAGCTGCGGGTCGTCGACGGCGGTCGGCCCGCGCACCGCGACGGCGGTCAGAGAGGCCCTGTCGCCGCCGGTTTCCGCCCGGACCAGCTTGTCCAGCAGCCGTTGCCCGAGCGGAGACGCCCACTTCGTGCAGGGGTGGATCTCGATCCTGGCGATGGCGAGACAGCCCAGCAGGAGGGCCAGCGGCAGCGAGAACCAGGCGGCGATCATTCCCGCCTCCGCAGTTCCTCCGTCCAGCAGCAGCGCGGCGACGGACGCCGCGAGAACGACCAGGATCGCGCCGCGCACCCGGCTCATGGCTGCGCCGACACCCGTTCTCGCCGCGTCGGGGACGGCCAGGCCGGCGCGGACCAGACGGTCGGCCAGCGTGCGCACCGCTTCGGTGGCGGCTGCCGCGGAGCGCACCGCCGCTGTCCTGGCCTGGCCTGCCGGGCCTACGGCGCCGATCACGGAGCGCTCCAGATCGTCCCGGCCGTCGGGGTCCACCACGGTGGTCCAGCCGGTGTGCGCGAGCAGCAGCCGGCGTGCCCGGTGCATCGAGACGAGCGTCAGATCGGTGACCCGGTGAGGGCCTCCCGCGAGGAAGGCCGCCTCGTACAGGGTCAGCGTCTGACCGTGGTGTGCGGCGCCTTCGGACGGCTGCCGGGCGGCTTCGGCCGCGGCGAGACAGAGCCGGCCGCAGGAGATGCCGGCGGCAGCCCACGCGGCCAGCAGAAAGATGACCCAGTACATGACAGATTTCTATGTGACCTGGTAGCGCGGCGCCACGGGATTTCACCCTGTGGACATGCGCTCACGCCCCGGTGGCCGTCGCCGGTGTGTCGGCGCGGGGAAGCCGCCGGGTGCCCCGCGGGTTGCCCGTCAGCCTGGCCCTGGCGGCGCGGGCGATGCGCGTCGTTCTGGTCGGGGGGCGAGGAGCGGCCCGCTCCTCCCACCAGAGGGTGAGCCGGCGACGTACCGCGGCATCGGCAGGGCGGCCGGTGCTCAGCATGTGCTCCGCGAAGTCCAGTGCGTCGCGACGATAGCCACCGCGCATCGGGCGGGACCTGGCGTACGAGAGAAACGCCTGCCGGTAGCCCGCACCGAGCAGTCCGGGCAGCTCCGGAGCGACTTTCGCGACGACATCGGCGCGCTTGGCCGCCAGCGAACGGCTCTGCACGCTCAGTCGCCGACTGTCGAAGCCCTCGGGTGCGGGAGTGCCGGCGACCAGAGCGGACAGCAGCGAGGTCTCGGCCAGTGCGAGCCGCTGCCGGGCCTGGCCGGAAACGGCACCCACCGGTGCCGCCGGGTGGCTGCTCCGCACGCTGCCGGGCGCCGGACGCCGTACCGACAGGGTCTCCCGTATCGCGGTCAGTTCGTGTGCCAGTTCCGCGGTGGGCGGGAAGGCGTCGTCGCGCTCCAGCAGCACGCCCGGCGGGTCGACCCTGGTACGCAGCAGCGACAGCACGTCCAGCACCGACGCGGTCACCGGGTGCGCGTGGGTGTCGTGCCAGACGCCGTCCTTCTCCACACCGCCCGCGACATGGACATAGGCGATGGCCTCGACGGGGAGTTCGTCCAGTGCGGCCGCCGGGTCCTCACCTCGGTTGACGTGGTTGGTGTGCAGATTGGCCACATCGATCAGCAGACGTACACCGGTGCGGTCCACCAGTTCCGCCAGGAACTGACCCTCGGTCAGTTCCTCTCCGGGCCAGGAGATCAGGGCGGCGATGTTCTCCAGCGCCAGCGGTACGGGCAGCGAGTCCTGCGCGATGCGCACGTTCTCGCACAGCACATGCAGCGCGTCCCAGGTGCGCGGGACCGGCAGCAGATGACCGGCCTCCAGATCCGGCGACGCCGTCATCGGCCCGCCGGCCCTGACGAACGCGATGTGCTCCGTCACCAGCGGGGACTCCAGGCAGAGCGCGCGCGCCGCCAGGGCTTCCAGCCGGCCCGCGTCCGGCCGGTCCGCGCCCCCGATACCCAGCGACACACCGTGCGGTACCACCGTGACACCGCGCTCGCGCAGACGCAGCAGAGAGTCGGGAAGATGGCCGGGGCAGAGATTCTCCGCTACCGCCTCGACCCAGTCGATACCGGGCAGTTCCTCCACCGCGGCGGCGATCTCCGGCCGCCAGCCGATTCCGATTCCCAGATGCTTCACGCTGTCCCCCTCCGCCGCCGCTTGCCGTGGTGTGTGCAGGGGTGATGACCCCGGGAAGTCGCGCCCAATCCACGCCCGGGGACGTTCAGAGCTTCATTTGAGGTTCGTGGCAGGTGCCTCCGGAGCTCCCGCCGACCGGCATTCCACCGTGCGTCCTCGGCTGTACGCCCCTGCCTCCGGCATCGAACCCGTCGGGAGAGACCGATGCGGGGGCGCCGAAGGGCCGCGGCTACGACCGTCGTTCGCGCGGGAGCGGGCAGAAGCGGCTGCCGCCCTCGACGGCGACGGTCGGCCCCGGCGCGATCTCCGTGAAGCCGGCGTCCACCACCACGGGCAGGTCGCTCGCGGTGAGTTGCCGCCAGCGGTCCGGGGCCGCGGTCCGTACCGAGAGCGGGAAGCCGGCCGCGCGCCACGCGTCGCGCTCGGCGCCGGACAGGTCCCACCAGGCGATCTGCGCCCCATGACCGGTCTGCGCCATCGACTTGCCGGCCGACATGGTGACATCCGGGTTCAGCCACAGCACGGGCGCTGTGGGACCGGGCGCCGGCGGACCCACCGGGTCCGCCAGATCCGTCCCGCTGACCTGGAGCTTCGCCAGCTCCTTCGGCCAGCCGTCCAGCGGGACCGGCGGGAACACCCGTACCTCGGCGGTGTCTCCGACGACCGTGATGCCGGGGAGCGCCGATGCCTTTCGCCATTCCGCGCCGCGCGCTCGCCGTACGACCTTGCGGATCCGGGCGTCCTGCCAGTCGCGGATCAGCTGCGCCCACTCGCCGTCGCCCAGCGACCGCTCGTCCGACAGCATCACCAGCACGGCCCGGGCCGCCGTCTCCAGTGCGTCGGTACGGGCCGGCGGATCGGCCTTCTCGATGTGCACCACCAGCGGAAGAACGTACTGCGGGGCCTCGTCGCGTGCCGTCGGCTCCGCGCGGAAGGGACTGTCGTTGCTGCTCACATCGCCAGTTTGCCAGCCTGTGACGCGGGAGTTCTTGGCGGAGGGGGACCCTCCGGGTGAGGATGCACACCATGAAGAGCGATCTTTTCCAGACCGAGAACATGGCGCAGCAGGCGGCCACCCCCGGGATGACCCTGCAGAACACCAAATCGATCAAGTACGCCGTCAACGGTGACATGCTGGCGCGGCAGGGGGCAATGATCGCCTACCGGGGAACGCTGCAGTTCGAGCGCAAGGGGCAGGGCATCGGCGGGATGCTCAAGCGCGCCGTCACCGGTGAGGGGCTGCCGCTGATGTCGGTCACCGGACAGGGGGAGGCCTGGTTCGCGCACGAGGCGGCGAACTGCTTCATAGTCGACGTGGACCAGGGCGACTCGCTCACCATCAACGGGCGCAACGTCCTGTGCTTCGACTCCACCCTCTCCTACGAGATCAGGACGGTGAAGGGTGCGGGCATCACCGGCGGCGGGATCTTCAACAGTGTCTTCACCGGATACGGCAGGCTCGGCCTGATCTGCGAGGGCAGCCCCATCGTCATCCCGGTCACCCCGCAGCAGCCGGTCTACGTCGACACGGACGCGGTCGTCGGCTGGTCCACCCATCTGCAGACGTCTCTGCACCGCTCCCAGTCGATCGGCTCGATGATCCGCGGCGGCTCGGGAGAGGCGGTCCAGCTGATGCTCCAGGGTGAGGGATTCGTGATCGTGCGGCCCAGCGAGGCGAAGCCCGAGCGGGCGCAGCAGCACTGAGGCTGCAACGCGTCGGCCGTCGTTGCGGCGTGCACGGCCGCCGGGTGCTGCGCGGGGTGCATCGCGAGCTCCTGAGCGGCCCCCGGCCCGTGTCAGGGGAACGAACGGAGCAGGGGAATCCACCCTGTTGAGGCTCATCGCCGGTCAGAGGGGCGAACGTGCGCTCCACGAAGCAGCGTTGGCCCCCCAGGCCGGAGCCGTGGCCGGTGCCCCGGCGGGCGATCAGCTGCCTCACGCCGTAGACCCCGGACGAGGCGGCGGCACGTGTCGTGGTCGCAGCCGCGATCGGCCCGCGTCACGTCCGGGCGGAGCCGGGGCCGACCCCGTGCGCCAGGACCGGCGGGACGGCGTGGAGGAGCGGGGTCAGCCGGGTGACGGCGCGGTAGCCACCGGTCAACGTGCAGTACCTTTCGGCACCTTCCTGGCCGACGCCGGACGGTGGACCACCGTCTGCCCGTTCTCGTGACGACCTGGTGCCCGCCCCCACGTACCGCACCCTGCCCGCTGACAGCAGCTGTTCCGGCCGAAAAGCGGAACCTGGCATCAAGCCGATGGCGGAGATCGTCATGTTTGTGTCCTTGCTGCCAGAAGACCCTGCGGCCATGATGAACAGGTGACTCAACGGCGCGTCGTCTTCCTCGTCTATCCACGATTTCAGGTGCTGGACCTGGCGGGACCGCATGAGGTGTTCGCGCAGACGCAGCGGTGGGTGCCCGAGGGAGAGGGCTATGCCCTTGAGATCGTCGGGGGCCGGGCCGGAGCGATGCGGGCCTGTCACGGAATCGACGTGGTGGCCGGCAGTGGCGTCCAGCAGTGTGAGGGACCGCTGGACACGCTGGTGGTCGTCGGTGGACCGGGCGATCGCGAGGCGGTGGACGATGAAGAGCTTGTCGGCTGGGTCAGGGAGGCGGCCGGCCGGGCCCGGCGGGTCGCCGCCGTGTGTACGGGCGCGTTCCTGCTCGCGCGGGCCGGGCTGCTCGACGGACGGCGCGCGGTGACGCACTGGGCGGCCTGCGAGCGGCTGGCCCACGAGCACCCGGACGTCACGGTCACCCCGGACCAGATCTTCGTACACGACGGGGCGGTGTGGACATCCGCCGGAATCACGGCGGGGATGGACCTGGCGCTTGCCATGGTCGAGGAGGATCACGGCCCCGAGATCTCCCGGGCGGTCGCGCGGATGCTGGTCATGTTCGTCCAGCGCCCCGGCGGCCAAGCGCAGTTCAGCACCCAGCTCGCCGCGCAGCGGCCTACGCGCAAGCCGCTGCGGGACGTTCAGGCATGGGTCGCCGACCACCTCGCCGACGACCTGACCGTCCGGGTGCTCGCCGAACGGGCCGGTATGAGCGAGCGCAACTTCACCCGGGTGTTCCGCACCGAGACCGGAATCACCCCGGCCGCCTACGTGGAGACCGTCCGCGTCGAGGCTGCCCGGGCTCTACTGGAGACGACGGACACCACGATCGACGCGATAGCCCGAGTCTGCGGCTTCGGTTTCGCCGAGACCCTGCACCGCCGCTTCAAAAGCACCCTGGGCGTCACACCGGGCCAGTATCGTCACCACTTTTCCAGAGCACGGTGAACGGGCGCCCGGATCCGGTCGTCGCGCCGAGAAGCCCGGGTGCCACCGGCACGTCTCCTCGATCACCTTCGGGCGCTGCGGGTTGTGGAGCACCGTCGACCCTTCGCTGACCCGGACACCGACCTCGCCGTGCAACCGCACAGGTTCATGGACTTGACCGGGTCGGGGTCGGTGAATGCCGAGCTCTTGGAGGTGCTTGGTGGTACAGACCACGGTCACGGCTGAGCAACCAGGTCGGCATAAGTTCCATCCCACTTCGTAGCCGGACCACATCGCCTGGCTGATACCAAGAAGCAGGTTATGCATGGCAGACTTGTCAGGTTGCGACGGCAGCGGCGTCGCGGCAGCTCCTTTCCGGGTGCTCGGGCCGCTTGAGGTGAGCGGCGAGCTGGGGGCCGTAACCGTGGCACCGGGGCGTCAAGAGATCGTTCTCGGGGCTCTGGTGCTCCAAATGAACCGGGTGGTGGAGACGACCCATCTGGTCGATGTCATCTGGGCTCACCATCCGCCGAAAACCGCACGTGCCCAAGTGCAGATCTGCATCTCCCGTCTCCGCAAGGCACTTTCGGGCGGGGGAGTCGATGCCACCATCGAGACCCGCGCCCGCGGGTACATCCTGAGGGCGCCGGAGGACGCGACCGACGTCGGCAACTTCCGCCGCCTGGTGGCAGAGGCGCATGCTCTGGACCGTGATGGTCTGAAGATGCCCGCGGTGGAAACGCTTCGCTCGGCGATAGGCCTGTGGCGGGGGCGGTGCCTGACCGGCGTACCCAGCGAAGTCCTGGCCGGTACGGCAGCCCAGTTGGACGAGAGCCGCCTGGAAGCGGTGGAGACCAGCATGCGGCTGTTGCTGGAGCTGGGCCGCCACGAGCACCTGGTCTGCGAGCTGATGCAGCTTGTCGCCGACCATCCGCTGCGTGAGCGGCTGCGGGGGCACCTCATGGTCGCGTTGCACCGTTCGGGCCGGCAGGCGGAAGCACTGGATACCTACCACCAGGGCCGCGCGTTACTCACCGAGGAACTGGGCCTGGACCCGGGCAGGGAACTGCGGGACCTGGCGCAAGCAATCCTGACCGACGACCCCGGCCTGGCAGTCGCCGAACAACCCGGACCGCGTGCCGTCGTGGCACCGCACGTCTCTCCATCGCCGCAAGAGCCCGGTGCCGATCCCGACCCCGTCGTCGCCCCTCGGCAACTGCGGGCCGACATCGGCGATTTCGTGGCCGACGACACGATCGTTTCAGCGATCTGTGACGCGGTGACCGAGGGCCAGGGAAAGCGGCCGCTGAGCGTGGCCCTGGTGCTCGGCGGGCCCGGCGTCGGCAAGAGCACGCTGGCCACGCACGTGGCCCACCGACTGGCAACCGAGTACTTCCCGGACGGACAGCTCTACTGCGACCTCCGAGGGCTGGGCGGTCAACCGTTGGACCCCGCTCAGGCGTTGGAGCGATTCCTCCGAGCACTGGGCGTACCCGGCGAGGCCATCCCCGATTCGCTCGACGAGTGCGCGGAGATGTACCGCAGTCTGCTGGCCGACCGCCGGATCCTGGTGTTGCTTGACGACGCGGTGAGCGAGTCGCAGGTGATGCCGCTGCTGCCCGGAACCGGCAGCAGCGGCGTGCTGGTCACCAGCCGCAGCCTGCTCACGGCGTTGCCGGGTACACGCCGGTTCGACCTGGAGCCGCTGAGCCCGGAGCAGGCCCTCCGGCTGCTCGGACGGATCATCGGGGAGCGCCGGGTCCAGGGTGAGGCGGATGCAGCGCGGGTCCTCATACGCCTGGTGGGCGGGCTGCCGCTCGCGCTGCGTATCATCGGCGCACGTCTGGCCGCGCGCCCGCACTGGTCACTGGCCTCCCTGTGGAAGCGGCTTGAGAACGAGCACCGCAGGCTGGACGAGCTGGCACACGGCGAGCTGTCGATCCGGGCCAGTCTTTCGCTCAGTTACGACGGCCTGGCGGCAGCCGACCGCCGCCTGTTGTGTCTGCTCAGCCTGGCCGAAGGAACGGTGATTCCGAGCTGGCTGGGTGCCGCCCTCGTCGACGACCGCACGCTGCGCCCCAGTGACCTCCTGGAACCGCTCATCGACATGCGGCTGCTCGACATCACGGCCATGGACCAGTGCGGGGAGATCCGGTACGGACTGTCGCCGATCGTGCGGACGTTCACGTACGAACGGATGGCCGCGGAGATTCCCGAGGCAGAACGTCTCGGTGCGGTGCGGCGTATGGTCGGTGGCTGGCTGGCGCTCGCTGAGCGGGCGCACAAGGAGATCTACGGCGGTACGTACACGCTCGTGTCCGGCCGGGCCGAACGGTGGCATCCGCCGGAGGACCTCGTCCGGCCGTGCCTACGCGACCCGCTCGGGTGGCTGGAGAGCGAGCAGACCAACCTTGTGAGCGCGGTGGAGCTGGCGGCCCGGTTCGGGCTCGACGAGTTGTGCTGGGAGTTGGCCACCACTCTGGTAACGCTGTTCGAGGCCCGTGGCTATCCCGACCTCTGGGAGCGCACACACCGGACAGCGCTGACTGCGGTACAGGAGGCCGGCAACCAACGGGGCCAGGCGGCGGTTCTCGGCTCCTTGGGGACCCTGCACCTGCATCGGAGCGAGCATGAGGCAGCAGGCCCTTACCTCAGCGCCGCGCTGGTGATGTTCGAGCGGATGGGTGAGGAAGGCGGGCAGGCGCTCTGCCTGCGTGACCTGGCGCGCATCGAGCGGCACCACGGTGACGACGACCGGGCACTGGCCCTTTACGAGAGGGCCGAGCGCCACTTCGTGCAGGCGGAGGACGTCATCGGTCGCGCGTACGTGCTCGGCGAGATGGCGCACATCACGATGCGGCGTGCGGACTTCACGCGAACCCGTTCCTGTCTCGACGAGGCCCTCGGCATCTGCCGGTCGACCGGCTTCGACCGGGGTCAAGCCCTCGTGCTGCGGCGGTTGGGCCAGATGCTGACGTACCAGCAGCAGTACGAGGCGGCGGAACGGACCCTGCTGGAAGTTCTCGCCATGGTCAGGGCGAGCGGCGATGTGGTCGGGGAAGGGTATGTGCTGCACGACCTCGGCCGCGTCAACGTCGATCTGTGTCGCGTGGAACAGGCCGTCGCGTACTACTCGCAATCGGCCGGGATCCGGGAGCGGATCCTGGATCACACTGGGGCCGCTGCCGTACGGGCCGACATCGTTGCTCTCCTGGCCAGGCCCGTGACGCCGGTCAGCTGACCCCATCCGGCGGTCGGCCGGTCACGTCCAGGGCGTGTTGTCGGTGGTCGGTCCGTCGGCAGATGTCATGGCGGCCGGCAACTTCTTGACGTTCATCTCTGCTCTCCTTCGATGGGCCATTCGTCTCGCAACCCGCTTCGTGATCCGTGCGGCGTTGCTGGAACCAGCGTTGGCCAGGTGCCCATCGCGGCCGCATGCCGTCGCTATCACCGTCTTATCCCGGTCCTGTCCGCCGTGGATGTTCCAGGATGCCGGGCCGATAGGGCGACACCGGAGATTGGGTCCTGCCGACCTCGGCGCCCCTCCAGGGGACGGCCCTCAAGGAGTAGTCCAATGGCAGCAGTGACCCGGGACGCGGTGATGCCCGTCCTGTCAGGCGCCCCGCGACCCGAACCGCAGCACAGCACGGGTCTCCCCGCGACAGCAGTGTCAGACCTCGTCGGGGAGTTCCCCCGGAAGAGGAAGCGCGAGAACCACGAGTTCCGGGGTGCCGTGCAAAAGGTCCCCCGAAGGGTATTGCAGCCGCGCACCGGGCACGTGCTGGACCGATTCGGCCTCGGCCTCGGAGGCGGAGGCGGAGGCGGACGCGAGGGGCGAGACGTATGCGCGCGGCATCAAGCGGTGACCGCACCTGGCACGGGGCCTGATCGAGGACGCCCGGGTGCTGTTCCTGGAGGAGCCGGCCGTCCACGTGGGCCCGGGTGCCGCCCGCGAATACCACGAGCTGCGCCTGAGATTACTGAAGCGCCATCACAGCGCCTGGCTGTTGATGCTTCAACGCTGTTCCTTCCGACGGCAGTCGGACGCAATACGACCCACATGCCGAACGAATTCCGCGCAATGGTTCTGCCGGATCGATTGAACCGAGGTAGGTGACGATGAACCCGGATTTCTACTCGCGGGTCGCCGACGAGTTCGGCGAATACACCAGCGGGGGTCTGCGTACTGACGTCTTTCCGGACGGTGATCCGGAGGCAGCGTTCGACGAGCTGGCGAGGGGCCTTGGCGGTCCGGATGGCCGTCTGGTCGATGTCGGCTGCGCCGATGGGCGCAGCCTGCTGAGGATCGCCCCGGCGTTCGGCAGTGTGCTCGGCATCGACATGTCGGCCTCGATGCTGGAGTCCGCGGAGCGGAAGCGCGCGGAAGTGGGGCTGGGCAACGCCAGGTTCGAGCGGCGTGACGCTTCCCGTACCGGCCTTCCTGACGGGGAGGCCGACGTGCTCACCTCCCGGCGTGGGCCGTTGTTCCCGGGCGAGTTCCGCAGGGTGCTCAAGCCCGGCGGTCATCTGATCTACATGGGCATCGGCGAGACGGACGCCCGCGAGCTGAAGGAGTCCTTCGGCCGCGGCCAGCTCTACGGTCGCTGGGACGGCAGGCCGGTGATGGATGAGGTGGTGGAGGAGCTCACCGGGGCCGGTTTCACGGTGGTGCTGGAGAAGACCTTCCGGACCGAGGAGTTCTACCACTCGCCGGTCGAGCTCGACAGGTTCCTGCGCCAGGTGCCGATTTTCGAGGACTACGAATCGGCGGCGGACCGGGTTCCGTTCGAGCGCTATGTGGCATCGGCCGGCAGCGATGGTGGTGTCCGGCTCGACCGGCACTGGTTCGTGGTCCAGGCACGGAGGGCGGTATGACTGTCTTCGCCGATCTTGAGTCCGAGGTCCGCAGTTACAGCCGGATGTGGCCGGTGGTGTTCGACCGGGCGGAAGGCAGTCGGCTGTTCTCCGAGGACGGGCGGCCCTATCTGGATTTCTTCGCCGGTGCGGGTGCGCTCAACTACGGTCACAACAACGCCTTCCTGAAGCAGTCTCTGATGGACTACATCGCCCGGGACGGGGTCTCGCACGCGCTGGACATGTTCACCGTGGCGAGGCGGGACTTCCTCGACGCCTTCCAGGACCTGGTTCTGACGCCGCGAGGGCTGGAGTACAAGGTGGTGTTCCCCGGCCCTGGCGGTGCGAACGCGGTGGAGGCGGCTCTCAAGCTCGCCCGGCGGGTCACCGGACGGCAGTCGGTGGTGAGTTTCACCAACTCCTTCCACGGGATGACGTTGGGGGCCCTCGCGGTCAGCGGCAGCGCGGCGAAGCGTGCGGCCGCCGGCGTGGCTCTGACCTTGACGACCGCGATGCCCTACGACGGCTACCCGGGCCTCGGGGAAAACGGCCCGCGCCATCTTGACCGGCTTTTGTCGGACGGGGGCAGCGGGCTGGACCTGCCCGCTGCGGTCATCGTGGAGACCGTTCAGGGGGAGGGGGGGCTGAGGGCCGCCGACGCGGAATGGCTGCGCGACCTCGCCGGCGTGTGCAAACGGCACGAGGTGTTGCTCATCGTGGACGACGTCCAGATGGGCTGCGGCCGCACAGGATCGTTCTTCAGCTTCGAGGACGCCGGGATCACTCCCGACATGGTGTGTCTGTCCAAGTCCATCGGAGGGTTCGGCCTTCCTCTGGCTCTCACTCTCATCCGGCCGGAACTGGACGTCTGGAAACCGGGCGATCACAGCGGGACGTTCCGCGGTGTCAACGCGTCTTTCGTGACGGGAACGCAGGCCCTGCGCTCCTACTGGAGTGACGGGGCGCTGGAGAAGTCCACCCGCGCGCGAGGGGAGCGGATCGCGGCGGCTCTGGGCGCGATTGCCGTCGAGAACCCCGAGGCGGACCTGGAGGTCCGGGGCCGGGGGTTCGCGGCCGGGCTGCGGTTCGCCACGCCCGGCGCGGCCCGCGCGGTGTGCGCCGCAGCGTTCGAGAACGGCCTGCTCATGGAGACGTCCGGTGCGGCCTCGGACGTGGTGAAGCTGCTGCCCCCACTGACCATCACCGACGACGACCTGGACGAAGGTCTCAACATCATCCGTACATGCGTGGGCCCTGTGCTCGCGCGGAGCAAGTGAGAGGTCACGGCTGTGCCAGGTAAAATTCCCGAAGTCGACCTCGAGGCATGGCGCAGGGCATCCGACGCCGATCGCGCCCCGATCGCCGCGGAGCTGGACGCCGCGCTGCGCAGCACCGGTATGTTCCTGGTGTCCGGGCACGGGGTGCCACACACCGTGATCGATGACTTCCGGGCCGCTGCCAAGCGCTTCTTCGCCCTGCCGAAGGAGGTCAAGGCTCAGTACGCCATCGAGGCCGCGTACGACAGCGGGTGGCTCGAGATGCATCCCCCCGGTGGGGTCGGGGTGCCGGTGAGCGAGCACGGGGAGGCCCCTGGCGCGCCGGATCTTCACGAGTCGTTCTACGTGGGGCCCGGTCACCGTACCGGCGACGAACAGCGGGACCGGTTCAACTATCCGGCCAACCGCTGGCCGGTCGAGCTGCCGGAGCTGCGGGCAGCCGAGGATGCGTACACGACGCATATGTTGCGGGTGGTACAGGCGGTCAACGAGGTGCTTGCCGTCACGCTGGGGCTGCCGGAGGACTTCTTCACCTCGCGGGCGCAGATGGCGACGTGGACGCAGAACGCCAGTTGGTACCCGTCGTATTCGAGCATCGGAGACGTCGCCCGCGGTCAGTTCCGCAACGGGCCACATACCGACTTGGGTACCGTCACGTTGCTGAGCCGCCAGCAGGGTGTGGGTGGGCTGCAGGTGTGGAACGAGGAGGACGACTGGTTCTCCCCGCCGTACAGCCCGGACTCGCTCATCGTCAATCTCGGTGACTTGATGGAGTTGTGGACCGACGGGCGCTGGCGGGCGCTGAAGCACCGTGTGCTGGCGCCCAGCCCGGTGGCTCCGGATGAGGAACTGCTGTCGCTGGTCTTCTTCTTCGAGACCGACCCGGACACGCTGGTCGAGCCGTTGGCCGCTCCGGCGGGTGGTGGCCGGGGGCTGTCGCCGGCGTATGCGCGGCGGACGGTCCTCGGGAAACTCGGTGTCCCGACCGACTCCGTCCCGGGGGTCATGGCATGAGCAGAATCGTTGCCGTGGTGTCCGGCGGGATCGACTCGGTCACCATGGCGCATCACATCGCCGCCGAGGGACACGACCTTCACGTGCTGGCCGTTGACTACGGCCAGCGGCACCGCAAGGAGCTCGAGTTCGCAGCCGCTGCTGCGGCACGGCTCGGTGCGCCGTACGAGGAAGTCGATCTGCGTTCGCTGCGGAGCGTCATGCGCGGATCGTCGCTCACGGATCCGTCCGTGGCCGTGCCCCGACCGGACCGGCCGGTCGGCGGGAACCCGAACATCGTGCCGAACCGTAACGCCGTGCTGCTGTCGGTGGCCTTCGCGCTGGCGGTCACCGTGCAGGCGGATGCCGTTGCTTTCGGCGTCATGGCCGAGGACGTCGGCCCGTCCGACACCTCTCCGGCGTTCCTGCGGCTGTTCCTCGAGATGGAGCGGGTGGCGACCAAGGGTTCGCTCGCGCCGGAGGTCGAACTGCTCGCTCCGCTGATCGAACTGCCGAAGACCGGAGTGGTCGCTCTCGGCGAGAAACTCGGCGTGCCCTGGGACCGGACGTGGACGTGCTTCCGTGGTGAGGACATCCACTGTGGTGCGTGTGCGGCCTGTGCGGAGCGGCGCGGGGCGTTCGCGGATCTGGGCATCACGGACCCGACGGTCTATCGCGAAGGAGTGACACCGAAGTGACCGGTGCCGGCCGCCTCACCGGTGGCCTCGACACGGAAGGAGGCGGTGCCCGCGTGGAAACGGAACTCGTGGTCAACGAGATCTTCGGCCCGACCGTCCAGGGCGAAGGCCGGTCCATGGGACGCAGGTGTGCGTTCCTGCGGCTCGGTGGCTGCAACTTGTCGTGCACGTGGTGCGACACGCCCTACACATGGGACTGGACAGGGGCGGGCGACTCCGGGGTCACGTACGACCCCCGCGAGGAGTTGCACCGCCGTCCCGTCCGCGAAGTGGCCGAGGAGCTCCTCGCGTTCGGCGTCGAGCTGATCGTCATCTCCGGCGGTGAGCCGCTCGGACAGCAGAACCGTCTGGTCCCGCTGGTCGAGCTGCTCACGGCGCGAGGCCTGGAAATCGAGATCGAGACCAACGGCACGCACGCCGCAGACCCGGCCCTGGTAGCCGCCGGAGTCCGCTTCAACGTCTCGCCGAAGCTGGCTCACTCGGGCGATCCGGTCAAGCGGCGGATCGTGCCGGACGCACTGAAAAGCCTCGCGGTGACGGAAGGCACCACGTTCAAGTTCGTCTGCCGTAACGCCGGCGACCTGGACGAGGTGGCCGGACTGGTCGAGGAGTTCAGCCTCGGCTCGGTCTGGATCATGCCGAAGGGGCAGACGGGCGCCGAGGTGAGCCGCCACATGGCCGAGCTGGCCGACGCGGTGATCGCACGAGGCTGGAATCTCACAACACGCCTGCACACCTTGTTGTGGGGCGACACGCGAGGTGTCTGAGCGCGTGGCTGAAATCAAGCGAGAAAGGTGAATCGGAGACATGACGCTGCGCATCACGAAGAAGTTCGAGTTCTCTGCCAGCCATCAGCTCTCCGGCCTGGCCGAGGGACACCAGTGTGCTCGGCTGCACGGCCACAACTATGTCGTCGAGCTGGAGCTGAGCGCCGACCTGACAGAACTGACGCCGACGGGGTTCGTTCGTGACTACGGCGAGTTGGCCCCCTTCAAATCGTGGCTGGACCAGACGCTCGACCACCGTCACCTCAACGACCTGGTGGACAACAACCCCACCGCCGAGAACCTGGCGGTGTGGCTCTACGAGCGCTGGTCGAAGGAGTTCCCGGAGCTGACATCCGTGCGAATCTCCGAAACCCCCAAGACATGGGCCGAGTACCGGGCCTGAAACGCCGGGCGGCCGGCGAGAGCCTGCCGCCCGTTCATCGGAATCGAGCAACGACCGTGCCGGTCGGACTGGAGAGGTGCCTGAATGTCTGTGACCACGTGGGTGCAGGAGGGTGACGTCGACTCGGAGAAGCCGCGGGAGGAAGACCCACTGGTCGGACTCGCCCGGCAGCTCCTGAAGGAGATCGGGGAGGACCCCGACCGCGACGGGCTGCGCGATACGCCCGCGCGGTTCGCCCGCTGGTGGCGCGAATTCATCAACTACGAGCCGGGCTCGGTCGGCACGCTGTTCGAGTCGGTCGGCACCAGGCAACTGGTGGTTGTCTCGGACATTCAGGTCTGGTCTCTCTGCGAGCACCACCTGTTGCCGTTCAACTGCTCGGTGACGATCGCCTACCGCCCGACCGACCGGCTGCTGGGCCTTTCGAAGTTCGCCCGGATCGCCCACCGGCATGCGCACAAGCTCCAGGTTCAGGAGCGGCTGGTCTCCGAGATCGCCGAGGACATCGCCGTGCTCAGCGGGGCGGAGGACGTGGCCGTCATTGCCAAGGGCGAGCACCTCTGCATGACGATGCGCGGCATCAAGGCGGCCGCCCAGATGACCTCGACGGCCTACCGCGGGGCCTTCGGCGAGGACGCCGGGCTCCGGGCCGAGATGTTCAACCTGCTGCGCCCCTGAAACCGATCCGCACCCCTGAGACCTGACCAGGGCCGCTGCCACGGCCCTGTACACCGATCCGGGGCCGCCGCCGCGGCCTGTACCGGGTCGCGGCAGCGGCCCCGAGGAGCATGTGCCATGGAAACACCATCGGTGTCAGGAATCGGCTGGATCTCCACTCGGCCTTCGGGGCGGGAGACGCCGATGACCCTGCGCCGCGAACCGACCATCGCCGCCGGCGAGTCGATCAAGCAGAGCATTCCCGTCGGATTTCGTCAGGGCGGGGCCAACGGCGGCGGGACCGGGGCAGCGCCCTTCGGCCGACGACTCCGCAACCTGCGGCTACAGGCCGGACTGTCCCAGATGCAGCTGGCGCGCTCCAGCACACTCAGCGTTCGAGCGATACGCGATCTGGAGAACGGGAGGGTGCGGCAGCCCAGGGCAGACTCCCTGCGCCTTCTCGCCGACGCCCTAGGTCTCAGTGCCCCCCAGATGAACCGGCTGGCGAACGACCATTCGCTCGGCTTCCTGGCGGGGGCAACCGAGCCTGCCGTGAGCGGCCCGCTCATCGGGCGGGAGCAGGAGCTGGCGGCGCTGACGACGATGCTCGGCGCCGGGCATCACCGCCTGGTCACGATCACCGGGATCGAGGGCGTCGGCAAGACACGGCTCGCACTGGGGGTGGCGCACGCACTTGAGGCAGCCGAGCAGTCGACGGTCTTCTGGCTGGCCCTCGACGACGACCGGTTGCGGAGCCGAAGGGGGCCGGTGGGCGCTCCGGAGCGGCCCACGTGGTTGCGCGAGGTCGTGCACTCCGGGCCCGACAGCCGCAGGCGCCTCGTCGAGACCATCGGGGAGTCGAACAGCCTCCTCGTCCTCGACGGTGCCCGGCCGGAGGACGAGCTGGCGGACATCACAGCCGGTCTCGTGGCCGCATGCCCCCGGCTGCGGATTCTCGTCACGACGAGAAACCCCGTCGATATGCCCCTCGATACTCTCTTCCCCCTGGCACCGCTTCCGGTGCCTCTGTCCGACACCGAGCCGGCGGACCTGGACAAAGTGGCGTCGGTGGCGCTGTTGCTCGCCCAGATGAAGCGCATTCAGCCGGCCTTCCGTCCCGACCCGCATGTCCTCGCGGACGTCGCCCGGATCTGCCGCGCACTCGACGGCCTTCCCGCTGCCCTGGAATCCGCCGCCCACTGGAGCTTGATCTACTCTCTGCGGCAGCTCGCCCACCAACTCACCACCGATCCGCTCACCGTTGCACGGCGACCCCACGGCGGTCACCGGCAGCCGGACGCCTACGCGTCGGTCCACCACACCATCGCCACACTGAGCAGCCGCCAACGTGACCTGCTGTCGGCCATGTCCCACAGAACGTCCCGCGAACCGGACGGTTACTGGTCGGTGCCGGAGGTGGCGGACACGATGGGCCTGACGGCTGGGGAATGCGCCGACGGCATCTACCACCTTCTTATCCTCGGCATCCTTCGCCGGGTCGACCACCACGACGTGGCGATGTTCAAAGTACTCAACATCGTCAGCATCGCCGGACAGAACGCAATTGCCGGACAGAACGCAGCCGCATGATCTGCGCCTACCAGGAAGGATGAAACAGTGCGACTCTGCACTCTTCGCACCGAGACCGGTGAGGACGTCGGCGTGTCTGTGCCCGGCGGGATCGCCACACTGAGCCTCGTCAACGCGTCCGCGGGAACCCGGTACGGCCCCACCATGCTGGACATCATCCTGAAGGGCGAAGCCGTCGCACTCGCGGCCACGATCGCCTCCCTGCCCGAACCCGCCCTGCTGGGCGCGCAGGGCGGGCCGGACTTCGGGCCGCTCTACCGGTCTCCGCCGAAGCTGTGGGGTGTGGGCCTGAACTACGTGCGCCACGCCGACGACCTGGGGGTAGGACAGCCGACCGACGCCCCCGGCTCCTACCTGCGGCCGCCCTCCACGGTGATCGGGTACGGGGACGACATCCTGCTCCCCGGCCAGTCGCAGCGCGTCACCGCCGAAGCCGAGCTCGGCGTGGTCGTCGGAACCACCTGCCGCGACGTGTCACCTGAGGACGCCCCGTCCGTCATCTTCGGCTACACCAGCGTCCTGGACATGACCGCCGAGGACGCGATCCGGGTCAACCCCCGCCACATTCCCTGGGCGAAGGCCTTCGACACCTTCTGCAGCCTCGGCCCCTGGGTCGTCACCCCCGACGAGATCCCCGATCTCTCCGCCGTGCGGATCTCCACCGTCGTCAACGGGGAGACGATCGCGTCCAACCGGGTGTCCGCGATGATGTACGACCCCCATTGGCTGGTCGGCTACTTCTCCGGCGGCATGGTCCTCGAAGCCGGAACCGTGATCGCCACCGGAACCCCCGGCGCCGGCGTCATCCACGACGGGGACACCGTGGAAGCCCGTGTCGACGGCGTCGGCGACCTCCGCAACACCGTGAGGCTCAAGCCTGCCGAGCCACGTGGAGTCACGCGCGGCTGACCTGCGCCGGGGCGGCACACCGACCCGCAGCTGGCTTCCCAGCCGCAACAGCTGATCGCGGCGAGGAATTCGCCGAGCAGGACTGCGAGTTCGGCACGGCCGGCAGCCGGGTGGCACCAGGTGCCGTGCGATGGCCGGCTGAACACGGCCATCCGGCGGGCCCGGTACGCGTGGGCGACGTTGCCGGCGCACCGGGCCCGTTCGGCGTGCCCGTTCGGCGTGCCCGTTCGGCGTGCCCGTTCGGGGTGCGGTCGAGGGGGCGCGCAGTCGAGCCGGCCCGGTCGTGTGCTCGGCGCCGTAACCCGCCGGCACCGGGCACACGGCACAGTCGCGCCGAACGCGGACCAGGCGGCGGGACCGGATCGACCGAGTGCCGCGGCGGCCACGACGTAGGAGTAGCGGGGGACCCTCAGCTTCCGGCGACGGTGCCCGGTGCCACCGTAGTGCGGCCGACGGGGTCGGGTGCGATCTCCAGCCTGACCGTCTCCCGCGCTATGGCGATGGTACGGAGCACGGTCGCCCGGTCCGGGCCGTGCACCGAGGCGCTGACCGGAATGCACATGTTGTGGTTGGTAATCGGCACGTGGTCCCCGGGCCGGAACTCCGCGAGCACATCGGCGACGCCGGGCAGGGCGCCCAGCTCGTCCAACCCGTGCACGGCCACCAGTGTGCCGGGCGCGTCATCGTTGCGTATGACGACGGAGCCGAGCACAGCCCTGAACCCGTGATCCCCGTCGATGATGTCCGGACGGCGGCCGAGGAAGCATTCCACGGCGTCGTGGAACGGCCGCAGGTCGGAGTGCCTCGTCCACATCGGCACCGCAGGCCCGCCCGAGAACCGGGCCGCGAGCTCGATCAGGTAGACGTCGTCTCCGTCGCCACTGCACTTGACCTCGATGTGGCCCGGTCCCTGCCGGATGCCGAACGCGTCGAGCACCTGCCTGCAGAACCGCTCCACCCGGACGTAGTCGGGATGGGCGCTGTCGATCTGGACGATGTCCCACAGGGGGAAGTCGTAGTCGCGGTCATCGGGCCATCGGTACTCCCAGATGTCGATCAGCCGGTGCTCACCGTCAGCGCTACAGAAATTCACCGCGTACTCGCGCCCGCGTACGTAGCGCTCCACCAACCACTCGGTGACCGGCCGACCTCGCCGGTCCACCGTCCCCAACGTCTCTGCCTCGTCCAGAGCCGCGGCGTCACTGATCACCGAAACGCCGTACGACCCCGTTCCCATGGTCTGCTTCACGATGACGGGAAAGCCGATGTCCTGAGCGGCCGCCGCCACCTCACCGAGGGAGTGGACCAGCCGGAACTCCGGTACGCGGACCCCCGTTTGCGCGGCCCTGACCCGCATCGCCGCCTTGTTCCGCCGCGCCCAGCCCAGAGCGGGGTCGTTTCCGGGCAGGCCGAGCCGCGCCGCGATCTGGTCAGCCACGTGGAGGCTCGATCCATTGGCGGGGACGACGGCTCGCAGGTCGAACCCAGCCGCACGGACCTGCCGGACGGCGTCGTCCACGTCGTCGGCGTACAGCGATGTCTCGCCGTCGGGGTCGAGCGGCGGGGTCGCGTCTGCGGGCAGTAGACCGGTGGACAGCGAGACCACGCGGAAACCAAGATCGCGTATGGCGGTCTCGTACTCGCTTCCGTTCCTGGTGTTGGCCGGGTCGATCAGCAGGATCACCGGGTCTCTCGGTTCCACAGAGACTCCTCTCAGGTCAGGCGTGTGAAGGGTCAGGGGCGGTGAGGTCGAGCAGTTCTCCGCGCAGCGTCACCAGCGCCGTAGCGACGACGGCTAACGCGCAGCGAGGGCGCTGGCGGTCTCCTGCACCATGTCCTCCGCAGGGTGGACCCGATCGATGTCGGCGACTGCGGCCATCAGCTCGAAGACGTCGACGTTCGCGGTCCTCGCGCACCTGCTGATCAGCGGGAAGAAGCTGGAGTGCGTTCGGGTGATACCGCCGACGAGCTGGTACGTGCGGTCGTCGTGCAGTCGCTCCAACGGGCGGATGACGGACTCGCTCAGCTCCGCGAGAGCCCGGAAGTCGTACGTGTGGCGGTTGCCCTGGGCGTGGAGGGTCGCTGCGAAGGTCTCAGTGACGGTGTTGCCGGCTCCACGGCCGATGCCGTCGAGCGTCGTGTCGACGAAATGCGCTCCGCTCATGGCCGCGGCGAGAGAGTTGGCGTTCGCCAGGCTCAGGTTGTCGTGCCCGTGGAACCCGAGCGGGATCGGCACCGACTGGCCGACCTTCTCGAACAGTTCGGTGACATCCGACGGCAGGTAACCACCCACCGAGTCGACGAGATAGACGGTGTCGGCGCCGTACTCCGCGCACTGCCGGACCGCATCCGTGACACCGTCGATGCCGAGCACGTTCGTCTTCATGAGGTTGGCGAACGCCGTAATGCCGAGGTCCTTGGCGAGGGCGATGAAAGCCTCGGCCGGCGCAACAGCAGAGATATCCACGCCGACCCGGACGAACTGCATGCCGGCGTCCACGGCCTGTCTGAGGTGATCCAGCTCGGCTATTCCTGGGATGCAGAACATCCCCCAACTCGCGCTCGTCAGCGTCTCGGACGCGATACGGAAGCACCGTGCGTCGGAAACACGGGTGGGATGAGGCGTGCGCTCGTCGGCGTTGAGGCCCAATCCGTGACCCAGCTCGATGAACCGGACACCTGATCCTTCGAGACCGCTCAGGACACTCTTGATCGTACCTTCGGTGAACTTGAAATCCACGGCGTAACTACCGTCGCGGAGAGTGCAGTCCAAGATTTCGACTGTGGATGACTGCTGGTCCTCGGTGACCATCGGCGATGTCTCTGACATTGAACACCTCAAGCAGAGGAGTACGGGGCAAGTGCTCCGACACTAGCCAAGAAGTGCCCATCCGCCAGCGGCAGAAGCCCGGCAGAAGAGCGCACATTGAGTGGCTCAACTGCCTCCCGGATGACGACCGAAGGCCGCATCCCACCGCTATCTGCTCGGGAAAAGGCCAGCGAGATGAGCATTTCTCGGAGCGGAATTCCTGTGGCAGATGTGGCGGTGTCCCTGACGGCAGCGACGACGTCGTGCGCGGTGTCCTGGAAGACTCATACAGATCTTGTTGAGGGGCTGTCAGGCCGTGGGCCGGACAACGACGTGGCCGGCGCCCGAGCGCCTCCCGGCCCCGTTTCCCCACCACCACGAAAAAGGGGTCCGGCCCCGCCGCTCACACGGCGGGGCCGGACCCTGAGATCTGCATCGGCGTTCCAGGCGCCGCTGGACATGGTGCCGTGCGTGCGCCCGGCCGGTCCGGTGACGCGATGCCGACCCGTTCGATCTTCAGGAAGGCGCTGCCCTTCAGTCCAGCACGGCCAGTGCCCGCGCGGGTGCGCCGTCACCCCCGAGCAGGTTGAGCACGCCGACGAACAGCGTGCACCACTGGCCCGAGACCTCCCGCAGTACGAGATTCTCCACGATCGGCGTGCCGGCACCGAGCAGCGTGCGGTGGACGTCGTAGGGGAAGTTCGGCGGGCGCATACTCATCGGCAGATCAGGGCTGAGCGTGTCCATGCCGATGAGTCGAAGTCCGGCGGCCACAGCCCATTCGGCCGCGTCGACCGAGAGGTACGGATGCCTGTCCACGTAGGCCGGTTCGGTGTAGCGGTCGTCCCAGCCGGTGCGGATCAGCAACGCGTCACCGGGTTCGAGGTCAACGGCGGACTTCAGGTCGTCCGCCGTGATCGGCTCGGGACCATCCCGCAGTACCTCGAGGCAGTACGCCCGACCGACCAGCGCCGACAGCGGCAACTGGTCGACCGTGGCGCCGTCCTCGACGAAGTGCGACGGCGCGTCCAGATGGGTGCCGATGTGGGTCGGTATGTCCAGTCGTGTGACCCGCATCCGGTGTTCCGCCCAGGTACTCGCGGGCTTGAACTGGGGGGCCGGGACCGTGCGCGCGTGCGGCATGCCCGGCTCCAGTGTGTGTGAGAGATCAACTGTACGTGGCATGCGGTGCCCCTTGCTTCAACTTGACGGTCTCACTGAGTGATTCGGATTCGAGCGGCGCGTAAGGCTGCCTCGACTCAATTGGCTCGCCCATCGCCCTGCACCCCGTAGATCCGGCGCAGCCTGCGGCTGGAGGTGGTTTCCTGGAACGGCCGGCGACCGTGGAGCATCCGCCGGTTGTCCCACATCAGGCCGACGCCGCGTTCGAGCAGCACGGCCGCCGCGCTTTCCGCCGCAGAAGAAGAGACCTTGTCGAATGCGTCCATGGCCGCAAGAAGCCCTGGCGGCACCGGCGTCTCCTCGGCGGCAAACCCCTGCTCAATGTACATGCGGACATAACGCAGTTCGTAGCCGTTGGCAGTGTGCGTGAGCACGGGCTGGCGTTTGATTTTGATTCCCGCCATCTGGTCCTTCACGTCGAAAGGTACGGGCCGGCACAGTTCGTCGACGTGCGCCGGGTCGATCTGGGTAAGCTGCTCGACCAGGGCGTTGACGTCCATCAGCAGCGTTTCCCCGCCTGTTGCCGCGGACAGACCGAACAGGAATGCCACGTCGGGCAGCTCCGGGAGCAGGGTGCCGTCAGTGTGATATCCACCCGCCTTGCTCGAATTCGAGTAGTGACTGGTTTCCGCGGCTCCGGTCCTGACCTCGACGGGATAGATGAGTTCGCCGGAGCTGTACTGCGGGACCGGACGGGAGATCGCCGTGAAGAAATTCCAGTAGAGGGTGGAGATGTCGTGGTCGCTGAGTCCCTCAGGGGCGACCCGCACGACGACACCACCCGCGTCCCCGTGGATGGCTGCCAATATCTCGTCACCCAGCGCCGAGATCTCCGCGCCGGCTGTCCGGAACGCCTCTGTCGGCCATGTGTCCAGCGGTGTGTCCGCGGCTATGCCCCGCGCCAACAGCGCTGAGACCGCCGTGCTGGGGATCGTGAATTCCGGGATCGTCAATTCGTGTTCCATCTTGACTGTCCATTTCTGTGACGAGATGAGGTCCGGGAGTGTCCGTCGCGATCGCCTCGGCCAACGTCGCGAAAGGGGCGAGGTCGTCGACAGCAAGGCGATCGCCCCGACGTCCGACCTGCACGAGCACTTCGCTTCAGGCCACGATCAGGTGTGTCGCCGAAGTCCTTGATGATTGGTCTGCGATCAGGCAACCGCCCGCTCCAGACCTTTGTGTACTTTGATGTCCTGAACACCGGCCCGCAGGACTGGGCCGTCGTCCAGGTCCGGCATCACCACAGAGGGCCCCGCCCGGGCCCCTCTCGGATACCGCTCGAAGGGGCGGGTTTCCCGCGAATCCTTCGAGTGCAGCATCAGATGACGGCCAGGGGAACGGGATATCTGTGCGATGAGCGCCTCGGGAACGAGACGACGCGACGGAGCGCCTGTTCGGGGAAGCGAGGAAGCCGGTCCAGACGGACGCCGCCGACGACGCGGGGCCCAGTCCGCCCGTATTCCCTGTTCGCGATGGCGCGCGTGGATATCGTTCACGCATCGAGCGGCCATTTCCGGTAATGACCCGACGGTATGCGCAGCACGTCACGTTCGACGAGTTGCCAGTTGCTGCGTACAGGTGGTTCCTCGGTCCTGCGACGCTCGCTCATCCGGCTCCGGTGGAATTCGATCACATCGGCGCTGAACCTGAGCTGTCCGGTGTTCAGGTACCGCACCGCACCCTGGACGTCTCGAGCCGTCAGCACCTCGCCGCGGTTGTAGACGCTGGGCGAGAAGGGAACGTCCAGGTAACCGAGCGCGAACGCCTTCACCACGCCGTCCGTGAGGCTGCCGCCGCCGGCCACCAGGACACTCTCGAGGATCTGATCCACCTCCGCCCGCAGTACGGTGGCCTCCTCGCGTACCGTTCGCTCGTCCACCTCGATGCTGTTCGCCTCGCTCGCGCCCAGCCGGCTCAGGCTCAGCCCCTCCTGGTTGTCGGACACCGACGGAATCGTGGTTGCCTCGACCGGTGTCTTGACGATCAGCCGCGAAGCACCGGACAGCCGGCCGGTGGCGGCCGATGCCACGATCAACTGCGTCGCCCGAGACCGCTCCCGTGGAAATGCTGCCATGTGCTGGTGGAACACGATATTGACCTGAACTCCTGGATACCCCAGGTTGGCCAGATACTTCTGGCCGAGTTCGCGCAGGACCCTGATCGCCGCGATGTCCTGGGATCGATTTCCTTGTTCGGCATATCCGAGCGAAACGGAGCCAACGCCCTGGCTGGCCGCCAGCATTGCCTCGATCACGTTGACGACGATCGCCAGACTCGGTGGGATCAGGACCGCAGTGAGGGTGCCGAAGAATTCGCGGTCGATCACCACGCCGAACTTCTCGCGGTAGAGGCCTACCAGGCGGTCGACGTACTGCCACCTTCTGAGCGACTGGGCCAGCGAGTAGTCCTTGAAGTAAGGAATGTTGTACGTGATCGCGCCACCCTCGTACCCGGTGACGCCACCCGCGCACGAAATCTCGGCGAGGAGTCGTGGGTCGCGTGTGCTGTGCCGGGTCTGCAGCGGCGTACGCACCTCCGCGATCAACTGCCGGAGAACGTCGACCCCGTGATTCACCATGGGAAATCCGTTGAGCGTGGAGGCACCGTTTTCCCGGCTCTCCGCGATCGCGTCGGCGGCCCTCTGGTAGTCGTTGTTTCTGGTAAGGGAATCGATCTGGTAGGACAGCACGTCTGCGCCGGCCCGGCGCAGGGCCACGAATGCCGTGCGCTGCTCGGCGGCGAGTGCCACGCCTGAGCGCGGCTGCACCAGGAACGGCCGTTCCGCCCGGGGCCGCGGTGAGTGCGCGTGAGCGAACGACGGCTGCCGGAGGAGAAACGCCGCGTTGTCCGCCAGGTCCCGCGCGCGCGCGCCGGTCGGCCAGGATTCCAGGACCGCAGTTCGTTGCCGTTGCACGTCGGCCACGGTGAGCCGCTGGTCGGGCGGCGCCGCACCCGGTTGGGTGGGCCAGGGGGAAGCAACGGGTTTGCCGCGTACCGCAGGACCCCTGGTCAGGAGATCCTCGGCCAGGACCGAGAGAACCGTCGGAATATCGACATACGTGGGGAAGACCCGTCGAAAGCCCAGGCGGCGCGCTTCTCCGCGTATCCGTTCGGAGCTGCCCACGTCGAGGTTCCCGCCGGCGTACCAGATCGCGTCGACGTCGGGGTATTTGAGCGTCAGGTCCGGAAATTCAGTCAGGTAGTGGCGCAGATGGCCGTCCATGCAAGAGATCATCACAACATCCGCGTCGGCCGCATGACTGAAAAAGTCGTCGAGGTTGTTCTGCGTGCCCATGAAGTGGACCACGTGGCCTGCCTCATTGATGGCGTGCTTCAGCAGAGTGAGACCGACCGAATGAGCGTCGGCGCCGATCCCGCCGAGCACGATCGATCTTGGCGTCGGCAATCTCATGGTTTTCTCCGTTACCTTTTGGCAGTGCGTGAGCGGCGGCCAATACCGCACCTGAGCAATACCAGGACGTCACGTTCACTCGACGGCAGGTGCAGTGGAGTGATCCGGGTTCAGGATCGTGTCTGCACCGAGTTCCCCGATCACCGCCAGGGCACGGCGCAGTTCGTCGCAGCAACACGCTGCGGCTGGATCTGCACGCCGCCCAGGACCGGACCCGTGTGAAGCGACGTGTTATTCACAAGCGGCACCATGATGGCGGCGAAGAATCAGGGGGTCGCCTAACGGTCCACCTGTTACCCATGTGCGCGAGACATTCGTACCTGGTCCTCGATGCACCGTTCGCGCACCATCCCGCCGGAGGGTTGTGAGCGGTCTGCGGCAGGATCGGTTACTGCTCCCCGTGGTTGATGACCACGACGCATCCGTATTCCTCCGAGCGAACCGTACGAGAGCTTGTCCCCGATGTTCATTTCGGAGTTCACGACTCAGATCCATGAGGCGTTGCGGAAGACCCGCGAGTTCGTCTCGGGGGAGCAGAGGAACGCGACTTTCGGCGATGTCTCTGACATTGAACACCTCAAGCGGAGGAGTGTGGGCAAGCGTTGTATCGACACTAGCCAAGAAGTGCACATCCGCCAGCGGCAGAAGCCCGGCAGAATCCCGGCAGAAGAGTGCCCATTACGTGGCTCAACTGCCTCTCCGGGCGGCCAGGAATGCCTTGCGGCAAGTGAGGGTGACGTGTACGAATTGGATCGTAAGAATCTGCGGCAGCAACAAGGTTACTGACTGTATGGAAGGGTTATTCGATGGGCGGCATCCTCAGTCAGAGTCAGGTCGATTTCTACCGTGAGAACGGGTTCTGCGTCGTCGACGGGATATTCGACACCGAGCTGGTCGAGAAGGCGCGGTCCGTCGTCGACGGACTGCTCTCCTCCACCGACCTCGCCAGCGTGGCCGAGGCAGAGCCGGAGGACGGCTCCAAGGCTCGCCGCATCTGGGCTCCGACCTCGCGGGACGAGCTCTTCGCCGGCATCGCGGAGGACACCCGGCTCCTCGACGCGGTGGAGCAGCTGATCGGCCCCGACATCGTGCTGCAGTACTCGAAGCTCAACGTGAAGCCGCCGCGCGTGGGCAGCGTCGTCGAGTGGCACCAGGACTTCGCGTTCTACCCCCACACGAACACCGGCCTGGTCGCTTCACTGATCTATCTTGACGATGCGACCCGGGAGAATGCCTGTCTGCGGGTCGTCGCCGGCTCGCACCGGCATGGCCTTCTCCAGCACGAGTCCGGGGGCCATTTCGTGGGCAAGGTCTCGTCGCCGGCGGACGCGGGCCTGGATGACTTGACGGTCATCGACTGCGAGGGGTCCGCAGGATCGGTGGTGTTCATCCACCCCCTGCTTCTGCACTCGTCGGAGAAGAACCTCTCGGACATGTACCGCCGTGTCTTCATCCCGTCGTACCGCGCGGCCGACGCCCTTCCCATCTACTACGGGCCGCACGCCGCGCACAACGAACCGACGGCGAAGCTGGTGCGCGGCAGCGCTGCCAGGGCCGTCCGCAGCGAGGCCGGCCTGTGGCAGCTCCCGATCGCGGCGGCGGAGTTCAACTCTCTGTACCAGGTTCAGGAAGGCTCCCACCTCAGCGACGGGACGAGGTCGTCGACCGGATACTTCTCGCACGAGGCCGGCGCGAAGGACACCTCGAGCGCCTCGATGTGAGTCCACACCGCAGCACAATGGCGGTGGCGGCCCGAGCAGTTGTGCTGCGGTGCCGGACACGCCGCGGTACCGAACCGGCCTCCCGGCACGTCCGGTAGCCACACCGGAGTACGGCGCGGCACCGGTGCGGTTCTGTGTACCGGCTCCATGTACTCGCGGCGTGCCCCGCGCCGGTACAGGCGCCGAGGAAGCCACCGCTGCACGGCAACCGCCCAGTTCGGCTGCTCCGGCCCTGGTTGTTCCCGACAAAGGTTCCATCAGGGCTGGTTGGCCACACACGACGCGGGCCTTGGCGAAGGACCTGGACAAGCCACCGGCGGGGAACGGCCGTTGGCAGGAGGACCCGGCCGCAAGGGCCGACGAGCATCCCTGACCCCCCGCATCGGACGAGAAGCCACAAGGAGCATGATGACCAGCTCGCTTAGCGGAACACCCGCTGTCGTGCTAATGGACCCCTGCGGGCCGGGTATGGGTTTCAAACCCCAGGCAGCCGAGCGTGGCTTGGCCGTGATCTCCGTATATACGATGCCCCGCGAGCACCTCCGAACCCGGTACCCCGACCACACGGCCGGTGACACGGTCAGCCTGTACGCCGCGGAGCTCGGCGAGATCCGCGCGCAACTCGCCGAGCTGGGCGCAGACATCCGCGCAGTGGTGCCGGCCAACGACGTGGCTGTGGACAAGGCGGACACGCTGGCCGAGGAATTCGGCCTGCCCGGCAACGGTGCGCGGCTGGCCCTCGCCCGCCGCGACAAGTCCGCGATGCGGGAGACCGCCGCGCGGGCGGGGGTTCGTATTCCCCGTTACGTGATGGTCGAGGACGCGGCCGACATCGCCGGTGCCGCGCGCGACGTGGGCTTCCCTGCCATCGTCAAGCACACGACCGGGGCCGGATCGCACGGTATCCGGTTGCTGAGCGGACCCGAGGACGCCGAGGACCTGTCGACCCTGCACCGGACCGACCACTTCGGACGGCCGGTCGAGGCCTGGTTGGTTGAGCAGTACGTGCGAGGCCGGGAACTGGGTGTGAACTTCTTCTCGCACGACGGCACGCACCATGTCCTGGACATCTGGGAATACCGGCAACCCGACAACCGGGATTACTCGTTCCCCTACTGGGAGTGGGCACAGATCCCCCAGGACGACCCCGACTGGCAGACTGCGGTCGACTACGTGCGGCAGGTGCTCGACACGTTCGGCGTACGTCTCGGCCCCAGTCACACCGAGATCAAGATCTCGGCCGGCGAGGCATATCTCATCGAGCTGGGCGCTCGCCTTCCCGCCTACCCCATGATCAACGCGTGGATCGAGCACAGCGATCTCGACCCGCATCGCCAGACCCTGGCCGGCCGGCTGGGCGAGGTGCCGAAGATCGCGACCGAGCCGGTGAAGTTCGACAGCCTCTGTGGCGCGAACGCCATCCGCAACGACGGGCCGGCCGGTCGTTTGGTCGAGATGCGCGGGCTGGACAAGGTAGAGCGACTGCTCGGCGTGGGCACATTGGTGGTGGGCTACCAGGCAGGCGACATGGTGCCGACGACCAGCAGCATTCCGACCATTCCACTCAGGGTGAGTGTCTCCGCGCCGGACCGTCAGGAACTGCTCCGGCGCATGGCTGCGGTCCGCGACACCGTGGAACTCGTGATCGAGCCGGTCTGCTGATCGCGGCCCGTTGTTCCCCGGCGACCGCTGTCCCCGATGGACGGTGCGGGCCGATCCGGCGAAAGTTACGGAACGCATGAAGCTATTTTCCTCGTATCGGCAGCTTTTCTCTCTGCCGAAATTCGGCACATCTCTGATCGCGGCTGTTGCGGGAAAGCTGAAGCTCGGAATCTCTTCGGTCGCCCTCCTGTTCGAGGTCGCGCACTATCGGGGTTTCAATCAGGCGGCCATCGTGGTCTCGGTGTCCGCGGTGGCCGGAGTCACCGTCCCGGTGAGGGGCAGGCTCATGGACCGCTACGGCTATGCCCCGGTGATGTGTCCGACGCTCGTGGCGTATCTCGGCGCGCTGGCTGTCCTGGTCCTGAACGAAGACGCACATGGGCCGTTCGCCACCACACTGGTCTGCGCGTTCGTCGCATCGGCAACCATCCCACCCATCCAGATCGTGACCCGGTTGATGTGGGGCGCGATGGCCACCGGCGAGCTCCGGAGAACCATCCTGTCCCTGGATGCCGTGTTGGCCGACGTGGGGTACGTCGTGGGGCCGACCATGGCAGCCTTCCTGGTGGTGGCTGTCGCGCCCTGGGCAGGCCTGGCCGCTTCCGCGCTGCTGACCACCGGCGCGACCCTCCTGCTGCTCTCCCGCAAGCTGCCGCATCAGCGCAAACAGCCGCAGCCCGCGGAGCGCCACTGGCTGGGCCCGCTGCACAACCGGGCGTTGCGCACGATCATGGCGGCGGTGGTGTGCTTCTTCATGGCGGTCCGCGCGGTCGAGCTGGCTCTTCCCTCCTGGGCCCAGCAGCACGATTCACCGCTGATGGGCGGAGTGCTCCTCAGCTGTATGTCGGTGGGAAGTGTGATGGGCGGCCTCACCCTGGGAGCGTTGCCGGCGCGGAGGTCGGTCCGCGCGACCTTCCCTGTCACGCTGGCCGTGCTGTGCCTGGGGACCCTGCTCGTAGCGGCGGCCAGTTTCACCTGGACGGCGGTCCTGGTCGTGGCCGCGGCGTTCATGGGCATCGCGGTGGGTCCCAGTTTCGTGGCCCTGTACGCGACGGTCGGCGATCTGTCTCCGCCTGACATGGCTGCGGAATCGCAGTCGTGGATCGGTTCCTCCGTGTCGTTGGGCGGAGCTGCCGGGGCGGCGGGCAGCGGTGTGGTCATCCAAGGACTGGGGCCAGGTGCGTTGCTGTTTCTCGCGGCGGTGTCCTTCGCCATCGCGTCCGGGCTGGCATACGCGGCCATCAAAGCCGAACCAGTGACATCGGAACAGGTGCCGGGAATCGATACCCGTCGCGCCGTGAATACGGAGATGCAGTGACTCGTCAACGGGTGGCTCTTCTGAGCCACGTCAATTACGACGCCTACCGCCACGATGACGGCAGCCCTTACTTCCCGCCAGACGAATTCGACGTCACCTTCCTCGCACGGCCCCGCGATATCGCCCAGCTGGCACCCGGACAGGTAAGCCGCAGTATCCCTGTGGACATGCACCCCTCCGGCGAGCTCGCGGTGCCGCTGCCCCCACTGGTCGGTGACGTCGAATTCGACTGGGTGGTGGCGACCCAGGAACGGCTGCTGCTGCCGGCCGCGCGTCTGCGCGAGGCCAATGGCCTCGGCGGGATGGGAACGGAACACACGCTGCTGCTCCGCGACAAGGTGGCGATGAAGAACCACTTCTCGGCGAGCGGGATCCGGGTTCCGGAGTTCATGGAGATCTCCGAACCCATCCAGGCAACAGACCTGCTCGACAAGTTCGGCCACATCGTCATCAAGCCAGTCCTCGGCTCGTCTTCCCTGGACGTGCGCATCATCCGTGACCAGAACGAGTTGATGAGCTTTCAGCGGCAGGGGTTCGCCAGCGCGGACCGGTACGAGGCCGAGGAATTCATCGCGGGCCGCCAGTTCCACATCGACAGCGTCGTCAACAACGGTGTGCCGGTCGCCGCCTCCGTCTCGCGGTATCTGGACTCGCACGAATCGTTTCCGTTGAATGGCCAGGTACGGTCGCACACCCTCGACGACGGCCCGGACCTCGAACTCTTGCTGGAGTTCAACCGCGCGGTACTCGGGTGCATCACCTGGTTCAGTGGCGCCTCACACCTCGAAGTGTTCCTCGATGACCGAGGCAGGCCGGTGTTCTGCGAGTTGGGCGGCCGCCCCGGCGGCGCCGGGATAGACACCACATTTCGGTATCGTCATGGCGTCTCGCTGCTGTGGGCCAGCATCCTGCCGCAGGTCGGACAGGCTGTCCCGGACAGCGGTACCCAGGCGCGTATGGACCAGCCGGCGACCGGTTGGTCCATGATCTACCCGCCGGAGCTGGGGCGCTTTCGTGGGTTCGACACGCTTCCGCAGGCCGAGTGGCTGCTTCAGCTCACGGCGCCCTACCGTCCGGGTGAACTCGTCAGGCGACCCAGGCAGGCAAAGGACGCGATCGCGGTCGCGTCCGTCTGCGGCAGGGATTCACACGAAGTCGTCGGCCGGCTCGCCGAGGTCAAGAGCGAGATCATCGTGTCCATCACCCCGGAGTGACCGGTACCGAAAGCGGCCGGGGCGGCGACAGCCACACAGACTCCTCGGCGGTGTGAAGGTGCGCGTCGTCACGGACCGACCGGGAGCCTCCTGCGCATCTCCGGGTCCGTGATCCCCGATCAGCATCCCACCGAGGGGAATGACGGCTCTCCACACCGATGACGGCGGCAGCAGGAGGAAGGGCCGAGGCAGTTTTCCCGCTTCCTGTGGAGTCGCTGCCCAACAGGCCCTTACGCTCAATGACCAGCCGGCAGGAGAAGGGGGAGATCCGCCATCGCCGGATGGCTCATGGTTTCCGCTCAGTTCCGCACGACAACAGGTACCAGTTGGTCACCGTCTCCGATCAGGCGTGTGGTCGCTGTGCGAGCACCCCCTGTCGCCCTTTCGGTGCTCGACCACCATGTCCCACTGACCCACCCGCGGCCTGCTAGGCCTGTCCGGGTTCGCCGCACCGCCCACCTGCCGAGCGGGTGCCGTCCCGATTGAAGGACGCGTTTCCCTGTCCGGAACTCAGCATGCTGCCTCTGAGCCCGGTGAGCTCGGCGATCGAGCTCGAACCCGAGCTGCACGACGGCCCGGTCGTCTCCCGCCTGTTCGACCGACCGGACAAGGGCGGCCTCGCGACGTTGCCCCTCGATTTCCTTTGGCTGGTCCTGACCACCTGGCGCCGGCACGAACGACTGACGCCGGCTTGGAGCCCCTTCGCCAGGTGTCCCCGATCTAGGAGCGAGATCCATGCACCCTCCCTCTCCCCCCGCACTCTTCTGGCTGCGCTCGGAACGCGACTGCACCGCAGTCGCGACGGCCGACGGTGCGCGTGTAGCGGGCCTGACCGCGGCGGCGGCGGACCTCGGTCTCGACTTGCGCACGGCCACGGTTGACGACGTGGTCGTGACCCAGGTGGGAGAGGCCGCCATCGTGCATGTGCGGGGCGAGCGCGTGGACCCGCGCGACACCTTCTTCCACACCGACTCGCTCGGCAGTCCCGCACAGGCACCCGACTCCTGGCGTGTGCTGAGCACCATCGGGATTCTTGAAGCTGCCGGGTTCATGGTCACCGTGCCTGCCGTTCACTCGATCACCTGGGCCGACGCGATCGTGCCGCTCCTTCGGTTCGACCTCGGCGAGGTGCGCACTCTGCCATCGGTGCGGCTGTGCACCCGCGAGATCGAGGTCCATCGCGACCGGCTGCGCGTCGCCGACTGGGGGCTGGAGTTCCCGGTGGCGGTGCGCCCGGCGGTCCGCCGGCCCGGCGACCGGGTCTTCATCGCGGAGAGCGAACGCAGGCTGACCACCCTCCTTCAGTTGGTGGGTGCATCCGAACTGACCGTCCTCGTACAGCCATGGCTCGGCGAGCACGTCGTCGAGCACATCGTGGTGTGTGTCGATGGAGAGCCGACCGGTCTGGAAGGGGCGCTCGCCGAGCGGCTGTCCCGCCCCGCGAGTGCGGTCGCGACCGCACTCGGGCTCGCCTACGTCCGGGTCGGTTTCGTCCAGGATGGCGATCAGTTCTGGCTGTCACACGTGGTCTGCGCGGGCTTTTCACCTGACCTCGACGCCGATGCCGTCCGAGTCCAGCTTGTCGCCTACCGCGAAGCGTTCTATCGGTTCCGTGCCGCGGGCGACGCGGTTTCGGCACCTGGAGGAGAGGCGTGACAACAATGCGTGACAGCGATTCGGTCCGGTACCGGACCAGTGCCGGCGAAGGGGTCGTCTGCCGGGATGCGGGCGGCCCCGAGGAGCACGTACGCGGTGAACACCTGGATCCCACCAGGTCGTTCATCCACTCACGGCGCACGTCGTCGCCGGACCGGATCGGCGCCCGGCGGCATCTGACGACCTGTGTCCCGCTCGAAGCGGCGGGAGCGGACACCGGCGGCTGCGAACCCGAACCGCCATCGGCCCGGCGCCGGTTCGGCTCCGGTCGCAGGCAGTTTGACTGCCTCGCCGCGTCCTCCCGGGGCGGGGAGGCGGGCCGTGACCGCTGACCTCGTCACGATGTTCTGGATTCGCTCGGAGCGCGAGAGCAAGTCACCGAATCCCTTTGACGCCGAGATCAACTCACGGTACGACGCCGCCGCGCGTGCGGCCGGCGTGCAGCTGTCCCGGGTCAGCGTCGACGACGTCGTCGTGGGCACCACGGAGGGGGGCGCCTCGGTCCGCGTGCGCGGCGAGCTCGTTGCACGGGACACGGCCTTCTTCCACACGAAGCTGGTCACCTGGCCCGTCGACCGGTTCGACTACTGGCGGCACCTGACGACCTACTCCGCCCTGTCGGCGGCCGGGTTCTTCACCACGGTCCCCGTCGGACTCAGCCTGATCAACAACGAAAAGCTGCTCACCGCGCTGCAGCGCTTCGGCAGTGCGGTGCCGCAGCTGCCGACGGTCCGCCTGAGTACCCGCGGGCACGGCCCGGACCATCTCGACTGGTGTACCGCCGCGATGCGCGCGAGTGACATCGCATTCCCGGTGGTCGTCAAACCCTCCAGCTGGGGCGGCGGGAACAGCGTGTTCGTCGCCTCCACCGCCGGGGAACTCGACACCGTGCTCACCTGGGCGGCCGCGGCTGAGATGACGGTTGTGGTTCAGCCGTGGCTGGGACGGGACGTGGTCGACTACCGCGTGTTCTACGTCGACGGTGAGCCGTACCGCGTGCTGACGCGTAAACCGCGCGGTGACGCACTCGCGGGCAACGTGGGCCAAGGCGGCGTGGCGGGGTGGACTGCCATGCCCGATGAGCTGGTGGAACCGGCCCGGGCGGTGGCCGGCGACATCGGGCTGCCGTACCTCTGCATCGACTTCCTCTGTGCCGACGGGCAATGGTGGTTCTCCGAGATCGAAGTGGACGGCGGCACCACCCAGGGTGACCACCACATGACCGAGGTGCGCTTCGGCTCCTACCGCTCCCGCTTCGACACGTTTGTCCGCGATCTCCGATCGGGAGGCGCACGGTAGGGGCGCGGACCTCCCGTGGCCGGCCGTGTCGAGTCGGGGGAGGAACACAGGGGAGTGTTCAGGACCTGCCCGGACCACACCTTCGACCACAAGCACCTCGACGAAGTCCCCGGCCTTCTCCAACCTGACGGTGACATTGGGTAGTTGGGCAGTCAGATGAGTGAAGCCCCTGGCGGACGGTTTTCGACCAGGAGAACCGCCTCCACCAGGGGCTTCGCCGGCGCAACAGCCGCACCTGCGCCCAACTCGCCGCCGGATTAGGCATCGGGACCACCACCGCTTACCGGGACGTCCGGCCGCGCAGCTCGTCCCCAACGGGAAGATCATCGATGCGGGTCACCCCGGGGAGCCTTCCGGTCGAGGAATTCGAGGACGAGCGGGCCGGCCAGGTCGCGGCGCTCCTCGAAGTAGGCGTGACGGGCGTCCTGGATCAGCTCCAGCCGGGAGCCCGGGATGCGGGCTGCCAGCAGCGGTGCGTTGGCGGTGGGATTGAGCAGGTCGTCGGTGCCGTGCAGCACAAGAGTCGGGGCGACGATGCCGGGCAGCGCGTCCCACACGTCGTGCCCGTCGCTCGCGCCCAGGTGCCCGCGCCGGGCATGCGCCGGCATGCTCCGGTCGCCGAGCGTGTGGTACGGACCCGGGTGCGTCGCGAGCCAGTCCGGCGTGTACATCAGCTCGAGCAGAGCCTGTCGCGCCTCGACCGGACTGGGCCGTATCAGGGATCTGCGGACGTCGACACTGCGTTCGATGCCGTGCCGGCCGCCGGCCGAGGTGCAGCCGAGTACCAGGGCACGCACTCGGCGGGAGTGACGGACGGCCAGACACTGGGCGACCCGCCCGCCCATGGACGTGCCGTACACGTCCGCCCGGTCCACGGCCAGTTCGTCGAGGACCGCGATCACGTCGTCGGCGAACCGCCCGGTGGAGTAGGGCAGGTGAGGCTTGTCGCTCTCGCCCGTGCCGCGGTAGTCGATCGTGATGGTGCTCCGGGAGCCGGCGAAGTCGTCGCGGACGCCGTCCCACCAGTGGTGGTCGTTCGCCTGGCCGGCGAGCAACACGAGCGGGGGACCGTCGCCGCGGACCTGGTAGGCGATGCGGACTCCGTCCGAGGCCTTGGCGTGCGGCACGGTGATTCCCTTCGGAGGTGACATGGCGAGCGGCCGCCGCGCGTCGGCCGGCCGCCCGAGACCACGGTAGGCGGCGTGATCACCTCAGCACGCCGGGGTGACGCCTTGTGGGGCCGGAACAGGACTCGATGCATGCAACGGCCGGGGGTGAACGCGACCGCCCGGTGGCCGAGCGGATCGCCACAGGGGGGCCTTCGTCTGCGGCGGCCACGACCCGCTGCGTCCGGCGGAGGGGCGGCGGAGCCCGGTTCCCGCCGGAGCTGAGTAGGCTCGCCCGTATGGACGAGTCCTACTGCGAGACCCCATCCACGTCCGCGCCCGCCCCGGGCGGCCCGCCGTACGCCGAGTGCGTGCTGTGCCGCAAGCCGACCGAGTACCCGGAATCCACCCGCGGAGCGACGCTCTGCCCGGTCTGCGAATGGCAGGAGGCCGGCCGCACCGCCTGTTCCGGCTAGATCCTGTGCGCTCCTCCGGCCTCCCCGTCTGCCGTACGGCGACAGGCAGCCGGGGCCGGTAAGGGTTTGAATGGGGGCATGCCCGGCCGGCAGCACAGGAATGAGTCTCAATGAGCGGCAACGGGTCACCCCGGTGGATGCCCGCAGCCAAGAGCCCAGCGGAGCTGCTGCTCGGCGCTGACGGCACGGTGCTGAGCTGCACACGCTCCGCGCTCGAACTGCTGGACACCACGGCGGAGGAAGTCTGCGGCCGGAAATTCGGCGGCATGTTCAAGGATTCCGACGACTGGGCCCTCTTCACGTCCGGATCCATGGGGGGCCACCAGCGCTACGGACGGACGACGCTGCTGCGCCCCGGCGGCGGCGTCCTGGACACCCTGGTGGGGGTTTCGCCGCTCATGTCGCGCACCCCGGCGGACAACCGTCTGCTGGTCAGACTGACGCCGCTGCAGTCCGCGGACGCGCCGGAGCCCCGGCCCGCCGTGCTGCCGCCCGCCATGGCGGATCCGCGCGCCCAGGAACGCATGGTGCTCATCAACGAGGCCGCGTCACGGATCGGTGCCTCACTCGACATCACCCGTAACGCCCAGGAACTCGTCGACATCCTGGTCCCGGCGCTCGCGGACCTGGCGGCGGTGGACATCACCGAAGCGGTACTGGTCGGGGACGAACCAGGGGACTTCTCGGTGGACGTACCGATGCGCCGGGTGGCGGTCGCCTCCGCGGAAGGACCCTGGCCCGACGAGATCCACTCACTCGGTGACACCTTCCGCGTCACGAGCATCACCAGGGGCCAGCTGCTCAAAGGCCCCGCGGGCTTCCTGCCCGATCTCACCGACGTCCGGGCGGTCCTGGCCGGCAACGAGGAGATGTCCCGGCTGACCCTGCCGGATGCTGCGACCTCGCTGCTGTTCGCTCCGGTCCGTGCCCGCGGCCTGGTGCTGGGCGCGGTCGGCCTGTGGCGAACGGGGGAGCGGGTTCCGTTCGGCCAGGCAGACGCCGTACTCGCCGAGGAGATCAGCTCCCGCGCCGCGCTCAGCATCGACAACGCGCGGCGCTACACCAAGGAGCGGCGCACCGCCGAGGCGCTCCAGCGGAGCCTGCTGCCGCGCCCCGCCGTGACCAGCACCGCTGCCGAGACCTCCGGCATCTACGTGCCCGCGAGTACTCCGGCGGGCATCGGCGGCTGCTGGTACGACGTGATCGAGCTGTCGTCGACCCAGGTGGCCTTCGTGGTGGGTACGGTTCCGGGGCACGGCCTCAATGCGACCGCGGCGATGGGACGGCTGCGCTCGGCGGTGGAGACGCTGGCCGACCTGGACCCCGCGCCCGACGAGCTGCTGAGCCATCTCAACGATCTGGTCACACGCTTCGGACTCGGCGAGAAGCCCGGTGAATCCGGTCTGCCGGACGATGCGGGGGCACTGCGCGGAGCCTCCTGTGTCTATGCGACCTACGACCCCGTCACCCGCCTCTGTCTGGTGGCCTGTGCGGGGCATCCGGCCCCGATCCTTGCCCGCACCGGACAGCAGACCGCCGAGGTCGTCCAGGTGACACGCGGGCCGGCGCTGGGAACGGGCGGCGAGCCGTTCGAGGTCACCACCCTCGAACTGGCGCCCGGGGACGTGCTGGCCTTCCACAGCGGCTCGCTCACCAAGGATCCGCGCCGCGCCGAGGAGCGGCTGGAGACCCTGCGGGTGGGGACGCGCTCGGCGGCCGCCGACGGGCAGCCGCTCGCCGCCGCGGGACAGCGGATCCTCTCCCGGCTGCTCGAAAGGCCGCCCGACCACGACATCGCGCTGCTGCTGACCAGGACACGGGAGCTTCCCGCGACACGGACCGCTGCCTGGCAACTGGCGGCCGATCCGCAGGAGGCGGCCCGGGCGCGCTCCCTGGTAGCCGATCAGCTCGGCGACTGGGACCTGGACGACCTGGTCTTCGCTTCCGAGCTCATCGTCAGCGAGCTGGTCACCAATGCGATCCGCTACACCGGAGCCCCGATCGGACTGCGTCTGATCAAGGACCAGCGGCTCATCTGCGAGGTGTCGGACCCCAGTCAGACCCAGCCGCACCTGCGACGCGCCAGGCTCACCGACGAGGGCGGCCGGGGACTTTTCCTCATCGCCCAGCTGACGCACCGCTGGGGGAGCCGGTACACCGCATCCGGAAAGACGATCTGGACGGAACAGCTGCTGGAGGGTGGGTGAGGCGGCCGCCGGCGAACCGGACGACCACCCCTGCCCACCGTGATGCCGGGCACCCCGCCGAACGGCCGCGGGCGCCCCGCCGAGCGGCCGCGGGCACCGGATCACGGACCGCACCACCGGCAGGGCTGTCCGGTGGTGTTACTCGATCGCGTGGTGTCCCTCGATGCTTGGGAGCGCTCCCACAGTCCAGGGGCGTGAACCTGTCAAGAGTCCGGGCCGGACCGGGTTCGCCGCGCCGGGGGGCGCCGGACCGTCGCGGGGCGCTGTGCGGGGTCAGTCCCCCTCCAGCAGGTGCCTGCGGCACGCCGAAACATCGAAGTCCGCTTCCGGGTACTGCGGGTCCAGTGCCGTCAGGTGCTCGAGGAGCAGTGTGCTGATCGCCCAGTTCCGGTACCACTTGCGGTCGGAAGGCACCACGTACCAGGGCGCCGTGCGCGTCGAACAGCGCTCCAGTGCCAGCTCGTAAGCCTCCTGGTAGGCGGGCCACAGCGCCCGTTCCTCGATGTCGCCGGTGTTGAACTTCCAGTGCTTGTGCGGGTTGTCGAGCCGTTTGAGCAGCCGCCGCCGCTGTTGCTCGTGGCTGATGTGCAGAAAGATCTTCACGACGGTCGTGCCGTCATCGGCCAGGATCTGTTCGAAGCAGTTGATCTGTGCGTACCGGCGGTCGACCACACTGCGCGGCGCCAGCTCGCGCACCCGAGCGATCAGCACGTCCTCGTAGTGCGAGCGGTCGAAGATCCCGATCTCGCCCGGCTTCGGCAGTGCCCGGGTGATCCGCCAGAGGAACGGCTGGCCGCGCTCCTCCTCGGTGGGTGCCTTGAAGGACCGGATCCGGCAGCCGGCCGGGTTGAGGGCGCCGATGACATGCTTGACGACCCCGCCCTTGCCGCTGGTGTCCATGCCCTGGAGCACCAGCAGCAGGCGTCTGCGGTCTCCGCCCGCGCTCGCCGCGTACAACCGCTCCTGGAGATCTGCCAGGTGTTCGCCCATCCGGGCGATGTCCGCCAGGCCGTCCTTCTTGTTCCGCGGGCCCGCCGGGGCGCCCGCGGGGTCGCAGGAGGCGAGGTCGACATCGCTGCCCGGGGGGATACGCAACAACTCTCGCAGGCCCGGCGGCTGGGCCTGCTTCTTCTGCGTGCCCTTCGCGGCCACTGCGCACCCCTTCCGGCGGAATCCCCCGGCCTCCTCGATCCTGCACCGGATCCGCGGGGGCCGCGAGCGCTGGGCGGGTCAGCCCAGTGTGGCGGTCAGGGTGATCTTCGTACCCGAAAGGGCCTGGCTGACCGGGCAGTTGGCCTTGGCGTCCTCGGCGGCCGCGGTGAAACCGTCCGCGTCGAGCCCGGGAACTTCGCCCGCCACCGTGAGGTGGATACCGGTGATGCCCTCACCCGGCTGGAAGGTGACCTCGGCCTGGGTCGTCAGGCGGGTCGGCGGATTGCCCGCACCGTTCAGACCGTTGGAGAGCGCCATCGAGAAGCAGCTGGAGTGGGCGGCCGCGATGAGCTCCTCCGGGCTGGTTCTACCGTTGGCCTGTTCGGCACGGGAGGCCCAGGTGACCGGGAATTCGCCGATGCCCGAGGTGTCGAAGGTGATGGTGCCCGAGCCCTTGAAGAGCTCGCCTTCCCAGACCGTATGAGCGACACGCGTGGTGGCCATGATGATCCCTTCTGGTGACGTGCCCCCAACCTACTGGGCCACCAGCCCCTTGGCGTCGCGTGCCAGCGCCGTGAGACGGGAGATCGCCCGGAAATACTTCTTCCGGTATCCGCCGTTCAGCATCTCGTCACTGAACAGCCGGTCGAAGGGGAGCCCGGAGGCGAGGACCGGGACCTCGCGGTCGTAGAGCCGGTCGGCGAGCACCACCAGACGCAGCGCCGTCGACTGGTCGGCCACCGGCTGCACTTCGGTGAGGCAGACCGCGTCGAGGTCTTCGGTGAGCGCGCCGTACCTGCTGGGGTGGATCCGGGCGAGGTGGTCCAGGAGCGCGGGGAAGGCGTCGAGGGAGGCGTTCCGCGTCGCGTACGCCGCCTTGGTCACCTGCTCGTCGTCGTAGGGAGCGGGGGCCTCGGGCAGGCCGCGGTGACGGTAGTCGTCGCCGTCGATGCGCAGCGGACGGAAGTGCGCCGACAGGCCCTGGATCTCGCGCAGGAAGTCGGCCGCGGCGAACCGGCCCTCGCCCAGCTTGCCGGGCAGGGTGTTGGAGGTGGCGGCCAGTGCCACACCCGCTTCGACCAGCCGGGTGAGCAGGGAGGAGACGAGGACCGTGTCCCCGGGGTCGTCCAGTTCGAACTCGTCGATGCACAGGAGCCGATGGCAGCTGAGCGTCTGCACGGTCTGCTGGAAACCGAGAGCACCGACCAGGTTGGTGAGCTCGACGAAGGTGCCGAAGGCCTTCTGCTCGGGCGCGGCCGGGGTGGCGTGCCACAGGGAGGCGAGCAGGTGGGTCTTGCCGACACCGTATCCGCCGTCGAGGTAGACCCCACGCGGACCGGTGGGCTGCGCGGGCTTGCGGCCGCCGAACCAGCGCTTGCGGCCGGTGCCGGTGGCCGTGGCCCCGCCGAGTCCGGCGGCGAACGCACTGAGGACGTCCACCGCCTCGGTCTGGCTCGGCCGGCCGGGGTCCGGCTCGTACGTATCGAAGCGGACCGAGTCGAACCGCGGCGGCGGCACCATCTCGGCGACCAGGCGGTCGACGGGAACGCGCGGCTCACGGGCGCACAGGGACTGGGGAACCACTTCGGCTATGGGCGACGACACAGTTCCCCAGCTTAAACGCCATGCCACACTGCCTGACATGCGACGCCTGCTCCCTGTGACCGACCAGACAGTCCCCGTGCCCGCCGAGGCGGGCCCACGCGAGTGGAGTCTGGACGAACTGGCCGACGCCTACGCGTACCCCACGGCGCCGGGCGGAGGCGGCCCCTGGCTGCGGGCCAACATGGTCTCGTCGCTCGACGGGGCCGCGCAGCACGAAGGGCGTTCCCAGCCGATCTCCACCGAGACGGACATGCGCATCTTCGGCACTCTGCGAGGACTCGCCGACGTGGTCGTGGCCGGAGCGGAAACCGTACGTCTGGAGGGCTACCGCCCGGCCCGCGCCCGGGAGGCCTTCGCGGCGCGCAGAGCGGCCGCGGGGCAGGGCCCGGCGCCGGCGATCGCGGTGGTGAGCGCCAGTCTGGACCTGGACTTCTCGCTGCCGCTGTTCACCGCTCCGCTGGTACCGACCCTGGTGGTGACGGGGGCCGGCGCGCCGCAGGACCGGGTCAGTGCCGCGCGGCAGGCCGGGGCCGAGATCGTGATCGCGGGGGACGGGGCGGGGGTGGACCCGGCCAGGGCGGTTCAGGAGCTGGCCGAGCGGGGGTTCCGGCGGCTGCTGACCGAGGGCGGGCCGCGGATGCTCGGTCAGTTCGTGGCGGCCGGGGTACTCGACGAACTGTGTCTGACACTTTCCCCGGTACTCACATCGGGCGATGCTCAACGGATCGTGGGCGGCCCGGGGCTCGCCGTGCCGGAACGCTTCGCACTGGCCTCACTGCTGGAGGAGGCCGGGTTCCTTTTTGCCCGATACGTTCGGAACTGACACGAACGGAATCTTCTGTTCCGCTTTCCGCTCACTGGGCACACTTATATTCGCAGACCCCGTGCGGGCACGGGGAAGGATGGTTTCGGCAGAAGGGCTCAACGTGGTGTTCACGAGCGTACTGATGATCGAGAAGCCTCTGACCTCCGAGGACGTGGATTTCGTCACCACGCTGCACGGGGACGACGCCGTCTCCTTCTTCGTGCTCATGCAGCCCCGCGGCGACCAGGCCGATGTCCTGCTGCGGGCCATCGACGACGTGGCGCTGGGTGAGCTGGACGAGGTGCCGCGCGAGGGCACCGTCCCGGAGGGCGCGGCGGCGAGGCTGCCTGCCGAGGCGGCACTGAAGCAGTCGCTGGAAGCGCTGCGGGCCGCGGGCAGCGCGGCGACCGGCCAGGTCGTGGAGAAGCATCCCCTCGACGCCCTGAAGACCGTCGTGGGTGAGGAAGGGGCGGACGAAGTGATCGTGATGACCGCGCCGCACTACGTCGAGGAGTTCTTCCACCGGGACTGGGCATCGCGGGCCCGTCACAAGGTCGGCGTACCGGTGCTCAAGCTCTTCGCACACAGCGAATAGGCTGGGCCTCTCTTTTCGTACAGCTTGGGGAGACATCCGTATGGCACCCGGTAGGCCGACCGCCATGGACCGACCGCACTTCATCGGCATCGGCGGCGCCGGGATGTCGGGCATCGCGAAGATCCTCGCCCAGCGCGGCGCCGAGGTGGCGGGCAGCGACAGCCGTGAGTCCCCGACAGCCGAGGCGCTGCGGGCTCTCGGGGCCACCGTGCACATCGGCCACGCGGCCGGGCATCTGGCGGATGACGCCAGCTGCGTGGTGGTCTCCAGCGCGATCCGCGAGGACAATCCGGAGCTGGCCCGGGCCGCGGAGCTGTCCATCCCGGTGGTGCACCGTTCGGACGCGCTGGCCTCGCTGATGCACGGTCTGCGCTCCATCGCCGTGGCCGGCACGCACGGCAAGACGACCACCACTTCGATGCTGGCCGTGGCACTGACGGAGCTGGGCCTCGACCCGTCGTACGCGATCGGCGGCGACCTGGCCGGGCCGGGGACCAACGCCCGGCACGGCCGGGGCGACATCTTCGTCGCCGAGGCCGACGAGAGCGACCGCAGCTTCCAGAAGTACGACCCCGAGGTCGCCATCGTCCTCAACGTCGAGCTCGATCACCACGCGAACTACGCCTCGATGGACGAGATCTACGACTCCTTCGAGACCTTCGTCGGCAAGGTGGTGCCCGGCGGCACGCTGGTGATCGCCGCCGACCAGGCCGGCGCGGCCGAGCTCACCGCACGGGTGCGTGACCTCTCCGCGCTGAAGGTCGTGACCTACGGTGAGTCCGCCGACGCCGACGTACGCGTGCACAAGGTCACCCCGCGCGGTCTGTCCAGCGAGGTGACCGTTGTCCTCAACGGCAAGTACCTCACTTTCACGGTGTCCGTCCCCGGCCGGCACTACGCCCACAACGCTGTCGCCGCACTGGCGGCCGGTGTGGCCCTCGGCGTACCGGCCCACAATCTTGCGTCGGCGCTCGGCAAGTACACCGGGGTCAAGCGCCGCCTCCAGCTCAAGGGCGAAGCCGCGGGGGTCCAGGTCATCGACTCCTACGCCCACCATCCGACCGAGATGACCGCCGACCTCGAGGCCATGCGGGGCGCGGTCGGCGATGCCCGGATCCTGGTCGTCTTCCAGCCCCACCTCTTCTCCCGCACCCAGGAGCTCGGCAGCGAGATGGGCCAGGCTCTGGGGCTCGCCGACGGTTCGGTGGTGCTGGACATCTATCCGGCCCGCGAGGACCCGATCCCCGGCGTCACCAGCGAACTGATCATCGAAGCGGCCCGGGCGGCCGGCGCCGATGTCACCGCCGTGCACGACAGGACGCGGGTACCCGGGGTCGTCGCGGGAATGGCCAAGCCCGGCGATCTCGTTCTCACCATGGGAGCGGGCGACGTCACCGACCTCGGCCCGCAGATCCTGGAACACCTGTCGAGCTGAGGGAGCGCCATGTCGTACGACATCGAGAAGCCGGACGAGCAGTGGCGGGCGGAGCTGTCCGACGCGGAGTACGCCGTGCTGCGCCAGGCCGGCACCGAGCCCGCGTTCGTCGGCGAGTACACCGACACCAAGACCACCGGCGTCTACTCGTGCCGGGCCTGTAACGCGGAGCTCTTCCGCTCGGACACGAAGTTCGAGTCGCACTGCGGCTGGCCGTCCTTCTACGACCCGAAGGACACCGAAGCGGTCGAGCTCATCGAGGACCGCTCGCACGGGATGCGGCGGGTCGAGGTGCGCTGTGCGAAGTGCGGCTCGCACCTCGGGCACGTCTTCGAGGGCGAGGGCTACGCGACACCGACCGATCAGCGGTACTGCATCAACTCCATCTCACTGAAGCTGACGCCGGAAGGCCCCGCCTCCTGAGCACGGGCGCCCCTGCGACGGATACCGGCGGGTAGGCCCGTGCCCGCCGGGCGGCCGGACGCCCGGCGCGACAGTCGTCCCGGGACGCAGACGGGCGGTCACAACCGGGTGGCCGGCCAGGTCGTGTGCTGAGCGGCCCGTCTCGGGACAGGCCGCGCGGGCCTTCCCGCGGAAATGGCCCAGTCACACGGCGGCTCATTGGCCTGCACGCGGGAGCCGGCACCTGCGTACCGTCAACGCCATGCCGAACATGCTGCCGCCCTCGAGGCCCCAACGCACGCTCGCCGTGGCCCAGTTGAGCAACTCCCTGGGCGACGGCGCGTACTACGTCACCTCGGCCCTCTACTTCACTCACGTGGTCGGCCTCGCCCCCGCCAGGATCGGCCTCGGCCTCACCGTGGCCTGGGCGGTCGGCTCGGTCGTCGGGGTGCCGCTCGGCCGGATCGCGGACCGCCGGGGCCCGCGAGGAACGGCGGTGCTGCTCGCCCTCGCGACCGGCGCCGCGGTCGCGTCTTTCCTGGTCGTACGGGACTTCCTGCCGTTCCTCGTGGCCGCCTGCCTCTATGCCACCGCGCAGTCGGGTCTGGCCGCCGCCCGGCAGGCGCTGCTCGCCGGTCTGGTCGCGGAGGAGGAGCGCACCGCCGTGCTCGCTCACCTGCAGTCGACACTCAACGCGGGCCTTGCCGTGGGCGCCGCGCTCGGTGGGCTCGCCCTGTCCGCCGGCTCCAGGCCCGCCTACCTCGGTGTCTTCGCGATCGACGCTCTGAGCTTTCTGCTCTGCGCGCTCGTCCTGCTGCGGGTGCCTGCCGTCGCACCGGCGCCGGCCGTCCGGGGCGCGAGGCTCGAAGTCCTGCGGGACCGGCCGTACGCCGTCATCACCCTGCTCAACACCGTGCTGCTCCTGCGGATGCCACTGCTCAGCCTCGGCCTGCCTCTGTGGATCACCGAGTGCACCGACGCACCGGAGTGGCTGGTCTCCGCGCTCTTCATGCTCAACACCGGGGCCGTCATGCTCTTCCAGGTCCGTACGGCCCGTTCCGTCACCGGGCTCGCCACCGCCGCCCGGGCCATCCGCCGGTCCGGCGCGTTCGCGCTCACGGCCTGCGGGGTCTTCGCCCTTTCGGCCGGGAGCCCGCCACGGGTCGCGGTCACCGCCCTGGTCGGGGGCTCGGTCCTCCTGGCCGCCGCCGAGATGCTGCAGTCCGCCGGTTCCTGGCAACTTGGCTTCGGTCTGGCGCCTGCCGGGCGTATCGGCGAGTACCAGGGCTTCTTCGGCAGCGGCGTCACCGTCGCCCGCACGCTCGGGCCGCTGTTGCTCACCGCCCTGCTGGTCGGTATGGGCGCGCTGGGCTGGCTGCTGCTCGGCGGGCTGTTCCTGGTGGCGTCGTACGCCCTGGGGCCGGTGGCGCGGTGGGCGGCGGGGACCCGCCAGGAGCCGGCCCCCGTATCCGTCGTGTGACCCACCGGCGTGTGACGGCCGGTGGAGCGGAGCCTGCTGAGGCTGGGGCAGGCGTCGGCCAGGAGGGTCATGGGTGCGTGTGCTTGTCTGAATCCCTGAGCCGCTGGGTGCCGGATCGGCCCCGATGGCCACGCCGGTGTGCGCACGCGGAGAATCGCAGGTATGAGTGCGACGGAGACCTCGACCGCAGCCGCCGGGCCCATGCCCGGGCTGCGCGAGCGCAAGAAGGTGAAGACCCGGCAGAACATCCGGCGTGCCGCATACCGCCTGTTCGCCGAGCAGGGCTATCCGGCGACTACCGTCGAGCGGATAGCTGAAGCGGCCGACGTGTCCCCGAGTACGTTCTTCCGGTATTTCCCCACGAAGGAGGACGTGGTCATCCATGACGAGTACGAAGCGATGCTCGTCGCGGCGCTCGGGGGCAGGCCCAGCGACGAACCGGTCGTGGATGCCATCCGGCACACTCTGACCGAATCGCTGGCGCGGCTCCTCGAGACGGACCGGGACGAGTTGCTGTTCAGGATGCGTCTCGGCTTCACCGTGCCGGCCGTCCGGGCTCGTTGCTCGGACGAGCGACAGCGCAGCCAGGACGCGATCGCCGCCGTGATCGTCGAACGCACCGGGCGTGCGGCGGACGACCTCGCGGCGCACTGTGCCGCCGCGGCGATCATCGCGGTGTTCACCGCCGTGCTGCGGCACTGGGTCGAGCGTGGCGGTGTGCAGGACGTCGTGGGGCTCTGTGACGGCCAACTCGCCCTTTTCGCCTGTGGGTTGCGGCTCTGAGGAGAGATCGCCCCGAGGGGCGGAGGCGGGCCGGTACCGCATGGTCCGGTCGTGACGGCCGAGTCCGCCGGCGATCGGGGAGCCGGCCGCGGCTGTTCCCCGGAGCGGCCGTCGTCCGGCGGCTACCGACGGGCCACGATCATGCTCGAATGATGCACGGAAGGTGCTCGTAACTGCAATAAGAAAGGACTTTACGAGCACCTCTTGTCATTTTCGAGGTCGCGGTGCAGGATCAAGGCACCTCGCAGACCTCGAGCCCCGGATCGGTCCCGTTCCGTGGGTTCAGCAGGTCTGCATCCCCTGATCCCCCTCTATGCGGAGGTGACCGTGTCGGCCGCCGTGCCCACCTCGCCCCGTCCGGTCACACCGCGGTCAGAAGCTCCCGGCGATACGACGGCCTCCCGGGCCGCGGTCACCACGGGACGCCCCCCGGGGCGAAAGCCCTTGCGTCAGCGCTTCCGGCGTGACCGCACGCTTCTTCTGCTGTGCGTTCCGGGCATCCTCTACTTCGCGGTGTTCTTCTACCTGCCGCTGGCAGGGAACGTGGTCGCCTTCCAGGACTACCAGCCATTCCTCGGCTTCAAGGGCAGTCCGTTCGTCGGCCTCAGGAACTTCACCGACCTGCTGGCCCAGCCGGACTTCTGGATCGCGGTGCGCAACACGCTGGAGATCACCGTGCTCCAGCTCGTTCTCTACTTCCCGGCGCCCGTCGCCCTCGCGCTGCTCCTCAACTCCCTGGTGGGCGAAACGATCCGGCGCTTCGTCCAGACCGTCGTCTACCTGCCCCACTTCCTCTCGTGGGTCGTTGTGGTGGCGATGTTCCAGCAGGTCTTCGGCGGCACCGGAACGGTCACCAGCCTGCTCCAGAACCACGGGCTCGCGGTCGGCAACATCATGAGCAATCCGGACACCTTCAAGGTGCTCGTCACCTCGGAGATGATCTGGAAGGACTGCGGTTACGGCGCCATCATCTTCCTCGCCGCGATGGCGTCCATCGACATGACGCAGTACGAGTCGGCCGCGATGGATGGCGCGGGAGCCGTGCGCCGCATGTGGCATGTGACCCTGCCCGGCATCCGGCCGGTGATCATCATGATGCTCATCCTGCGGCTGGGGGACATTCTCTCGGTCGGCTTCGAGCAGATGCTGCTGCAACGCGACGCGGTCGGAGCGGACGCCTCCGAAGTCCTCGACACCTATGTCTACTACCACGGCGTCATCGACGGCGACTGGGGCATGAGCACGGCCGCCGGCCTGATGAAGGGCGTGATCGGTCTCGGACTGATCATCGCAGCCAACAAACTGGCCCATCGCTTCGGTGAGCAGGGGGTCTACCGATGACCGCATCGATCGCCCCACGCCGCGAGAACATGCTCGCCCGTATGCGGTCCGGAGGGCAGCGGCCGCCCTGGATGGAGCGACCCGGCTGGTTCGGTCAGGGCGCGAAGGCCCTGGCGCTCACCCTGATCGTCATCATGGTGACCTATCCCTTCCTGCTGGCACTCGGTACCAGCCTGGCCGGCCAGAGGGAACTCGAGGCACGCGGCGGGTACGTCCTCATACCGCACCACCCGACGTTCCAGGCCTACAACGTGCTGCTGCAGGGCGGTGTGGTGACCCGGGCGGTGCTGGTCAGCATCGCCGTCACGGCCATCGGCACCGCGCTCAGTCTGCTCTGCACGGTCACGCTCGCCTACGGACTCTCGCGGTCCGGCATGATGTTCGGCAAGACGCTGCTGATGCTGGTGCTCGGCACCTTCCTCTTCGCTCCGGGCATCATCCCCACCTATCTCGTGGTCCAGCAGCTCGGCCTGCTGGACAGCTATGCGTCGCTGATCCTTCCGGTACTGCTCAACGTCTTCAACGTGATCGTGGTCCGGGCGTTCTTCCAGGGCATCCCCAGCGAGCTGTACGAAGCCGCCCGGCTCGACGGCGCGGGTGAACTCACCATTCTGTGGCGCCTGGTGCTGCCGCTCTCCAAGGCCGTGATCGCCGTTGCGGGTCTCTTCTACGCGGTCAGCTACTGGAACAGCTTCTTCAACGCCCTGCTGTTCCTGAACGATTCGAGCAAGTACCCGCTCCAGGTCGTTCTCCGCTCGTACGTCGTCCAGGGCGAGACCATCAACGCCCATGCCCTCGGCGTGAACGTGCTGCCGCCGTCGATCTCGCTCCAGATGGCCGTACTGATCATCGCTCTCGTACCGATCCTGTGCGTGTACCCGTTCCTGCAGAAGCACTTCGCCAAGGGCGTCCTGACCGGCGCCGTCAAAGGCTGAAATCCGTCCGATCCTGCTCCCCGGGAGAACCATGTCTTCCCAGCACATCAACAGGCGTACGTTCATCGGCGCCGCCGGCGTTGTCGGGCTCACTGCCACCGGAGTGACGGCTCTCAGCGGCTGTTCCACCGGAACTGCCACAACCGGCAAGGGGGCGGAGGCGTTCAGCAAGGTCGAACTGCCGGCCTTCGTTCCCGCCGACGTGGCGGCACCGGACCTCGCGGGCAGCGCTGAGGGGCTGGACGCGGCCTACCTCCGCTACCCGAAGAACCTGACCAGGTCCGTGGCCGCACCACCCGGGGACGGTTCGGTGATCACCGCGCTGACGGAGACGTTCACCACACCCGCCCCCGCCATGGGGAGGAACACCTACTGGAAGGAGCTCAACAAGCGGTTGGGCTCGGAATTCAAGATGAACATCGTCGTCGAGACGACCGACGACAGCTACTCGTCCAAGTTCAACGCGGCAGTGGCCGGTGGCGAGATCCCCGACCTGGTATGGATTCCACCGAACCAGGGACTGCGCAGGATTCCCGATCTGCTCGAGGCGAAGTTCCAGGATCTCACCCCGCACCTCGGCGGCGATGCGGTCAAGAAGTACCCGAATCTCGCGAACCTCCCTGAATTCGCCTGGAAGACCGCCGTCATCAACGGCAAGATATTCGGCGTTCCGGTGGCCTACGGCCGCATGGGGCAGGTCTACGTCATCAACGAGGACTTCTGGAAGCCGGTCGGAGGCGCTTCCTTCACGAGTGCCGAGGACTTCCTGGCCAAGGGAAAGGAGCTGCTCGACGTCAAGCGCAAGAAATATGTGCTGGAACCCGCCTACGTGAACCATGTGGGTATGTACGCCCAGTGGTTCGGCGCCCCTTCCGGATGGGCGGAGCGGAACGGCAAGCTGGTCCACCAGTTCGAGACCGACGAATTCCGGGAGGCGCTGGAGTTCGGCGTCAAGGTGAGCAGGGCAGGTCTGTTCTGGCCCGACCCCAATCTCACCACTACACGCGAGAAGATGGCACAGGGGGCGCTGGGTGCCTATGTCCAGTCCTTCCCCTCGTTTCTGGTGGATGTGAAGACCTACCGCTTCCCCTTCGGGATCATCCCCCCGTTCGCCGCCAGGAAGGGCGCAACCCCGCACTTCTACTTCGGACTTGGATCCGTCGGATTCACCGCGGTCAACAAGGAGGCGGACAAGAAGCGGCTCGAGATGCTGCTGCGGGTCCTCGACTACCTCGCCGCACCCTTCGGCACACAGGAGCGGCTGTTCCTGGACAACGGAGTCGAGGGGACGCATTTCCGCCGGACGGCGAAGGGGGACGTCGAGCTCACCGACAAGGGGAACGCGGAGGCCGTGACCACCGCTATGCCGGTGTCGTTCCTGGCCAACGCCCCTGAGTACCTCTACCTGCCGGGCCAGCCGGACCTGACGCGCCGCATCCACGACTGGCAGAAGAAGCTCATCGCCATGGCCGTGATCAATCCGACCGTCGGCCACTACTCCGACACCAACGCCGGACGTGGCGCATCTCTGACGATGGAGGTGAACGACGGGATCAAGGACATCGTCGCCGGCCGCAAGTCTCTTTCCGACTTCGACGGGATGGTGCGCACCTGGCGCTCCGGCGGCGGGGACAGGATCCGTGCCGAGTTCGAGGAATCCATCGCGAAGACCGGCAAGTGAGCGTCCCTCCGAATTCACTGCAAGGAGCATCATGCAAGACCTCCGTATCGGAGTGATCGGCCTCGGCCTGCGCGCCAACCTCGCGGACGCCGCGCACCGGCCCGGCGCCGGCTCGGTCGTGGCGGCCGTCGCCGACACCGATCCGGCCGTACGGGCCACGGTGCCCGAGCGGTACGCGGGCGCGATCGCGGTAACGGACCACCGGCGGCTGCTCGACGACGCCTCTATCGATGCGGTCATCGTGGCCACCCCCGACGACACCCACGAGGCCGTCGCCTGCGACGCGCTGCGGGCAGGGAAGCCGGTGTACGTCGAGAAGCCCCTCGGCATCACCGTCGCGCAGTGCGACACCATCCTGCGCACCGCCCACGAGAGCGGCACCCGGCTGTACGTCGGTCACAACATGCGGCACATGGGCGTGGTGCGGCTGATGCGCGACCTCATCGTCCGCGGCGACATCGGTGAGCCGAAGACCGTGTGGGTACGGCACTTCGTGTCGTACGGCGGCGACTACTACTTCAAGGACTGGCACGCCGACCGCCGCCGCACCACGGGGCTGCTCCTCCAGAAGGCCGCTCACGACATCGACGTCGTGCACTGGCTGGCCGGCGGTTACACGTCGCGGGTGAACGCCATGGGCGAGCTCATGATGTACGGCGACCTGCCCCGCAGGGCGCCGGGAACGCCGCGCCCGGACGGCTGGCTGCGGGAATTCGACTGGCCTCCGTCGGCGCGCAGGGACCTGAACCACGTGGTGGACGTCGAGGACGTCTCCATGATGAACATGCGGCTCGACAACGGAGTGCTCGCCGCATACCAGCAGTGCCACTTCAGCCCCGACTACTTCCGCAACTACACGGTGATCGGGACCGAGGGGCGGCTGGAGAACTTCGGGGACCGGCCGGGCGACGAGGTCAGGGTCTGGAACACCGGGCCCTCCGGCTACCGTTCGGACGCCGACGCCGTGCACCGCGTACCGGACTCGAAGGGCTCGCACGGCGGGGCGGACCAGCGGATCGTCGCGGAGTTCTGCCGCTTCGCCAGACAGGGCGGTGCTACCGACACCTCCCCCGTGGCGGCCAGGATGAGTGTGGCCGCCGGTGTCATGGCGACCCGGTCGCTGCGCGAGAGCGGTGTGCCGTACGACGTGCCGCCGCTCGACCCGGTCCTGGTCGACTACTTCGCCTCCGGCCAGCGGCGTGACGGGGCACTCACACCGCGATGACCTCGATGCCGGCGTCGGTGAAGAGAGCGGTCATGTCCTCACCGATGCCGGTGTCCGTGACCAGGATGTCGACCTGGTCCGTGGTGCAGATCCTGGCGAAGGCGCGCGTGCCGAGCTTGCTGGAGTCCGCGGCGACGACCACCCGCTCGGCGCGTTCGCACAGCAGCCGGTTGATGCCCGCCTCGTCCTCATGGTGGGCTGCCGCCCCATGGGCCACGTCGAATGCGTTCACACCGAGGACAGCGGTGTCCATGGTGATCTGGCCGAGGACGCCGTCCGCCAGGGGGCCGGTGAGCTCGTACGACTGGGGACGGGCCACTCCGCCGGTGATCACGATTTTGAACTGCGGCCGGATGGCCAGCTCGTTGGCGATGTTCAGCGCATTGGTCACGATCGTGAGGGCAGGGGTGCCCGACGCCAGGTCGGGACGGACGGCAAGGGCTCGGGCGACCTCCGTCGTGGTGGTTCCGCCGGTCAGGCCGACCGCCTCGCCGGTCGTGATCAGCCCGGCGACGGCCTGGGCGATGCGCTGCTTCTCGGAGGCGTGCCGGGCCGTCTTGTAGCGGAGCGGCAGCTCGTAACTGACGCCGTGTACGACGGCGCCGCCCCGGGTGCGCACGAGCATCTGCTGCTGTGCGAGCTGGTCGAAGTCGCGGCGGATGGTGGCGGCGGAGACATCGAGTGCCGCCGCGGCTTCCTCGACGTCGAGGCGGCCCTGCTCGACGAGCAGTTCCAGAAGGTCCTTCCAGCGTGCGTCGCGGGACTGGGACATCTCTCGCACTCTCCTCTTCGGCCGAACGTTGTGACCTTAACCCAGAAATGTCTGAATGCTTGATTGTGCTTGAAAGAACGCAGTATCTTGCAGAAATAAGCATTTACTTGAGGAGTGGAATCGAGCATGAGCCATGTCCAGAACGAGCTGACCAGTCAGCCCGAGTGCTGGGAACGCGCAGCCGGTCTGGCCGCACGTCAGTCGGCGGCCCTGCCGTCGCCGGGGGAGCGGGTGGCCGTCGTCGGCTGCGGGACCTCGTGGTTCATGGCCCAGGCCGTGGCTGCCCTGCGTGAGGGAGCGGGGCTCGGTGAGACGGATGCCTTCGCGGCGTCGGAGTTCCCCTTCGGACGGGACTACGACCGGGTGATCGCGCTGAGCCGGTCGGGAACCACGACCGAGGTGCTCGAACTCCTCTCCGCGGTACGGGGGAAGGCACGTACGACTGCCATCACCGGCGACCCCAGGACACCCGTCATGGACGCCGCCGACGACGTCGTGGTGCTCGACTTCGCCGATGAACAGTCCGTCGTGCAGACCCGGTTCGCCACCACCGCCCTCACCCTGCTGCGCGCCCACCTCGGCCTGCACACCGATGCCGTGGTGGCGGACGCGCGGACGGCGCTCGCCGGGCCGCTGCCCGAAGGGCTGGTCGACTGCTCGCAGTTCACCTTCCTGGGCCGCGGCTGGAGCGTCGGTCTCGCGCAGGAGGCCGCGCTGAAGATGCGTGAGGCATCGCTGTCCTGGACCGAGGCATATCCGGCCATGGAGTACCGGCACGGCCCGATCAGCATCACGACCCGTGGCACGGCCACCTGGATGTTCGGCGAGTCGCCCGACGGTCTTCGGAAGCAGGTCGAGGCCACCGGCGGTATGTGGGTGGCCGGCGGCCTCGACCCGCTCGCCGAACTCGTGCGGGCGCAGCGCCTCGCGGTCGCCATCGCGGCGGCCCGTGGCCTGGACCCGGACGCGCCGCGCCACCTCACCCGCTCCGTCATCCTCGACGAGGGCTGAGCGATGCCCCTTGCCGAGAGCGGAGCGCTGGTTGCCGACGCCGCCGCCCGGGGCGGCGCGGTGGCCGCGTTCAACATCATCACCCTGGAGCACGCGGAGGCCGTGATCGCGGGAGCCGAGGCTGCCGGTGCCCCGGTCATCCTGCAGATCAGCGAGAACGCGGTGAAGTACCGCCACGGCCAGCTGCTCCCGCTGGCCCGCGCCGCCGCGGAGGCGGCGCGTCTCGCCGGCGTGCCGGTCGGACTGCACCTGGACCATGTGAAGAGCGATGCCCTGCTGTGGCAGGCGGCCGACGCCGGGTTCAGTTCGGTGATGTACGACGCGTCGCATCTGCCCTATGCGCAGAATCTGGCAGCCACCCGGAAGGCGGCCGACTGGGCGCACACCCGGGGGTTGTGGATCGAGGCGGAGTTGGGCGAGGTGGGCGGCAAGAACGGTGCGGCGCCGCTGGACGCGCATGCCCCCGGTGCCCGTACCGGGCCGGAAGAGGCGCGTGCGTTCGTGGCCGATTCCGGGGTGGACGCGCTGGCCGTCGCGATAGGCAGCTCGCACGCCATGACCTCCCGGACCGCCGTTCTCGACCATCAACTGCTCGGCCGGCTGCGGGCGGGTCTGGACATCCCGCTGGTGCTGCACGGTTCATCGGGTGTGCCGGATGCCGAGCTGTCGGCGGCCGTCGGCGGCGGCATCGCCAAGGTCAACATCGGCACAGCGCTGAACATCGCCATGACCGGAGCGATCCGGGAGGTGCTGACCGCCCAGCCGGAGGCGGTCGACTCCCGGAAGTATCTCGAGGCCGGGCGTCTGGCGATGGCCGCCACGGCCGGCGAACTGATCGCGTTGCTCGGATCCGCCGCGGCCGCGTAGATCCGCGGCGAGCGGTGGGCGGGGCGCGCCGGCCGTCCCGGCGGGGGGAGCTGTTTCCGGCGCGGTGTGGGCGGCCGGGCCAGGTCCGGGAAGCAGCGCCGGCCGCAGGGCGGCCGGGACTTCTCGAACACCCACAGGGCGCTCCGACAGCCCTGGCGGGTGCACGATGAGCTCAGGCGAGGCCTGCCACGGCCCACTTGGCCTCCTGGGACAGCATGCCCAGGCTGCGCTGCGCCGGCTTCCCCATCCCCGACCGGAGATCCGTGCCGGCGCTGAGTGACTCACGGGCGATGCGGGTGAGCTTCGACCTGGCCGCCGCGAGGGCGAGTTCGAAGTGCTCGGCGGCGATCAGCCGGCCGAGCCCGAGGCGGCGCCACGGCCGGCCCGTGGCATCCGCGTCCAGCATGCCGGGGATCTGCCCCAGGGTCTGCCAGGCGGTCTGCAGATCTCCCGTCAGCCGTTGCAGCTCGGCGAGTTTCCGCCAGGCCGAAGCCCGGTCCCAGGGTGTCTCCTGCAGACAGGCGTGTCCGTACTGGGCGCGCGCTGCCTGGAAGTGGTCGCCCAGCGCCTCGAGTTCGAGACTCAGCACCCGCAGGGGCCCGGCGTGCGGGCCTGTGGTGTCGAGGGTCCTCAGCAGTGCCACCCGGGCATGCTCGGTACGCCCCTGCCGTCTGGCGAGGCGAATCCAGGTCAGCGCCGGTTCGCGCGCGGGGTCCGCACCGAACAGCGCCTCGTCCGTCGCACGCGCCCATCCGGCGAGCCGCTCGGGTTCTTCCGTGATCCCGGAGAGTCCCCAACCCCACCCTCCGGCGGACTTCGACGCACCGATCTCACGCAGCAGCGGGAGGTCGTCGGCGCTGCCGTGCAGCCCGACCAGAACAACGGCCAGCCGCAGTTCCTCGCCCGCTGCCGGTTCCGCAGCCTCGCACGCCAGCAGACGGCGGAGCAGGGGAAGATCACCTTGCTGCCGGTCGAACTGCGCCGCGCGCAGTACGGTCGCACGCCGGGCGCCCTCCCCGGCGACCGCGTCGGGACTCGAAGGGTCCGCACGCAGACGAGCCAGATCCGCCCGGCCCGGCGCCAGTACCGTCTCCCGCAGCGGCGCCCGGGGGTGCGGGTCGAGCAGCGAGTGGGCCAGCCCCTCGGCCGAGTCGAGCAACACATGATCCGGCTCGGTCCGCAGCAGTGCGGAGTGCATCCGGCTGATCAGCTCGACGGGGGAGCGGTCCGGGAAACCGAGAGCGGCACGCAACCGCGCCCGATCGGTGTCGAGTTCGGGTACGTCCGCCCGTCTCTCCTGCTCCACGCCGGCTGTTTCGGCCAGCAGCCGTCGCTCTCCTGACGCGGGGGAGAGGTGCAGCAGATCGTGCCAGCACGGCAGCCCGACCAGCAGTTCGAGCGCCTCGTCCGGACTGTCGCCGATCACCCCGGCCCGGCCCTCGCGGTCGGCGTACAGCACGGCGCCTCCACCGCACACGAAGTACGTGCCGCCGGTGTCGTCCCCGGCTATCGGCTCCAGCGGGGCACCGGACGCCAGCCGTACCGCCCCGCCGTGTCCGGCGCGGCGGAGGTCGAAACCGAAGGAACGGGCCGCCAGTCCGGCGAGGGCGGGCTGCGCCGCGAGCAGACCGAACGCACGTCCGTGAACCGTCATAGAGGAAACGTAACAGCCATGTCCGACATACCTCTCACGCCGGTTGCAGCAGATCCCAGCGGTTGCCGTAGAGGTCCTCGAAGACGGCGACCGAGCCGTACGGCTCGTGGCGCGGCTCCTCGAGGAAGCGGACGCCGGCGCTCACCATCCTGGCGTGATCACGGGTGAAGTCATCGGTGTGCAGAAAGAAGCCGACCCGGCCGCCGGTCTGGCCGCCGACCGCGGTGCGCTCCGCATCGTTCTTCGCCCGGGCCAGCAGCAGGCCGGGCCCGGCCTGTCTGCCGGGCGGTGCTACCACCACCCAGCGACTGCCGTCGCCCCGGTCGGTGTCCTCGACCAGGGCGAAGCCGAGCGAACCGGAGTAGAAGGTGATCGCCTCGTCGTAGTCACGGACGAGCAGGGTGATCAGTGCGATGCGGGACATGACCCAGAGGTTATACGTATCACGGCCCGGATCCGGCACAGCCGGGCGGACAGACACGACCACCGCTCGCGGGCCGCCGGGAGCAGAGTCGGGCCGATGGTGTCGCATACCGGCAACGGGCCCGGCAGGATGGGGCCATGTCTCTCGAACCCGCCCCGTTCACCGCTGACGACTACCGGGCCCGGATGGCCCGCGCCGCGCAGAGCGCCGCCGACGCCGGACTGGACGGAGTGCTGGTCGCGCCAGGGCCCGACATGGTCCACCTCACCGGGTACCGGCCGACCGCCGCCACCGAGCGGCTGACCCTGCTGGTCGTCGCAGCGGACCGCGACCCGGTGCTCGTGGTACCCGCGTTGGAGGCAGCCGACGCCGAGCATGCCGCAGGGGCACCCGCGCTCACCCTGCTGGACTGGACCGACGGCACGGATCCCTACGGGATCACCGCCCCGCTGCTCGGCGTCGGCCGCCGCTTCGCGGTCAGCGACAACACCTGGGCACTGCATCTCCTGGGCCTGCAGAGAGCCCGCCCCGACAGCATGTACACCGCGCTGACCGAAGCGCTGCCGATGCTGCGCGCGGTGAAGGACCCGGCCGAGCTGGCCCGGCTCGAGGCGGCGGGTGCGGCGGCCGACGCGGTGTACGAGGAGATTCTCAAGGTCCGCTTCGCCGGCCGCAGGGAGTCGGATGTGGCGGGTGATCTGGCCGCGCTGCTGCTGGAGTCAGGTCACTCCCAGGTGGATTTCACGGTCGTCGGATCGGGCCCCAACGGAGCCAATCCGCACCATGAGGCGGGTGAACGGGTCATCGCCCCCCACGACATGGTGGTTCTCGACTTCGGTGGCCTCAAGCACGGCTACGGCTCCGACACCTCCCGTACCGTGCACGTCGGCGAGCCGGACGCCGACGAGCAGCGTGTGCACGACGTCGTACGGGAGGCCCAGCAGGCCGGGTGCGAAGCCGTGCGGCCCGGTGCGGCGTGCCAGGACGTCGACCGGGCGGCGCGGGCGGTCATCACCGATGCCGGTTACGGCGAGCAGTTCATCCACCGCACCGGCCACGGTATCGGCGTCACCACCCATGAACCGCCGTACATGATCGAGGGCGAGGAACGGCCCCTGGTCCCCGGGATGTGCTTCTCCGTCGAGCCGGGGATCTATCTGCCCGGCCGTTTCGGTGTCCGGATCGAGGACATCGTCACGGTCACCGCGAACGGTGGCCGGCGGCTGAACACCACCTCACGCGAGCTGGCGGTCGTCGAGTAGCGAAGGGGGCACACTCACGAGTCGGCCAGTACGACACAGGACTCGGGCGGCAACAGCAGCAGACCGTCGTCCCCCGGCGGGCGGACCGCGTCCCAGGCGGCCAGAATCCGGCTGCCGCGTCCGTTCAGCGGGATCTCCGCCGAGCTCTTGCCGAGATTGACCGCGATCCGCAGATCACCCCTGCGGAACGCCAGCCAGCGAGCCTCCTCGTCGTAGGCCACCTTGACCGCGGCGAGGTCCTCGTCGACGAGGTCGGACTGGGTGCGCCGCAGTGCGAGCAGTTCCCGGTACCAGCCGAGCAGCCTCGCGTGCGGGCCCTGTTCCGGCTCGGTCCAGTCCAGGCAGGAACGCTCCCGGGTCGCCGGGGACTGCGGATCAGGGATGTCCGCCTCCGACCACCCGTGCTGCCCGAACTCACGTCGCCTGCCGTCCCGTACGGCCTGGGCGAGCTCCGGGTCCGTGTGATCGGTGAAGAACTGCCAGGGGGTCCGCGCGCCCCACTCCTCACCCATGAAAAGCATCGGGGTGAAGGGACTCGTCAGCACCAGCGCTGCGGCACAGGCCAGCAGCCCGGGAGCCAGGTCTTCCGAGAGCCGGTCGCCGAGCGCACGGTTGCCGACCTGGTCGTGGGTCTGCGCGTAGCCGAGGAACCGGTGCGCCGGCGTCGCAGTACGGTGCACCTGACGGCCGTGCGTCCGGCCCCGGAAGCTGGAGTACGTACCGTCGTGGAAGAACACCCGGGTGAGCGTCTTGGCGAGCGAGCGGAGCGGCGCCTTCGCGAAGTCGGCGTAGTACCCCTGGGATTCACCGGTCAACGCGGTATGCAGGGCGTGGTGGAAGTCGTCGTTCCACTGGGCGTGCAGCCCGAGCCCGCCCGACGTGCGCGGGGTCGTGGTGCGCGGATCGCCGAGATCGGACTCGGCGATCAGGAACAGCGGCCTGCCCAGCTCCACGGCCAGTGCGTCGGTGGCAGCGGACAGTTCCTCCAGGAAGGTCAGCGCCCGGGTGTCGGCCAGCGCGTGGACGGCGTCTAGGCGCAGTCCGTCGAGCCGGTAGTCGCGCAGCCAGGCCAGCGCACTCCCGAGCAGATACGCGCGGACCTCGTCGGAGCCGGGTGCGTCGAGGTTGACGGCCGAGCCCCAGGGCGTCTGATGGGTGTCCGTGAAATACGGTCCGTAGGCGGGGAGATAATTCCCGGAAGGACCCAGGTGGTTGTGCACCACATCGAGCACCACGCCGATGCCGTGCGCATGGGCGGCGTCGACGAAGCGCTTCAGCCCCTCGGGCCCGCCGTACGGCTCGTGCACGGCCCACAGCGACACCCCCTCGTACCCCCAGCCGTGCCGGCCGGGAAACGGACAGACCGGCATCAGCTCGATGTGGGTGACGCCGAGAGCCGCGAGATGGTCCAGCCGTCCCGCGGCCGCGTCGAAGGTGCCCTCCGTGGTGTACGTGCCGATGTGGAGTTCGTAGATGACCGCGCCGGGCAGCGCCCGCCCCTGCCACTCGGTGCGCCATTCGTAGGCGTCGTGGCCGACGACCGCGCTGAGCCCGTCGGGCCCGGACGGCTGCCGGCGGGAGCGCGGGTCGGGCAGCACGGGCCCGCCGTCGAGCGAGAAGCCGTAGTGGTTCCCTTCGGCGGCGTCCGTGCCGACCGTCCACCAGCCCTCCCGTGACGGGTCGCGCTCCATGCCGAGCACCCTGTCCGCCACATGCAGCGTGACCAGGTTCTTCTCCGGCGCCCATACCTCGAACAGCACGCGGTCCCCCTCGTGATGGCCCTTTTGACGGTCCGTCCGGTCTCATCTTGGCAAGACCGGGGGCTGGAGCGAGCGAACTCCGGCCATTAGGGTCGCGAGCCATGACCTTGCCGCCGCTGCCCGGATCGCTGCCCGCCTTCCCGCCCGGCTTTCTCTGGGGTGCCTCGGCATCCGCATTCCAGACCGAGGGAGCTGCGGGAACCGACGGCAAGGGGCCTTCCGGCTGGGACGAGTTCGCCGGGCGGCCCGGACGGATCAAGGACGGCAGCGACGGCTCGCTCGGCACCGGCTTCTACGACAGATACCGCGAGGATGTCGCGTTGCTCGCCGCTCTGGGCGCCGGGGCCTTCCGGTTCTCCGTCAGCTGGCCGCGCGTCGTTCCCGGCGGGACCGGGCCGGTCAACCCGGCCGGTCTCGACTTCTACGACCGGCTGGTCGACGAACTGTGCGCGCACGGCATCACCCCCGTGCCGACGCTCTACCACTGGGACACCCCGCTGCCCCTGGAGCAGGCGGGCGGCTGGCTGAACCGGGACACCGCCCACCGGTTCGCCGAATACGCGAGCACGGTCGCCGGGCGGCTCGCCGACCGGGTCCCGATGTGGATCACCATCAACGAGCCCGCAGAGGTGACCCTCCTCGGCTATGCGCTGGGCGAGCACGCCCCCGGCAGGAAGCTGCTCTTCGACGCCCTGCCCGCCGCTCATCACCAGCTGCTCGCCCACGGTCTGGCCGTCGCTGCGCTGCGGGCGGCCGGCGCGGCGGACATCGGGATCGCCGTCTCGCACACCCCCGTCCTGGCAGCCTCCGACAGCGAGCAGGACCGGTTCGGCGCCGAGCTGTACGACACGATCTCCAACTGGCTGTTCGCCGACCCGCTGCTCACCGGCGCCTACCCGGACGAGAACTTCGCCGCCCTGATGCCCGGCCCGGTCGCCGACGACCTGGACATCATCTCGGCCCCGCTCGACTGGTACGGGGTGAACTACTACAACCCCACCCTCGTCGGCGCCCCCGCGCCTCAGGCCCTCGACTCCTTCTCCGGGTTCGAGATGCCGGGTGAACTGCCCTTCGGCATACGGAAGATCGAGGGCTACGAGACGACTGATTTCGGCTGGCCGGTGGTACCCGACGGGCTGCGGGACATGCTCGTCGGGCTCAAGAGGCGCTACGGGGACCGGCTGCCGCCGCTCTGCATCACGGAGAACGGGTGCAGCTACGACGGCATCGAGGACGCCCGCAGAATCACGTTCCTGGACGGCCATCTGCGGTCCCTGCACGCGGCGATGGCCGAAGGGCTGGATGTCCGCGGCTACTTCACCTGGTCGCTCACCGACAACTTCGAGTGGATCGAGGGCTACGCACAGCGTTTCGGCCTGGTCCATGTCGACTACCCGACCATGCGGCGCACCCCCAAGGACTCGTACCACTGGTACCGGGAAGTGATCCGCGCCCAGAGGGATCTCAGGCGTCCCCTGCCAGGGTGACCGCCCGCACCCGGCCGGAGCACCCGGTCCGTCCGAACGCGATTGCGGCGGTCGGGCCTGCTCCCGGGCCGTGTGATGTCCGCGGACCGTAACAATCGCCGTCCGGGCTGGTCACACGACTGGCGGAAAGGAGGGCCCATCTGGACACCTCTGCCCGCCCGGCCCGACAATCACCTGTGTGACGTCCTCTTCCGAGTCCCCCGCGTACGAGCCCCACACGGCTTCCGCCCGGCTTTCCGACGCCGAGCGCGACCGTGTCCTCGGCGTACTCAGGGAGGGTGCCGCGCAGGGCAGACTGTCGCCCGACACCTTCATGCGGCGGATGGAACTGGCGCTGGCGGCCCGCAGGTCCGACGAACTGGTCGTCCTCACGGCGGACCTGGGGAGCACGCGCGGCTGGTCACAGCGGCTCTTCGGCGCGGTCGGCCGGATGTCCGCCTTCTCGGAGCGGCTGCGCGGGGCCTGGACATCGGAGAGGCTGCCGAAACTGCTGCTGCCGGCCCCCGGACCGTATCCGCTGCGTATCGGCCGCGATCCGGTCAACGGACTGCGGCTGAACCACGAGACGGTCTCCCGCATCCACGCCGAACTCGGGGTGCAGGCCGGGGTGTGGGTGCTGCGCGACCTCGGATCGACCAACGGCACCACGGTGAACGGCCGCCGGGTGACGGGAGCGGTGGTGGTCCGGGACGGGGACTCGGTGAGCTTCGGACGGATGGGCTTCCGCTTGTCGTCCGGCTGAGCGTGCTGCCCGGCCGGCATCGGGATGAACGGGCGACCCGGGGCGGCGGCCGGCGTGGGTGTCGCCGTATGCCGTACGCGACACGGTCGGCGGGGACTGGGTGGCGCTGCGGGCCGATCCGGCCCGGCGTCGGGGGCCGGCGGCCTTTTCCGTGTCGAGCTGACCGGCCCGGCCGCGGCCTTCGCCGGACGTCCGCAGCCGGCGTTGCGCCGTCACCCGGACGGCCCTGCGCCGGCTGCGGGCCCGGGCCTTCGGTGGTCGGCTGGGAGCACCAGCGCCGCACGGCGGCGTACCGAGACACGGGCGGTGACACGATGGCCGCTGACCCGGCCGCGGGGATACAGACCGGCGTTCCGGATCTTCCCCATGTTCTGGGCCTGGGCAGCGATCCGTACCACTTCTACCGCACCCTGCGCGAGTACCGCCCATTGGCCTACGACCCCCATCTGGGCGCCTACCTGGTGAGCCGGTACACCGATGTCGCCGCGGCGCTCGCCGACGTCAGGCTCGCCCGCCCGCGCTCCACCGACTGCTGCGAGCCGGGTGACAGCCGGTGTGCGTCCCCTCTCGCGGGTGCGCCCCGAGCGGTCCGTGAGTCCATGACGCTCGTCTTCGGGCAGATCGTGGAAAGAACCGCCTTCGTCCTGGCCAGCAGGCTTGCCAGGCGGCGCGAGGCCGATCTGGTGGCCGAGTTCTGCAGCTGGCTGCCCGCCGGAGTGGTCGCTACCGCCGCCGGTCTGCCCTATGACGCGATCGCCCGCGTCGACCGTGCCACCCTGCACGCGCGCGTCGGACCGGTCCGGGAACGGGAGGGGGAGGGCACCGCCTGGCTGGCCGGGCTGCTCGCCGACCGGGTCGGCGTCACCGAGAGGGCGCTCGCCTCGCTCGTCGCGAGCCTTCTCGACCATCCCGATCAGCTGGCCGCGGTACGCGCGGACCCGGCACTGATCCCGCGTGCCTGGCAGGAGTCGCTGCGCCGCAATCCGCCGGTCCATGTCCTGGTCCGCAGGGCGGTGCAGGACATGGAGCTGGCCGGCGGGACCGTGCCCGCCGGCGCCGCCGTGGCCTGCCTGATCGGGTCTGCCGGCCGGGACCCGGCACGCTTCGCGGGCCCCGACCGCTTCGATCTGTTCCGTGCCGACCCCGGACAGCTCACCTTCGGCCCGCCGGGTTGCCCGGTGGCGCGGCTTGCCGCACTTCAGGCGCAGTACGGGCTGCGGGCCTTGTTCGACGCCATGCCCGGGATGCGCTGGGCCGAAGGCTTCAGGCCGGTCGAGACCGGGGTGCTCACCCGCGCGCCCCGGTCTCTGCTGGTGCGGCCCGCTTGAGCAGCGCGACCGGCCGCCCGGCGAAGAGATCCCGCACGGCCACCGTGCCCGTGAACTCCCGCTCCGGATGCAGCAGATCGCTCCACACACCGGCCGGCAGCGGCAGCGCGGTGTCCCGCCACCCGCCCGCGTCCGCCAGCCGCAGCGACAGTCTGGTGACCGCCGTGACGACCTCTCCCGAGCGGCAGAACGCCAGGCAGTGGTCGCCGGCCGGTCCTTCGGCGGTCAGTGGCGCATAGCTGCCCGACTCTCCGAAGACCTCGGGATACTCGCGGCGCAGCAGCAGCGCCGTCCGAGTCATCGCGCACTTCTCCGCCGAGAGATCCGGGCGGTCGGCCGTGTCGGACGGGCCGGGAGGGCCCACCGGGCGCATCGGCCGGCGATTGTCGGGATCCATCAGCGCGAGGTAGACATCCTCGGTTCCCTGGTAGAGGTCGGGCACCCCGGGCATCGTCAGATGGACCAGTGCGGCACCGAGCACATTCGCCCGCGCGTGCGGATCGAGCCCTCGGGAGAACCGGGCGACCGCGACATACGCGGGCCCGGCCGGTCCTGCGGCCACGAAATCGGCGACCGCCTGCTCGTACTCCGGATTCTGCTCGGTCCAGCTGGTGCGCAGACCGGCCTCCCGGACGGATTTCAGCAGGGCGGGCCCGAGCCGTTCCTGATCGGGTGCTCCGAACCCGAGGGCGGTCTGCCAGGCCGCCCAGGCCACCTGTGGGTCGGGCGCGGGCGTGGTCAGCCGGCCCAGCAGCTCCGCCCACCGTGCCGGACACTCGGTCAGAACCGCGATCCGCGCCCGGACGTCGGCGCTGCGCTTGGTGTCGTGGGTGGTGAGGACGGTTCCGCCGGCCGGCCAGTCCCGGGCACGGCGGGCGCAGAACGCATGGAACTGCGCCGGGCTCGTCGCGGGGGAGCCCGGATCACCGCCGACCTCCCCGGCCGGGATCAGCGGGGTGTACCGGTAGAAGGCGGTGTCCTCCACCGACTTGGCGCGCAGCGCCGAAGCGGTCTGCGCGAAACGGGCACAGAAGGTGGCCCTGTCCTGTCCGCCGCCCAGTCTGCCCAGCGCCAGACCCCGTACGACACCGACGGCCGACGACTCCTCGTCGACGGAGAAGGAGGCGACGGCCTGCCGCACCGTCTCCTCGTCCAGCGTGGCATCCGCCGTGCCGGGGGTCGGGCCGCCGGCGGTCACATACGGCCGGTAGACGGTGAGGCGCACCAGCAGTTCGCGCAGCGCCAGCCGCAGCGCCCACGGCGCATGGTCGCGCAGCGCGGGGTCCGCCTCGCAGATCCGCGCCGCCGTACGGACCAGGAACGCCGTCTCCGCGGCCAGCTCATGGGTGATCACCTCGTACGCCGCCCGGCGCACCGTCGCTTCCCAGTGACCGCCCCGGTCCGCCGGCAACCCGGTGAAGTCCCGGTAGCGGCGGGCCAGCTCGTCCGCGCCTGCCGGGTCGGTGAACAGTCCGTCGATCCGGTGCAGGGCTTCATAGCCGGTCGTCCCGGCGACCGGCCAGTCGGCAGGCAGCTGTTCGTCACCGGTGAGGATCTTCTCGACCACCGTCCAGCGGCCGCCGGTCGCCTCGTCCAGCCGGCCGAGGTATCCGCCCGGATCCGCGAGGCCGTCCGGGTGGTCGACGCGCAGCCCGTCGACCACGCCGTCGTGCATCAGCTCCAGGATCTTGGCATGGGTCGCGGCGAAGACCTCGGGATCCTCGACGCGCAGGCCGATCAGGTCGGAGATGGTGAAGAAACGCCGGTAGTTGAGCTCGGTACGGGCGAGCCGCCACCAGGCCAGCCGGTACCACTGCGCATCCAGCAGTGCGGGCAGCGGCAGATTCGCGGTGCCCTCGCGCAGCGGAAAGGCGTGACCGTAGTAGCGCAGCACATCTCCGTCGACGGACAGCCTTCCCAGTTCGTCGCCGATGCGGTGCCCCAGCACCGGCAGCAGCACCTTGCCGCCGCCGGCTTCCCAGTCGATGTCGAACCAGCGCGCGTACGGCGACGCGGGCCCTTCGCGGAGCACTTCCCACAGCTGCCGGTTGAAACGGGGGGCCGCCGCCATGTGGTTCGGCACGATGTCCACGACCAGGCCGAGCCCGTGTGTCCGTGCGGCCCTGGCCAGGGACCGCAGGCCCTTCTCGCCGCCGAGCTCTTCGCGTACGAGGGTGTGGTCGACCACGTCATAGCCGTGGGTGGAGCCGGGCACCGCGTCCAGGACCGGCGACAGATGGAGATGCGACACGCCGAGGGCAGCGAGATACGGCACTGCTTTCTCGGCGGCCGAGAAGGGGAACTCCGGCTGGATCTGGAGCCGGTACGTCGCAGTGGGCGTCATAAGAACCTACGTACCCCGTTTTGCGGCTCCCTGTCACCGCGCGCCCACCGACCGTCAGGCCGGCCGTTTCAGCACGGTCAGGCTCCTCCCGATCAGCGTGATCCGGTCACCGGCGTCGACTTTCGGCCCCTGCCCCGGCGGGACACCCTCCGTACGGGCCGTGTCGACGACGACCTCCCACTGCCGGCCGTGATTCACCGGTACCAGGAATTCGATCTCCTCCGCGCTCGCGTTGAACATCATCAGAAACGAGTCGTCCGCGATCCGCTCGCCGCGGGTGCCTGGCTCCGAAATGGCGTTGCCGTTGAGGAAGACGGTCAGGGCCTTGGCGTGGGCCGCCTGCCAGTCGCGCTGCACCATCTCGCCGCCTTCGGGGGTGAACCAGGCGATGTCGGAGAGCTCGTCATGGGTGCCCTCCACCGGGCGGCCGTGAAAGAAGCGCCGCCGTCTGAAGACCGGGTGTTCCCTGCGCAGGGCCACCATCGCACGGGTGAAGTCGAGCAGTGTGCCCTCGGCGCCGTCGCCGGAGGCAGGCTGTGCCGGGTCCGGCCAGGCGACCCAGGCCAGCTCGCTGTCCTGGCAGTAGGCGTTGTTGTTGCCCTGCTGGGTACGGGCGAACTCGTCGCCGTGGCTCAGCATCGGCACGCCCTGCGAGAGCAGCAGTGTGGCCATGAAGTTACGCATCTGACGGTCGCGCAGTTCCCGTACGGCCGGGTCGTCCGTCCCGCCCTCGGTCCCGCAGTTCCAGGACCGGTTGTGGCTCTCGCCGTCCCGGTTGTTCTCGCCGTTCGCCTCGTTGTGCTTGTCGTTGTAGGCGACCAGGTCATGCAGGGTGAAGCCGTCGTGGCAGGTGGTGAAGTTGATGGAGGCGAGCGGACGCCGTCCGTCGTCCTGATACAGGTCGGAGGAGCCGGTCAGCCGTCCGGCGAACTCCGCGAGGGTCCGTGGTTCGCCGCGCCACAGGTCCCGGACCGTATCGCGGTACTTGCCGTTCCACTCGGTCCACAACGGCGGGAAGTTGCCCACCTGGTAGCCGCCCTCGCCGACGTCCCAGGGCTCGGCGATCAGCTTCACCTGGGAGACCACCGGGTCCTGCTGCACGAGATCGAAGAACGAGGAGAGACGGTCCACCTCGTGGAACTGGCGGGCCAGGGTCGCCGCGAGGTCGAAGCGGAAGCCGTCGACGTGCATCTCGGTGACCCAGTACCGCAGCGAATCCATGATCATCTGGAGTACGTGCGGGGAGCGCATCAGCAGACTGTTGCCGGTGCCCGTGGTGTCCATGTAGTAGCGGGGGTCGTCGGTCAGCCGGTAGTAGGAGGTGTTGTCCAGGCCCCGGAAGGAGAGCGTGGGGCCCAGGTGGTTGCCCTCCGCCGTGTGGTTGTAGACGACATCGAGGATCACCTCGATCCCGGCCTCGTGCAGGGCCCGTACCGCCTGCTTGAACTCGAGCACCTGCTCGCCGCGGTCCCCCCAGGAGGCGTAGGAGTTGTGCGGGGCGAAGAAGCCGATGGTGTTGTATCCCCAGTAGTTGGAGAGTCCCGCGTCGGCCAGCCTGTGGTCGTTGACGAACTGGTGAACCGGCATCAGTTCCAGTGCTGTGATGCCGAGTTCGGTCAGATGTTCGATGACAGCCGGATGGGCGAGTGCCGCGTACGTTCCCCGCATCTCGTCCGGCAGGCCGGGATGAAGCATCGTCAGGCCCTTGACGTGGGCTTCGTAGAGCACCGTCTCGTGGTACGGCGTCCGCGGCAGCCGGTCGTCGCCCCAGTCGAAATACGGGTTGACGACCACCGACGTCATCGTGTGCGGCGCCGAGTCCAGGTCGTTGCGCGAGTTCGGCCGGCCGAAGTGGTAGCCGTAGACCGACTCGTCCCACTTGACCTGCCCGCTGACCGCTTTGGCGTAGGGGTCGAGAAGCAGCTTCGCGGAGTTGCAGCGCTGCCCGCTCTCCGGCGTATAGGGGCCGTGCGCCCGGAATCCGTACCGCTGACCGGGCATGATCCCGGGCAGGTAGGCGTGGCGGACGAAGGCGTCCGTCTCGCGGAGCTCCACCGCTGTCTCTGAACCGTCGTCGTGCAGAAGGCACAACTCGATTCGGTCGGCGGCCTCCGAAAAGACCGCGAAGTTGGTTCCGGCGCCGTCGTACGTGGCGCCGAGAGGGTATGTCTGTCCCGGCCAGACCTGCATGGAGAAGACTCTTCCACATTCGGCGCCCGCTCAGGCCTGTCAGCGCGTCCCGGCCGCGAACCACTATGAATCGGCTCACTCGCCGCGAAGCGGCTGCCAGAGAACAGTCGTCACGAATAGGGGAGTTGAGAAAGCAGCCTGGGCATCCGGCTGCACCGCCTCCCACGCTCGGAGTACCCTTCCTTGATCGTTGATGGGGGACCGAAAGGTGGTACGCGGGTGGGCTCGGGAGGGCTGGAGCTACCCCCAGGTGACCCAGGTCACGAAGGGGGCTCCACAGATGTCCCGCCCGGCGCGGTGTCACTCGCCCGGCCCGTGGAGATCGGGGCGGAGCTGGACTGGGGCGCGGACGCCTGGAACGAGGTGCGTACGCGCGCCCAGCGGGCCGGCCGGGCATACATCTGGCTGAACCTCGTGGAGCAGCGGCTCCGTGCGGTGGTGGCCGCTGTGCTGCGCCCGATCTACGAGCCGGTGCACGGTGACGAGTGGGTGGTCGCGGCCGCGGGACCGGCCGGTCAGGAGTGGGTGCAGCGCGCCGTGGCGGTACGGGAGGTCTCCCGCCGCAAGGGGTATCTGCTCGACCCCGCCGACGACAATGTGCTCAGCTTTCTGACGCTGCCGCAGCTGCGCGAGCTCATGGTGCAGCACTGGCCGTGCTTCGAGCCGTACTACGACGACCGGCGCGATGTGGAACTGGCCCTGGACGAGCTGGAGGTCACCCGCAACGTGGTCTCCCGCAACCGTGCGCTGTCCGAAGCGGTTCTGTCCCAGGCCGAACGTGCGTCGTCCCGGCTGCTGAACATCCTGGGTGCCGGATCGGGCGCGCCGTCCGCCGACCGCCTCCCGGTGGACGCCGTCGAGGATCTGGTGGGGGACCGCTACGCGGATGTCGTCAGCGTTCACCCGGACCGGGTCCGGCTGCAGCGCCAGATCCCGGCCGAGGACCTTTTCGGCGGCGCGCGCAGGCTCGACGCCATAGGCATAGGCCTGAACCTCCTCGTGCAGAACTTCTCCGGCCGGCGTCTGGTACGGCTGGCGGAGTCGGGCTGCCGCGTCCGGCTGCTCTTCCTGAACCCGGCGAGCAGCGCCGTCAAGCGGCGCGAACGGGAACTCGGTCTGAAGAAGGGAGAGCTGAGCCGTTCGGTGGAGATGAACATCCTGCACATGCGGCGGGTGCGCTCCCGGCTGCGGGACCCGGGCGCCTTCGAGATCCATGTCTTCGACGAGACCCCGCGCTTCATGGCGTGTCTGGTCGACGGTGACGGCGCCGACGGGCTCGCCGTGGTCCAGTCGTATCTGCGCAGGGCCCGCGGCATGGAGGCCCCGGTGCTGGTACTGCGGGGCGGCGGCCGGTCGGTGGTCCGGCACGGACAGGACACGGAACACGGTCTCTTCGAGACCTACCGGGATGAATTCGAGTCCGTGTGGACGGACTCCCGCCCGGTCTCCTGAGCCGGGCCCGCCCGACCGTGCGTGCGCGCCCCGCTCGGGGGTACAGGCACGAGCATCAGTGTCGGACGGATAACGGAACAAGGGCGGGGTCATGGAGATCTCAGGCATCATCAGTGCGATCGTGATCGGCATCGTCATCGGCGTGCTGGGGCGGCTGGTCGTCCCCGGCCGTCAGCACATCGGGATCCTCTGGACGATCGTGGTCGGTATCGTGGCCGCGTTCATCGGAGCGTTCATCGCCCATGCCGTCGGTGTCGACGACACCAAGGGCGTGGACTGGATCGAGTGGCTCATCCAGATCGGGCTCGCGGCTGTGGGTATCGCCGCGCTCGACCGCTCGAGCAGCCGTCGCTGACGGTCCGGGCCGGGGGCGGCCCTTCGATGTCAGTGGCGCGTGCGAGGGTGTTCAGCACCTGGGGGACGCACCACTGAGGAGGGCCGCATGAGCTGGCATCGGGGACCGCTGGTCGGCTTCGACCTGGAGACGACGGGCACGGATCCGCTGGAGGCGCGGATCGTGACGGCCGCGGTCGTCGGAGGCAGGGACGGCAATCCGTCACGGCAGCGGGAATGGCTGGCGAATCCGGGGATCCTCATCCCCGCACAGGCCTCTGCGATTCACGGCATCAGCAGTGAGCGGGCGGTGGCGCACGGCAGGCCGGTGCGCGACGTGGCCGACGAGATCGCAGAAACGCTGACCGGGTACTGGACGCAGGGCGTGCCCGTCGTCGCGTACAACGCGGCATTTGATCTGAGCCTGCTGACCGCGGAGCTGCGCCGTTACGGCCTGGCCTCGCTCAGCGACCGGCTGGGCGGTGCTCCGGTCGGGCCGGTCATCGACCCCCTCACCATCGACCGGGGCGTCGACCGCTACCGCAAGGGCAAGCGGACCCTGGAGGCGGCGTGCGCCGAATACGGCGTGGTGCTTGACGGCGCCCACCAGGCGACGGCCGACGCGCTGGCGGCGGTGCGGGTGGCGATCGCCATAGCCGAGCGGCATCCGCAGGTCGCTGCCCTGGACCTCGCTGAGCTGCACCTGAACCAGGTCGAGTGGTACGCGGACTGGGCGACCGGCTTTCAGGAGTTCCTGCGGAGCAAGGGAAACGCGGACGCCGCTGTTGACACGGACTGGCCTCTGCGCGGGGCGGCTTCGGCAGTCCGTTAGGAGTTCTCCCTCAGAAGGGATACCACCGCACTTCGGGGTCGCCCTCACGCAGCGAGGCCACCCTGCGGCGGAATTCGGCGAGTGCCCCGGGGTTGCTCGGGGCGTGCTGGGCCACCCAGGCGCAGCTGGCCGTCTCCCGGGCGCCGCGCAGTACGGTGCACCCCTCCCACTCCCGTACGTCCCAGCCGTAGGCGCGGGTGAACTCGTCGTAGGCCTGCGCGGGAAGCCCGTAGCGGTCCCGGGAGAGTGCCATCACGACCAGATCGTGTTCGCGGAGGTCCGACGAGAAGGTCTCGAGGTCGACCAGGACCGGCCCGCTCGGTCCGATGTGGACGTTGCGGGGCAGCGCGTCGCCATGGATCGGACCGGGTGGCAGATGCGGTGTCAGCGCGGCGGCCGCAGTGGCGAATCCGTCCCGGCGTTCGCGCAGGAATGCCGCGTCGGCCGGGTCGATCGCATCCCCTGCCAGCCGCAGCCAGCGCTCGACGCCGTCGAGCAACCGGCGCCCGGGCAGTGGAGTGTCCGGGCCGGGCAGCGCGTGAACGGCGCGGAGCAGCGCGGCGAGGTCGGCCGGCTCCGCGGGGCGCAGGGCATCGGGAAGCCGGTGCCAGAGGGTGACCGGGTGGCCGTCGATCATGCGGGGCCTCGGGTCCGCGGCGCGGACCGCGGGGACCTCGGTCTGCGCCAGCCAGAGCGCGACGGCCAGTTCGCGTTCGGCGCGTTCCAGGAGTTCCGCGTCCCGGCCGATCTTGACGACGAGACCGTCGGCCGCGAAGACCGCGTTCTCGCCCAGCGACAGTAGCGCCGCTTCCCGGGCCAGACCCGCGGCAGCCAGTACGTCCCGGGCCGTTGACTCGTCCATGTTCGTCTCCCGCTGTTGATGGAACCCGCCAAGTTTCGCATCCGTGTGCGCTGGACCAAGCGCGCAGGTGTCACCGGCACCGGTCCCGTGCAGTGGTTGCACGAGACGTCTCGTCTCGTCTACGGTTCGACGTATGACGTCACCGAAACGTGCTCATATCGCCATGTTCTCCATCGCGGCCGCAGGGCATGTGAACCCGAGTATCGAAGTGGTCAGGGAACTCGTCGCGCGGGGCCATCGCGTTACCTACGCGATTCCCGCCGCCTTCGCCGAGAAGGTCGCGGCCACTGGCGCCGAGCCGGTCGTTTATACCTCGACACTGCCCACCGACGAGGAGCCGGAGGCCTGGGGTACTGAGGTGATCGACAACATCGAGCCGTTCCTCCGCGACGCGATCCAGGTGCTGCCGCAGCTCATCGAGGCGTACGAGGGCCCGGGCGGAGCCGGAGTGCCCGATCTGATCATCCATGACATCACCTCCTATCCGGCGATCGTGCTGTCGCGCCGCTGGGACCTGCCGGTCATCTCGCTCTCACCGAACCTGGTGGCCTGGCAGGGATACGAGGAAGAGGTCGCCGAGCCGATGACGGCCGGGCTGATGGCCACCGAGCGGGGCCGGGCGTACTACGCGCGGTTCCATGACTGGCTCGAGGCCAACGGCATCACCGAACACCCGGACCCGTTCGTCGGCCGTCCCCGCCGCAGCGTCGTCCTCATTCCCCGGGCTCTGCAGCCCAGCGCGGACCGCGTCGACGAGAACGTCCACACCTTCGTCGGTGCCTGCCTGGGGGAGCGGGCGGAGCAGGGCGGCTGGCAACGGCCGGACGGGGCCGGGAAGGTGCTGCTGGTGTCGCTGGGGTCCGTCTTCACCCAACAGCCCCGGTTCTACCGCGAGTGCGTCCAGGCCTTCGGGAACCTGCCGGGCTGGCACATGGTGCTGCAGATCGGCAGGCACGTCGACGCGTCCGGCATCGGCCGCATCCCCGACAATGTCGAGGTGATGAACTGGGCGCCACAGCTGGCGATCCTCAAGCAGGCCGACGCCTTCATCACCCATGCGGGCGCGGGCGGCAGCCAGGAGGGTCTGGCCACCGCCACCCCGATGGTCGCTGTTCCCCAGGCCGTGGACCAGTTCGCCAACGCCGCCATGCTCCAGTCGCTGGGTGTCGCCCGGCAGGTACCGATGGCGGAGGCCACCGCCGGGAATCTGCGCGAGGCCGTACTGGCGGTGGCCGGTGACCCGGACGTCGCGCGCAGGCTGGCGGAGGTCCGAGCCGAGATGGCGGCGGAAGGCGGCACGGAGCGGGCAGCCGACCTCATCGAGGCCGAACTGCCCGCCCGGTGGAGCATGCCGTCCTGAGCCGGCCGCACGACGGCCGGCACGGCGCGCAACCGTCAGACGCGGACCCGATCCGGCTGGTCGTCGTCATCCCGGACCCCCGGGGCGACGGCAGCCGCCGGCCGGGCGTAGGCCGACTCGTCGTGCGTCAGGTCGGGCAGCCACCGCAGCCACTTCGGCAGATACCAGTTGCGCTCGTCCAGCAGCGCCATGATGGCCGGGAGAAGCACGCCGCGGATGATCGTCGCATCGATCAGCACGGCGGCGGCGAGGCCGACACCCATCTGCTTCATCGACTGCATCGACAGCGTCCCGAAGATCGCGAACACCGCCACCATGATGATGGCCGCGCTGGTCACCACACCCGCTGTGGTGACCACACCGTGGCGAATCGCGTCCCTGGTGTTCCTGCCCTGCAGCCTGGCCTCACGGATCCTCGACACCACGAACACGTGGTAGTCCATAGAGAGCCCGAAGAGGATGACGAACAGGAACAGCGGCAGCCAGGAGATGATCGCGCCGACACCCTCCGCCCCGACCAGCGAAGCGCCCCACCCGTGCTGGAAGACAGCCGTCAGGATGCCGTAGGCCGCGCCGACCGACAGCAGGTTGAGCAGGATCGAGGTGACGGCGACGGTCAGTGACCTGAAGCAGAGCAGCATCAGAATGAAGGCGAACGCCACCACGAAGATGAAGACCGGGACCACCGCGCCGACGATCTGGTCGTTGAAGTCCTTCGACCCCGCGACATTGCCGGTGACCGGTGCCTGTACACCGTCGACCTTGCCGAAGGTGGCGGGACGGACCGTGTCCCGCAGCAACTGCAGGCTTTTCTCCGCCTTCTTCTGGTCCGAACCGCCCACCAGCGGTACGTCGATCACGGCGACGTTCTGGTTGCGGTGCAGGACGACATCCACCGGGCCCTGCGACGCGCCCGAACTGACCGCCTGCGCACGGAAGCCGGCGATCGCCGCGCGCACCGGAGCGGCGTTGATGTCGTCGGCCCTGACGACGACCTGCGCCGGGTCCGCGCCGCCGGGGAAGGCCGCGTTGACCCTCTCGTAGGTACGCACGATGGGCAGTTTGTCGCCGAACTCCTGGTCCAGTGTGAGGTTCTGGGTGTGCATGCCGACGGCGGGCAGCGCGATGGCGGCAAGTGCTCCCGCCGCGATCGCGATGGCGGTCTTCGGCCGCCGCAGCACACCGCCGAGGACGGCGCGCCAGATACGGCTCTCACCCGACGCGTTGGTCCTGCCGCGCTTGAGGCGGCTGAGGAAGGGCACCCGGCCCTTCTCGACGCGGTCGCCCAACAGGGAGAGCAGCGCGGGCAGCACGGTCACCGAGCCCACCATCGCCACTGCGACGACCATCAGCGACGCGAGGCCCATCGCCTTGAACTCGGCGATACCGGTGAGGAGCATCCCGGCCATCGCCACACAGACCGTCACTCCTGAGACGACGATGGCGCGTCCCGATGTCGCGGCCGCGATCCGCATCGCGGTCGCCGCGTCCCGTCCGGCGGCCCGCTCCTCGCGCTCACGGCGCAGATAGAAGAGGCAGTAGTCGACGCCCACGGCCAGACCCACCAGCAGCATCACAGAGTTCGCCGTGTCGCTCATCGGCTGCACATGGCTGATCACGGCCATCAGCCCCATCGTCGCGATGATCGCCGTGATGGCCAGCGCGACCGGAAGCAGGGCAGCGACCAGTGCGCCGAAGGCGATCAGCAGAATGCCGAAGGCGACCGGCACCGCGGAGTACTCCGCCTTCTGGAAGTCGTCGCCGAACGCGTCGCTGAAGGTCTTGCCCATGCTCGCGCTGCCGATCTCCTCGATCCGCAGCTGCCGATGGCCGTGCTGGACCTGTTCGACGGCCTCGATGACCGGAGCGATCCGGTCCGGCGCGGTGTCGGACTCGCCGCGCACCTTGAACTGCACGAGAGCCGAACGCCCGTCCCTGGAGATGGTCCTGGTGTCGTACGGTGAGGTGACGGACTGGACCCTGCCGGTCTCCTGGACCGCCTTGATCACGGCGGCAACCGTCTGCCGGAACTCCGGGTCGGTGGACTTCAGTGTCCCGCCGGAGTCCTGGATGAGCACCGTCTCACCGGCCGGCTCCTTCAGTCCCGCGTCATCGATGATGCGCGCGGCCTGACTCACCTCGCCGGACATCTGGTCGCTCTCCTTGACGTCCACCCGGCCCGCGGCAGAGCCGAGGCCCATCGAGAGAACAACGAAAAGTACCCAGATACCCACGGCCGCCCACCGGTGCCGGGCACTCCACCCGCCCGCCCGGGCGGCGATCCCCCGAACCCTTGTATCCCCATTCCCCATGACGGGCCTGCTCCCTCATGTGCGGTGGCGGCATCCTGCCGCCATCTCCAACTCGAAGGTATGGCCCCGCTAAACGCCTCTCGTCGTGCTGCCCGGTGAACCGGCGGGAGGTTCTGTCCTACCAGCGGAGTGGGTGTATCCCCGGGAAGAGGGAAGGCAGCCCCTTACACGTAAAGTCACGCACTCCGCCGTGCCTCCTCATGGGGCTTCCCGGCGCACGGCGGCCGGTTATGTTCCTTCCATGACGATCACGTACGCGGTCCTCCTGCGCGGTATCAACGTCGGCGGCCGAAGGAAGGTGCCGATGGCAGAGCTCAGAGAACTCCTCACCGGGCTGGGCCACGGCGACGTCCGCACGTACCTCAACAGCGGCAATGCCGTCTTCAGCAGCACGGAGACCGACGAGGAGGGGCTGGCGTCGGGCATCGAGGAGGCGATCGAGAGCCACTTCGGCTTCGGGGTCCCGTGCCTGGTGCGCGGCGGGCCGTATCTGCGGGCCGTGGCCGACGCATGTCCCTTCCCCACAGCCGAACTGGAGGCGAAGCAACTGCATGTCACCTACTACTCGGGCCGGGTCGACCCCGAACGCTTCGCCGCCATCGACCCGGAGGCCCGTCTCCCCGAGGAGTTCCGCCTCGGGGACCGGGCGCTCTACCTGTACGCTCCGGATGGTCTCGGCCGGTCCAGGCTCGCGGAGGAGCTGGCCAGGCCCGCGCTCAACAAGGGCATCATCGGCACCTCGCGCAACTGGAACACGGTCGTCAAACTCGTGGAGATGACCGGCGCCGCGGATCCGGCCACCGGCTGAGCGTCACCACCGCGCTCCCGGCTGGGCCAGCACGGAGGGTGCCCGGTGGGCTCGGGCCGACCAGCGCCCTTCCGTCCGGGTGATCCGCACCGGATGGTCGAAGCACGAGCTGACACGGTCTGTGGTGAGCACCTCGTCGGCGGGCCCGGAATCAAGACACTGTCCGTCGCGCAGCAGCATCGCATGCGTCGTCGAAGCGGGTAGCTCCTCCAGATGGTGGGTGACCAGGACCGTCGCCAGTTCCGGATGCTCACCCCGCAGCGTGTCCAGGCTGCTCAGCAGCTGTTCGCGGGCCGCCAGATCCAGGCCGGTGGCCGGCTCGTCCAGCAGCAGGAGCCGAGGGCTGGGCATCAGCGCACGGGCGATGAGGGTACGGCCGCGCTCGCCCTGCGAGAGCGTCGGCCACCGGGATGCGACCTTGTCCCCGTGCATGCCCAGCATCGCGAGCAGCCGCTCGGCCCGTGCGGTCTGTTCCGCCGTGGGGGACCGGCGCGGCACCAGCTCGATGGAGTTGGTCAGCCCGGTCAGTACGACATCACGCGCCCGCAACGGCGAATGCAGCGGATGGCGGGGGTTGACGTGCCCGAGCCGGGCACGGAGTTGACGCAGATCGACCCGGCCGAGCGTGTCCCCGAGGATCTCCACCGTTCCCCGGGTCGGATGGCCCACCGCCCCGAGCAGGCCGAGCAGCGTGGACTTGCCCGCGCCGTTCGAGCCCAGCAGTGCCCAGTGCTCTCCGCTGTGCACGGTCATCGACACGGATGCGAGCAGCAGTCTGCCGTCCCTCACGAGATCGACGTCCTTCGCCCGGATCACCACATCGCTCACAGGTCGTTCAGCTCCTTCATGTCGTCGTCCGACAGCCTGAGCCGCACCGCGTCCAGGTTCTCCTCGAGATGTCCGGCCGAGCCGGTGCCCGGTGCCGGCACCAGAACGGGGGAGCGATGCAGCAGCCAGGCCAGCGCCAGTTGCCCTCCGGTGGCGCCGTGCCGGTCGGCCACGGCGGTGAGCGGCGACCAGGACTCTGCCGCCAGGGCGCCGTTGGCCAGCGGAAACCAGGGCAGAAAGGCGAGACCGTGTTCTTCGCACAGCGTCAGTACGTCGTCCGAGAGACGGTCGATGAGGTTGAAGCGGTTCTGCACGGAGGCGATCCCGGTCAGGGAGAGTGCCCGCTCCAGCTGTTCGGCGGTGATGGTGTCCAGGCCGATGTACCGGATCTTACCCTCCCGCCTCAGCGCATCGAGGGCGCCCAGCTGCTCGTCCATCGGCACCCGCGGGTCGAGCCGGTGCAGCTGGTACAGGTCGATGGTGTCCACCCGCAGCCGGCGCAGACTCGCTTCGCACATCGCCCGCAACTGCTCGGGGCGGCCCGCGATGTGCCAGGCATCCGCCCCGGTACGTACGACTCCGCCCTTGGTCGCGATCACCAGATCGGCCGGGTAGGGGTGGAGAGCATCGGCAATCAGTTCCTCCGCGATATCGGGCCCGTAGTTGTCGGCGGTGTCGATGAGCGTGACACCACGCTCCACGGCCCGCCGCAGTACACCCACGGCCTCGCCCCGCTCACCGCGCGGCCCCCAGTACCCGGCGCCGGTCAGCTGCGCGGTACCGAATCCGATACGCCGCACCGGGAGTGAGCCGCCGAGCAGAAACGTGTCGTTGATCATGGCCGGACGCTATCGGAATGTGTAAAGGTCATCCGTATGCGCTACATCATCATCGGGGCGGGTGCGGTAGGCGGTGCCATCGGCGGCCGACTGGCGGAGAGCGGCAACGATGTGGTCCTGGTGGCCCGCGGTGCGCACTACCGGGCGCTGCGGGAGGGCGGACTTCGGCTGGTGACCCCGCAGGGGGCCCGTACGCATCATCTGCCGGTGGCCGACCGGCCGGGGGCCGTTGACCTGCGCGCCGATGACGTCCTCGTCCTCGCCGTGAAGACGCAGGACAGCGTCGCCGCACTCGACGCCTGGGCGCCGCGACCGGTGGCCGGAACCGGCGCGACGGCAGGCGAGGTGCTTCCGCTCGTCTGCGCGCAGAACGGTGTCGAGGGCGAACGGCTCGCGCTGCGGCGCTTCCGCCGGGTGTACGGCATGTGCGTCTGGCTGCCCGCGCTCTTCCTGGAACCGGGCGTGGTCGCGGCCGACTGCGCACCGCTCACCGGGATACTGCACATCGGCCTCTTCCCCTCGGGCACGGACGAAACGGCCCACCGCATCTCCCGGGATCTGGAGAAGGCGCCCTTCGAAGCGCCGGTCGTAGCGGACGTGATGCGCTGGAAGTACGCCAAGCTCCTGTCCAACCTCGGCAACTCCATCCAGGCCGTCTGCGGATCCGCCGGCAGTGCGGAGCACGCGGAACTGGTCGCCAGGGTGGTCGCGGAGGGCCGGGCGGTCCTCGCCGCAGCCGGTATCGAGACCGCCGGCGACAGGGAGCAGCAGGACGCACGGGGGCACAAGGCCGACACTCAGCCCCTCGAGGGGCACCCGCGTCGCGGCGGTTCCTCCTGGCAAAGCCTGAGCAGAGGTACCGGCACGATCGAGGCCGACTACCTCAACGGCGAGATGGTGCTCCTGGGGCGGTTGCACGGGGTACCGACGCCGGTGAACGCCACGCTGCAGAGGGTGGCCGACACCTTCGCAAGAGAGCGGAGGGGCGCTGGTTCGATGCCGGTCGGCGAACTGGTCGCGCTGGTGGACGCGAACGCGGCGCAGTGACGGCACCCGCCGGCCGGCGCGCCGGGAATGGCCCACCGGATCGGTCGCCCAATGGACCAGAGGGCAGTGCCACTTGTTCACTAGCCTCGCCGTATGACAACCATCGACTTCTACTTCGACCCCGCCTGCCCCTTCGCCTGGATCACCTCGCGCTGGATCCTGGAGGTCGAAAGACACCGGGACATCGATGTCCGGTTCCGGGTGATGAGCCTCTACCTCCACAACGAGGGCAATGAACTCCCCGACTGGTACCGCGAGCTGGTCGACAAGTCGATCGGCCCGGTCCGGGTGGTGGCCGCGGCAGCACAGCAGCACGGCGAAGACGTGGTGCGCGGTCTCTACGGCGCGCTGGGCAGCCGGATCCACGAAGCGAAGAACGAGGATTTCGCGGAGGTGATCGCGGAGTCGCTCGCCGAGACCGGCCTGCCCGCGGGGCTCGCGGCCGCCGCGGACTCCACCGCGTACGACGAGGCGGTGCGCCGCAGTCACGACGCGGGCAGGGACCCGGCGGCGGGCGCCTATGTCGGGACCCCGACGCTGCACATCGACGGAGCCGTCTACTTCGGTCCGGTCCTTCGTTCCATTCCGCGCGGCGAGGACGCGGCCACGCTCTTCGACAGCTTCCGGGTGATCGCCGGGAATCCCGGCTTCTTCGAGCTGAAGCGCACCCGCACGGGCAGTCTCGACTTCGGCTGACTGTCGCATTTCTTCAAGACCGCCCCGGGCGGCAGCCCTTAGCGTGCGATGCATGAAAAACGTGTATCCACACATGATCGAATGCGCCGCCGAAGCCGCCCGTGTCGCAGGCGGGGTGACGTCGGGGCAGCTCTCCGGGCCGACCCCCTGCGGGCAGTGGGACACCAGGACCCTGGTGAACCACTGGGTCCTCTACACCTCGCACGGTCTTGAGCACCGCGCCCGGCGCCGGCCGCTCACCGGTGAACTCACCGACCGGGACTTCGCCGCGGAACCGGACTGGGCGGCGCGGTACGCGGCCCGACTGGACCGCGCGGTCGGCGCCTGGTCCGATCCGGCGGTGTGGGAGGGGGAGATCGATCTCGGCGCCGGGTCGATGCCCGCCGCCGGGATCGCCGCGATGATCACCAAGGAGATGGCCGTACACGGCTGGGACGTGGCGAAGGCCACCGGCCAGGAGATACGCGTCCCGGACGCGACGGGCACCCTGATCCTCGGTGTCGTCGAGGAGTACGCCGAGATCTACCGCCAGTACGAAGGCTTCGCGGACCCTGTCGAACTCAGCGGACCGTCAACGGACTTCGAGCGTGCGCTGGCCCTCTCGGGGCGGGATCCGCGATGGATGCCATAATGGCCGGCGCCGGCCCGCGGCCGGTGGTTCAGGCGCTCATCGCGAGGGGCAGCGCTGCCCGCGACGCGTCGTACCGGGTGAGCAGTACCCGTGCGAGTTCGGCCGACGGGCCGAGGACGCCGGCCAGCGCATCCGCGCCCGCCGCCCTGGCTCCCGCTTCGATGCGGTCGGGAAGACGGCCGGGTGCGATCACGTAGGGCGCGACCGCGACGCGCGCGACACCCGACGCCCGCAGGTCCCGCACCACGTCCTCGGTACGGGGAAGAGCCGCGGAGGCGAACGCAGGCCGCACGGCGCACCAACCGGTGTGCCGCAGCTCCCGCGCAATTTCAGCGATCACTGCGATCGCCTCCGGGTCGGTGGAGCCCGCCGAGGCCAGAACAAGCCCGGTCGAGCTTCGGTGGGACGGGGCGACCCCCGCCTCGTACAGCCGCCGCTCCAGTGCCTTCAACAGCAGTGGCGAGGGGCCGAGAACATCCGCCTGGTGAATGCGCAGCTGGCGCGGCGCGTTCCGCAGCACCGCGGGGATGTCCGATTTCGCATGGAAGGCGCGATTCAGCAGGAGCGGAAGGGCCACCACGTCACGTACGCCATCCGCCGCCAGCCGGTCCAGCACCTGCGGGACCGACGGGGCGTTGAACTCCAGGAAGCCCGTCTCCACCCGCACCTCGGGCCGCAGCGACCGCACACGCCGGACGAGCGCGTGAACGGTCGCCGCGTGCCGTGGGTCGCGGCTGCCGTGGGCGATGACGAGGAGCACCGGACGGTGGTGGTACATGGCGCGGATCAGCTTCTGACCAGGAGACCGCGGCTGCGCAGCACCCGCCGCTCCAGCGGGCTGAAGATGAGCAGGTCGATGGCGATACCGACGATCAGGATCAGGAATATGGCGAGGAAGACCATCGACATGCTGCTGGTCTCCCGGCCCTGCTCCAGCAACTGACCGAGACCCACACCGAGATCGGGAGACGACGCGATGATCTCGGCCGCCATCAGCGAACGCCAGGAGAACGCCCAGCCCTGCTTGAGCCCTGCCAGATAGCCGGGCAGCGAGGCGGGCAGCACCACATGCCAGGTGCCCCTGAGTCCGGTCGCGCCGAGGGTCCGGCCGGCCCGCAGATAGAGCGGCGGGACCTGGTCGACCCCGGAGACCAGCCCGTTGGCGATCGAGGGGACGGCGCCCAGCAGGATCACCGCGTACATCATCCTGTCGTCGAGCCCCAGCCAGATCACGGCCGGCGGCACCCAGGCAACGGACGGCAGCGACTGCAGACCGGAGAGAACCGGGCCTATCGCCGCCCGTACGAATCTGACCCGCGCCACCAGCAGGCCGAGCGGCGTACCGATGGCCAGCGCCAGCAGGAAGCCGAGCAGACCGCGCGAGACGCTGGTCCAGATGTAGCCCAGCAGGGTGCCCTGCGCCCAGGCGTCGCTCACCTCGCCCCACACCTGGGAGGGTGACGGCAGTTTGTAGTCGTCGGTGACGTTCGCCCAGATCAGGATCTGCCAGACGACCAGCACCAGCAGCACCGCGGTCACCGGCGGCAGTACCTTGCGTACCAGCACCTCGCGCACCGGCACGCGGTCGATCCGCACGGTGTCCAGGGCGTCCAGGCCCGCTTCGAGGCCGGCCAGGTCGTCGTTCCTGACGTCAGTGTTGGCCATGGCGGCGGATCTCCCCACGCAGTTGTTCGGTGATCTCCACGGAGAGTTCGGCCACCGCGGTGTCCTCGATCCGGCGCGGATGCGGGATGTCCACCGTCCACTCGTGGGCCACCCGGCCGGGACGTGAGGAGAGCAGCACCACGCGCTCGGCGAGCCGCACCGCCTCACGGACGTTGTGCGTCACGAAGAGGACGGAGACGTCGGTCTCGCTCCAGATACGGGTCAGTTCGTCGTGCAGCACGTCGCGGGTGATGGCGTCGAGCGCCGCGAAGGGCTCGTCCATCAGCAGCAGCCTGCTGTCCTGGGCCAGCGCGCGCGCCAGCGCCACCCGCTGCCGCATACCGCCGGACAGCTCGTGCACCCGCTTCGGGTAGGCGCCGTCGAGTCGTACGAGACCGAGCAGCCGCTCCGCCTCGTCACGGCGGTCGGCCTTGGGCAGACCCCGCAGCCGCAGCGCGAGTTCGATGTTCTTGCCGGCGGTCAGCCAGGGGAACAGAGCGTGTTCCTGGAACATCAGAGCCGGCCGGCCGCCCGGGGTCTCGATCGACCCCGTGGTCGGCCGGTCCAGCCCGGCCACCAGGTTGAGCAGGGTCGACTTGCCGCATCCCGACGCCCCCAGGAGTGTGACGAACTCGCCGGGCGCGACATCGAGGGTGATGTCGTCCAGGACGAGCTGCTGGCCTGCGGGTCCGCCGAAGGACTTCGAGACATGCTCGATACGGGCCGCATGCGTCACCGCGGTGCGGTCGTCGGCCTTGGCGAGTGTGGTTGCCACGGTCGTCACCTCCTGGGAACAGAACGGGGGATGCGGGTTATTTGACGCCGAGGCCGGCGTCGGAGACCGCGGGCTGCCCCGCGGCCTTGAGGATCTTGTTCAGCGGCCGCAGGTCGTAGATTCCCTTGAGGTCGGTCTTCTCCAGCAGGCCGGCCTTGACCGCGTGGGCGGCCTCGGTGTTGAGGGTCGCCGCCAGCGGATCGTCGGTCGTCCGGATGGACTTCCACGCCGGGTCGATGACGTTGGCGGGCAGCGCCTTGCCCGAGAGCTTCTTCAGAGCGTTGTTGGCGACCGTCTTCGCCTTGTCCGGATTCGCCTTGATCCACGCGTTGGTCTTCACCGACCCGCGAAGCACCGCCTCGACGACGTCCGGGTGCTCCGTGAGGAACTTCTGCGACACCACGATGTTCGTGATCACGAACTTCTTGTCGGGCCACAGGGAGCTCTCGTCGAGCAGCACCTTGCCGCCCTGGGCGACCAGCTTGGACGCGGTCGGCTCGGGCACCCACGCCCCGTCGATGGAACCGGACTTGTACGCGTCCGGAGTCACCTTGTTGTCCGTACGGACGACGGAGACATCGCCCTTGCCGCTGTTGGCGTCGACCTTCCAGCCCTTGTCGGAGATCCAGTTGAGGAACGCGACGTCCTGGGTGTTGCCGAGCTGCGGGGTCGCGATCTTCTTGCCCTTGAGGTCGTTCACCGACTTGATCTTCTTGGGGTTGACGACCAGCTTCACACCGCCCGAAGCGGAGCCGCCGATGATGCGCAGGCTCTTGCCCTGGGACTGGGTGTACCCGTTGATGGCCGGCGACGGGCCGAGCCAGCCGATGTCGATCGAACCGGACGTGAGCGCCTCGATCTCGGACGGGCCCGCGCTGAAGGTCGATGTCTTCAGCTGTGTGCCGCCCAGTTCCTTCTGGAACAGACCCTGCTGGTCCCCGACCAGAGCGGTGGCATGGGTGAGGTTCGGGAAGTAGCCGATCTTCACGCTGTCGGCGGAGAGCTTCTTGGCGCCGGGGGCGATCTTGGCCTTCCCCGAGTCGTCCTTGGCGGCGTCGGACCCGTAACCGCAGGCGGTGAGCGCCACGGCAAGCAGCGGCAGTGCGGCGGCGGCGGCGATGCCGCGGCGGAGCAGTGGATTGGCAGGCACGGGAGGTCTTCCTCTCGTTGGCCCGGGGCAGGCGTCGCTCAGGACGTGTCCGGGCAGTCGGCAGGTCTTCGGCGGTACGGGTACGGCGGTCGGTGCGTCCGGGCGCGCAGGCAGTGCGCGTACGTCATGACGCACATCGCGCGACCCCGCCCTGACCGCTGCCGAGAGCGCCGCTGCCGACGCGGCCGCCCTCTTTCGCGAAGGTGGCGTAGATGTTGCGGAAGGACATGGCTAGAAGTCCCATCCCTCGTCGTCCTGCACGGCAACCGCTTCGGCCACGGCCTCGGCGGTGACGGCGAACGCGTCGCCTGCCATGCCGGCGGCCAGCGTGGTGCCGTCGGCCGGGTCGATCAGCAGGAAGGAACCGGTGCGCCGGGAGTCGGCATACGCGTCGAGCGCGAGCGGCTCCGCGGTACGGATGACGACCCGGCCGATGTCGTTGGCGACCAGTTGTCCCGGCTCGGGGTGCTGGGAGAGGTCGTCGAGGGTCAGCCGCGAGGGAATCTCCTTGACGATCGCCTTGACCGTGCGGGTGGTGTGCTTGAGCAGCACCCGCTGGCCCACCACGAGGGCCGAGTCGGCCACATGGCAGACGGTCGCCAGGACATCCTGGGTCGGTGCCGGAGCATCCGCGCTCGGTGCGATCAGGTCACCGCGCGAGATGTCCAGATCGTCGGTCAGCCGTACGGTCACCGACTGCGGGGCCCAGGCGATGTCCGCGCTCTTCCCGAGCACGTCGATACCGGCGATCGTCGAGGTACGGCCGGAGGGCAGCACCGTGACGGCCTCGCCGACGCGCAGCGCGCCCGATGCGATCTGGCCGGCGTAGCCACGGTAGTCGGGGTGTTCGGTGGTCTGCGGGCGGATCACGTACTGGACGGGGAATCGCGCCTTGCAGTCGCTCAGGTCATGGGTGGAGGGAACCGTCTCCAGATGCTCCAGGACGGTCGGGCCGCCGTACCAGTCCATATGGCTGGACGGCTTCACCACGTTGTCACCCGCAAGCGCGGAGATCGGGATCGCGGTGATCTCCGGAACGCCCAGGGAGGCCGCGTACGCCGTGAACTCCTCGGCGATCGCGGCGAAGACGGGCTCCGCGTAGTCGACGAGGTCCATCTTGTTGACGGCGAGCACCACATGCGGGACCCGCAGCAGAGCGGCGACCGCGGCGTGCCTGCGGGTCTGCTCGACGACACCGTTGCGGGCGTCGACGAGGACGACGGCCAGCTCGGCGGTCGAGGCACCGGTGACCATGTTCCGGGTGTACTGCACATGCCCGGGGGTGTCGGCGAGGATGAACCGGCGGCGGGGCGTGGCGAAGTAGCGGTAGGCCACGTCGATGGTGATGCCCTGCTCACGCTCGGCGCGCAGCCCGTCCGTCAGCAACGCCAGGTCAGGTGCCTCCTGGCCGCGGCCGAGTGACGCCTGTTCGACGGCCTCGAGCTGATCGGTGAAGATCGACTTGGAGTCGTGCAGCAGACGTCCCACAAGGGTGGACTTGCCGTCGTCGACGGAGCCCGCGGTGGCGAAGCGCAGCAGGGTGGTGGCCGACAACTGCTCGGCCAGCTCTTCGGTGTGCCTGGTCATTTAGAAGTACCCCTCGCGCTTGCGGTCTTCCATCGCGGCCTCGGACATCTTGTCGTCGGCACGTGTCGCTCCCCGCTCGGTCAGCCGGGAGGCGGCGATCTCGGTGATCACGGCTTCCAGCGTGGTGGCATCGGAGTCGACGGCACCGGTGCAGGACATGTCGCCGACGGTGCGGTAGCGCACCTGACGGGTCTCGACCGTCTCGCTGTCCTTCGGGCCGCCCCACTCGCCGGCGGTCAGCCACATACCGGAGCGCTTGAAGACCTCGCGCTCATGGGCGAAGTAGATCTCCGGCAGCTCGATCTGCTCACGCTCGATGTACTGCCAGACATCCAGCTCGGTCCAGTTGGAGAGCGGGAAGACCCGGACGTGTTCACCGGGCGCGTGGCGGCCGTTGTAGAGCTGCCACAGCTCGGGACGCTGACGGCGCGGGTCCCACTGCGAGAACTCGTCCCGCAGCGAGAACACCCGCTCCTTCGCGCGGGCCTTCTCCTCGTCGCGGCGTCCGCCGCCGAAGACCGCGTCGAAGCGCTCGGCCTGGATCTTCTCCGTCAGCGGGAGGGTCTGCAACGGATTGCGGAGCCCGTCGGGACGCTCACGAAGCGCGCCGGAGTCGATGTAGTCCTGGACGGATGCGACATGCAGCCGCAGCCCGTGTTCGGCGACCAGACGGTCGCGGATGTCGAGCACCTCGGGGAAGTTGTGTCCGGTGTCGACATGCAGCAGTGAGAAGGGCACGGCGGCAGGTGCGAACGCCTTCAGCGCCAGGTGCAGCATCAGGATCGAGTCCTTGCCGCCGGAGAAGAGGATCACCGGCCGCTCGAACTCGCCCGCGACCTCACGGAAGATATGGACGGCCTCCGACTCCAGCGCGTCCAGATGACTGAGCGCGTAGGGGCTGTCGGTGCCTTCGGTGACAGTGGCAGCGGTCGTCATCGGGCCAGGCCCCTCTCGGTGAGCAGTGCATACAGCGCGGCTGCGGACTCCCGCACGGTCTGCCGGTGCGACTCGATGCGCAGGTCCGGTGTCTCCGGAGCCTCGTACGGGTCGTCGACCCCGGTCAGCCCGGAGATCTCGCCCGCCGCCTGCTTGGCGTACAGGCCCTTCACATCACGCTCCGAGCACACCTCCACCGGGGTGGCGACGTGCACCTCCAGATACGCGGTGCCCGCACCCTGGTGGCGCTTGCGGACGGCCTCGCGGCTGTCCGCGTACGGGGCGATGACCGGCACCAGCGCCTTCACGCCGTTGGACGCCAGGAGCTCGGCGACGAAGCCGATTCGCTGGACGTTGGTGTGCCGGTCCTCGCGGGTGAAGCCGAGGCCTGCGGAAAGGAACTCGCGGATCTCGTCGCCGTCGAGCACCTCCACCCGGTGGCCCTGTCCGCGGAGCCGGTCCGCGAGTTCGTGGGCGATGGTGGTCTTGCCCGCGCTCGGCAGACCGGTGAGCCAGATGGTGGCTCCCTGGTCCGTCGTCATCTCGTTCTCCTGAATCTCGGTCATCAGCCGTGCAGCCCGCACTCGGTCTTGTTCCGGCCCGCCCAGCGGCCGGCCCGGGCGTCCTCGCCCTCCTCGACCCGACGGGTGCAGGGCGCGCAGCCGATCGAGGGGTAACCGTCCATCAGCAGCGGGTTGGTGAGGACGCCGTGCTCGGTGACGTAGGCGTCGACGTCGTCCTGCGTCCAGCGGGCGATGGGTGAGATCTTGACCTTCCGGCGCTTTTCGTCCCAGCCGACGACCGGGGTGTTCGCCCGGGTCGGCGACTCGTCACGGCGCAGGCCGGTGGCCCACGCCCGGTAGTTCTTGAGACCGTCCTCGAGCGGCTTCACCTTGCGCAGCGCACAGCACAGGTCGGGGTCGCGGTCGTGCAGCTTCGGACCGTACTCGGCGTCCTGCTCCGCGACGGTCTGCCAGGGAAGCAGGGTGATGACGTTGACGTCCATCACGGCTGCCACGGCGTCCCGGGTACCGATCGTCTCGGGAAAGTGGTAGCCGGTGTCCAGGAAGACCACATCCACGCCGGGGTTGACACGCGACGCGAGGTGGGCGACAACCGCGTCCTCCATGGAGGAGGTCACGCAGAAGCCCTCGCCGAAGGTGTCGGCGGCCCACTTGAGGATCTCGAGGGGGGACGCCTCTTCCAGCTCCCGGCCGGCACGCTCCGCGAGAGCCCTCGGATCGTCGGTCTCCAGAGTGTTCGTCATATCCCGTCTCCTTCAACATCCTTGGCGGTGTCGCGCTGAAGTCCCCGGGCGAGCAGGCCGAGGAACTTCAACTGGAATGCGCGGTTGCACGCCGCGCATTCCCAGGCCCCGTGACCGCTCTCATGCGGGCGAAGGTCCTCGTCGCCGCAGTACGGGCAGAAGAAGGGCGCGGCTCGCTCGCTCACGAGAGGGCCTCCGCGGACGCGCGCGCCGCCCAGGTCGCGAACCGCTCGCCGTCCGCGCGCTCGGCCTGGAAACGCTTCAGCACCCGCTCGACGTAGTCGGGCAGCTCATCCGAAGTGACCTTCAGCCCACGGACCTTGCGGCCGAAGCCGGCATCCAGACCGAGCGCGCCTCCGAGGTGCACCTGGAAGCCCTCGACCTGGTTTCCGTCCTTGTCCAGCATCAGCTGGCCCTTGAGACCGATGTCGGCGACCTGGATGCGGGCGCAGGCGTTCGGGCAGCCGTTGATGTTGATGGTGATCGGCTCGTCGAACTCCGGGATCCGGCGCTCCAGTTCGTCGATCAGCGAGGCGCCCCGCTGCTTGGTCTCGACGATGGCCAGCTTGCAGTACTCGATGCCGGTGCAGGCCATGGTGCCGCGCCGGAACGGCGAGGCGTTGACCTTCAGGTCCAGCGACTCGAGAGCGGCCACGAACGACTCGACCTGGGATTCCTCGATGTCGAGCGCGATCATCTTCTGCTCGGTGGTCGTACGGAGCCGGCCGGAGCCGTGCGAGGCGGCGACATCGGCGATCTTCGCCAGTGTCGTGCCGTCCACGCGGCCGACCCGCGGCGCGAAGCCGACGTAGAAGCGGCCGTCGTACTGCGGGTGCACGCCCAGGTGGTCGCGCCAGACACCGGCGGGCTGCTCAGGGGCCGGTCCGTCGACCAGCTTGCGCTGGAGGTACTCGTCCTCGAGGACCTGCCGGAACTTCTCCGGGCCCCAGTCGGCGAGAAGGAACTTCAGCCGGGCGCGGTTGCGCAGGCGCCGGTAGCCGTAGTCACGGAAGATGCCGATGACACCGCCGAAGACGTCGGGTGCCTCGTCGAGCGGGACCCAGGCGCCGAGACGTACGCCCAGCCTGGGGTTGGTCGAGAGGCCACCGCCCACCCACAGGTCGAAACCGGGCCCGTGGTCGGGGTGGTTGACCCCCACGAACGCGATGTCGTTGATCTCGTGGGCCACATCGAGCAGCGGAGAGCCGGAGATGGCGGTCTTGAACTTCCGGGGCAGGTTGGAGAAGTCGGGGTTGCCGATGAAGCGCCGGTTGATCTCGTCGATCGCCGGAGTGCCGTCGATGATCTCGTCGGCGGCGACCCCCGCGACGGGGGAGCCGAGAATCGTACGAGGGGTGTCACCGCACGCCTCGGTGGTGGACAGACCGACGGCCTCGAGGCGGCGCCAGATCTCCGGGACGTCTTCGATGCGGATCCAGTGCAGCTGGATGTTCTGCCGGTCGGTGATGTCCGCGGTGCCGCGCGCGAACTCCTGCGAGATCTCGCCGATGATCCGCAGCTGCTCCGTGGTCAGCCGCCCGCCGTCGATCCGCACCCGCAGCATGAAGTACTCGTCGTCCAGCTCCTCCGGCTCCAGGATCGCCGTCTTGCCGCCGTCGATCCCGGGCTTGCGCTGGGTGTAGAGCCCCCACCAGCGCATCCGGCCGCGCAGGTCGGCGCCGTCGATCGAGTCGAAGCCGCGCTTGGAGTAGATCGTCTCAATGCGTGTCCGCACATTGAGACCGTCGTCGTCCTTCTTGGTCTGCTCATTGCCGTTCAGCGGGGTGAAGTGACCCAGCGCCCACTGACCCTCGCCACGGTGACGGCTCACCTTGCGGCGGGACGTGGCGGGAGCGGGAGTTTCCGGGCTGGCGGCCATGGTGGTTCGTCCTTCTGTGGCGGCTCAAGAGGGCGACGGATCAGGCGGAAAGTACCCCTGCGACCTGCGTGTTCACGGCAGGGCACAGCGGTTCGGGGGCTACTGGGCCCCGCTGGGGGACTTCGCTCGTCCGCAACGACGGGGACGGCGGGACACGGCGGTGCTGGTGGAGATCAGCGCGCCGGACAGATGGCGCTGGACACGCGGCCGAGGTCGACGTGGCGTCGACTAATCAAGGCAATTCCAGTTCCAGACATGACGGAAGCGTGTCACGGCGATCTCGTAGGAGTCCACCACTATCCACCATATGGACGTCATGGTCCCGCATCCCGAGACACTGTGGTGTCCGTCACGTGCGGCGGGGGTGGACGTCAGGCGTCTGCTCCGGGCCACGGACCCGGAGTCACGACCTCCGCTTCCTCCTCCGTCTCCGTTCGGAAGAGCCTGAAGCCCCGGCGCAGGTAGTTGTCCATCGCGTGCGGTCCGTCCTTGCTGCAGGTGTGCACCCAGACCCGCTTCGTCGGGGCCCGCCCCGGTGTGCGGTCGGCCAGATCCCAGGCCCGCCGGACACCGTGCGAGAGCAGGTGGCCGCCGATGCGCCGGCCACGGAACGCCGGGAGCAGACCGAAGTACATGATCTCCACGACGCCGTCGTCCTGCGGGTCCAGCTCCACGTACCCGGCCGGGGTGCCCCGCTCGTACGCCACCCAGGTCTCGACGCCCGGCCGGTCGAGCAGTTCCTGCCATTGTCCGTAGTTCAGCGAGAGCCGGTCGGTCCAGCGGATGTCCCCACCGACCGAGGCGTAGAGGAACCGGCTGAATTCGGGCGACGCCACCTCGGCGCGGACGATCCTGATGTCGCCTTCCGGCTCGGCGGCCGGCCTGACATCGGCGGGGGAGGTCTGTTCCAGGGACCAGGTGGTCACGGTGACGGTGCTCATGCACGCCAGGGAACCATGAGGCGGCGCGGTGGCGCACGGCGGTCTCACGGCGACGGCGCACTCACCGCACCCGACGCGGAAAGCCCGGCCGGGCGACACTCCCGTCGTGCCGTCGTGCCGTCGTGCCGTCGTGCCGTCGTGCCGTCGTGCCGTCGTGGGTTGTTCCGTACGCGTGACCCGCTGTGGTCCGCGTCAGCCGGCGGGGGGTACGGACCGCCGCACGGCCGGCGCCGTCGAGTGCGGAAGCAGATCGTCCGGACGCTCCGGACGGATCACCGTGACGTCCACCTCCTCGAGAAAGCGGTACGGGCGGTGTGCCAGGACCTCGGCCAGGGTGCGGCGCACCCGCGACATCTCGGCGCGTACCGTCACCTTCCGTGTCGGGTCCCCGAACAGATCACCGGCCAGTTCGGCTGCCGTGCGGCCCCCGCGGTGCAGGCTCAGTACGTACAGCAGCTCCGCATGGCGCGGTGTCAGCCCCTGCGTCCAGCTGCCCGCGGCGCCCGACACGGTGACCGACCACCGGCGCCGGCCGCTGAGATCGAGCACCACCCGGCCGGGCGGGGCCGGGCTCCCCGCTCCGGTGTTCTCGTCGTCGACCCGGATCAGCCAGCCGCCCGGCAGTGGCTCGACCGCGCACATCCCCAGGGAAGGAAGCCACATCCGTCCCGCCGCGAAGGACCTGGGCAGAGGCAGCCGGGCGACGGGCGGCATCCCGGTCACCGCGGCGGGCCAGCCGTTGGCGTCCACCGCCAGGGCCCGTCCGCCCAGTCGGCTCAGGATCGGCGACGCCACGGAGCGTAGCCCCTCGACCGAGATCAGATGCCGGTTGCGCAGCTCCGCCACGGCCAGCCGCGCCACGGATTCGACCAGCGCCAGAGTGGCGGGATGGAAGGTGTGATCGGGCCCGCTGACATCGATGACGCCCAGCAGCCTGCCGTCCCGCGGATCGTGGACGGGCGCCGCCGCGCAGGTCCAGTTCTGCAAGGTCCGGACGAAGTGCTCGGCGGAGTGCACCTGCAGGGGCCGCCCCGCCTCCAGTACGGTGCCCACCGCGTTGGTGCCGGTCGAGTCCTCGCTCCAGGCGGCGCCCTCCTCCAGACAGATGCCGTTGGCCCGGCGGATGACCGCCTGGTTGCCGTCGCGCCACAGCACCCGACCCTCACCATCGGTGATGACCACGATCTGTGCCGAGGCGTCGGCAGCCGGGATCAGTCCCTCGCTCAGCGCCGGGAGCAACTCGCCCAGCGGGGTCGCCCTGCGCCGGTGCTCCAGATCCTCTCTGTCCAGCAGCGCACTGCTGGTGCCCCGGTCGGGGTCGACGCCGATCCTCAGCATCCGCTTCCAGGACGCGTCGATGACCGGACGCGGGGCGGGCCCCGACCGGTCACCCGAGAGGGCGGCCTCGCGCAGTCCGTGCAGCGCACGCGCCGTCTCACGGGTGTGCGGGGCGGACAGACCAAACGCGCTCGGGGCCGTGGTCCTCATGGGAAGCTCCCCGCTTCTTTCCGGGTGGTGCGTGCACCGTCGGGGTGCTGTGCTTCATGGTGCCCGCCCGGCGGCCGCCGCGCCCGGCAGTCCGCACATCCGGTGCAACCCTCTGCAACCCTCGCGCCCGGGCGGCCCGTTGTACGAAACTGCTCGCACCAGCCGGGGTGGTGCCGTGTCGGCGCAGCACCAACCCCGGCTGTTATGCGTTGCCGGACGGCGCCGCGCGGTCGACGACCGACGCCAGGTCCAGGGTGTGCGGCAGGGTGCCGAACGCCGTTCCCCAGTCGCCGCCCAGCCGCGACGCACAGAACGCGTCGGCCACCGCGGACGGCGCCCACCGAACCAGCAGCGAACCCTGCAGAACCAGTGCGATGCGCTCGACGAGCCTGCGCGCCCGGGCCTCGATTCCCTCCAGGTCGGCGAGTTCGGTGAGCAGATCCCTGATCGCCCGGTCCAGCCGGTGATCGGCGCCTCGCGCTCTGCCGACCTCCTTGAGGAAGGCGTCGAACGCCTGGGGCTCCCGCTGCAGGGCCCGCAGCACATCCAGCGCCTGGACGTTCCCCGAGCCCTCCCAGATCGAGTTCAGCGGAGACTCGCGCAGCAGCCGCGGCATCCCGGACTCCTCGACGTAGCCGTTGCCGCCCAGGCACTCCAGCGCCTCGACGGCAACCGGGGTGCAGCGCTTGGTGACCCAGTACTTCGCGGCGGGTACCGCGAGCCGCAGCAGGGCCCGCTCCTCTTCCGTGTCGCTGTCGTAGGCCGCCGCCAGCCGCATGGCCAGCGTGGTGGCAGCCTCCGACTCCAGGGCGAGATCGGCCAGTACGTTGCGCATCAGCGGCTTCTCCGCCAACTTCCCGCCGAACGCGCTGCGGTGCGCGGCATGGTGCACCGCCTGCGCCACGGCCTGCCGCATGAGTGCCGCCGATCCGACCGCGCAGTCGAGCCGGGTGGCCGCCACTATCTCGATGATGGTGCGCACCCCGCGGCCCTCATCGCCCACCCGCTGGCCCCAGGTGCCGTCGAACTCGACCTCGCCCGACGCATTGGATCTGTTGCCCAGTTTGTCCTTCAGCCGCTGGATCGCGAAGACATTGCGCGTGCCGTCGGGAAGCACCCGGGGCACCAGGAAACACGTCGGTCCACCCGGCGCCTGCGCCAGCACCAGGAATCCGTCGCACATCGGCGCCGAGCAGAACCACTTGTGACCGGTGAGCAGATACTCGCCGTCGCTGCCGAGCGGCACCGCGGACGTCGTGTTGGCGCGGACGTCGCTGCCGCCCTGCTTCTCCGTCATCCCCATCCCGAACAGCGCACCGGGCTTGCCCCCGGCGGGCCGCAGTTCCTGTTCGTAGATGTGCGAGGTGAGCCTGGGCTCCCACTCCGCGGCCAGCGCCGGATCGGACCGCAGCGCCGGCACCGCCGCATGGGTCATCGACACCGGGCACCCGTGACCCGCCTCGACCTGCGACCACACCAGGAAGCCGGCGGCGCGGCGCAGATGGCCGCCCGGCCTGCCCCACGCGTCTGTGAGCCCCGCGGAAACGGCCTTTCCGAGCAGCCGGTGCCAGGCCGGATGGAACTCCACCTCGTCGATCCGGTGCCCGTATCGGTCGTGCGTGCGCAGCCTCGGCGGATGTTCGTTCGCCAGGGCTCCCCACTCCTGTACCTGCCCCGAACCGGCCGAGCGGCCGAGCGCGCCGAGCTCTTCCCTTACCTCTTCCGCGATCTCCCGCGCGGTGTGCCGGTCCACCGCCTCGGTCAGTACCGCGTCCGAGGTGAAGACGTCATGCCCCACCAGGGGCGGAGGCTGGTTGGACACGGTGTGGGTGGTGGCTGCCATGGGGCTACGGTAAGGAGGTGCAGGCAGCAAATGAAACAGGGGAGCGCCATTCAGGCCTGCTCCACCGCGCGAGAGCCCTCTACCGCAACGTCTCCAAGCGCCGGATGGCCTGGTTGCTGGTGAAGGACACCGTCAACTCGTGCATGGAGTACCGGATCCTGGGACTCGCGGCCGAGGCGGCGTTCTTCACGCTGCTCTCGCTGCCGCCGCTGCTGCTCAGTCTGATCGCTCTGCTCGGTTACGTCGACGGCTGGACCGACACCCACACCGTCGCGAGCCTCGAGCAGAACATCCTCAACGCCGCCAGCACGGTCCTCTCCGACCGGGGGGTCCACGAGTTCGCGAAACCGCTGCTGGAGGACGTCACCCACGGCAGGCGCCCCGATCTGGTCTCCATCGGCTTCGCCCTTGCTCTGTGGTCGGGCTCGCGGGCGGTCAATGTCTTCATCGACACCATCACGGTGATGTACGGCCTCGACGGCCGCCGTGGCATTGTCATGACCCGGCTGCTCTCACTGCTGCTCTACATCGTCGCGCTGCTGATCGGAGCGGTGGTGCTGCCGCTCGCGGTGGTGGGGCCGGACCGGGTGGTGGAGTTCGTCCCCGGCGGTGAGGAAGTCGTCGCCATCCTGTACTGGCCGGTGGTGGTCGTGCTGTCGATCGCGTTCCTCACCACCCTCTACCACGTGTCCGTACCGGTTCGGTCGCCATGGATAGAGGACATTCCGGGGGCTCTGGTGGCCCTCGGAATGTGGTTCCTGGGAAGTTTCCTGCTGCGGATCTACCTCACGGGTGAAGTGGAGGGGCCGACGATCTACGGTTCGCTCGCCGCGCCCATCGCGGTGCTGCTGTGGATCGGCATCTCGGCTTTCGCCGTTCTGGTCGGCGCGGCGGTCAACGCGGCCATCGACCGGGTCTGGCCCTCCGTTGCGACAGCGGCGGCCCGCGCGGCGAACGAGCGGCAGCGGGCAGCGCAGGCCGCCGGGACCGGCGCGTCCCCGTACCACCCCGGCGCCCCGGGCCCGGAGACCGCGGACGACGAGGAGGACGAGGAGGACGAGGGGGGCTCGGACATGCCATCCGAGTTCCCCGAGCGCTGGTCGCGGTTCCTGCCCCCGGAGGACGTCACGTCGCGGCTGCGCTCCAGGAGGCCCGACGACAAGCGGTCCCCCGAGCACACCACGCGCGACCAGGACTGACCCGCCCGGTCTACGCTGGAGGCGTGTACGCACAGTGGCCGTCCCGGCTTGAGGGCGCCGTCGTCTGGACGCGCACCGTGCAGGGTCCCGACGACCACCCGGTGCTGCCCGACGGATGCATGGACCTGATCTGGACCGATGGCATCCTGCTGGTCGCGGGCCCGGACACGCGCGCACACCTGCCGGAAGCCTCCTCCGCCACCCGGTACGCCGGGGTGCGCTTCGCACCGGGCTGCGGGCCCGCGCTGCTCGGCGTACCGGCGTACGAACTGCGCGACCGGCGCGTCGGACTGACCGATCTGTGGCCCGCCGCCGTCACCCGCAGGCTCACCGACCGGGTCGACGGGGCGTCCGACCACGTGGCTGCGCTGGAGTCCGTGGTGCTGCGGCGCGCTGCCGAAGCGGAGCCGCCCGATCCACTGCTGAGGGCCGTCGCCGAGCAGCTGGACACCGGCCGCTCCGTCGCCGGGACCGCGGAATCGGTCGGCCTCGGCGCCCGGCAGCTGCACCGCCGTTCGCTGGACGCCTTCGGATACGGGCCCAAGACCCTCGCCCGGGTACTGCGGCTCCAGCGCGCGCTGGCTCTCGTCGCCGCCGGGGCGCCGTACGCGTATGCGGCGATCGCGGCCGGCTGCACCGACCAGGCGCATCTCGCCCGCGAGATGCGCGGTCTGGCCGGGATGTCGCTGAGCAGCTATGTGGCGTCGAACAGCTATGTGGCGTCGGCGAACAGCGACACCTCGGATCCGTCGGGATCGAGCACTGTCGCGTAACGCTGTCCCCAGAAGGCGTCCCAGGGCTTGAGATGCCCCCGGTGGCCGGCCGTCATGAGCGTGTCGTACACGGCGTCGACGCCGGCGGCTGAGTCGCAGCGGAAACAGAGTCCGGCGCGTCCCGGGGACTCCGGCAGCTGCCGGCCCGGATCGAAGGAGCGGACCGTTTCCTCGGTGTCCCAGAGAATGCGCAGTCCGCCCGGCAGCGTCACTTCGACATGGGGCCGGGAGTCCTCCTCGGCCGGGATGTCGAGACCGAGCAGACGGTAGAAGGCGAGCGAGGCGACCATGTCGGCGACGACAAGGCCGATGGCATCGAGTTGCGGAGCAGGTGAAGGAGTCATGGGACCAACGTAGGCACGCGCACCGCCGCCGGTCTTGTACGAATCGGTCGGCTTTGCTGTCGGGGCGGACCGGACGCCGGCTGCGGCGGGCAGGAGCGCCGTTCCAGTGCTGTGGGAGGGCTGAGCCGGTGTCCGATGACGCCCTCAGCAGGATCGACGCCTCGGGCCGCACACGGCCCGGATCCGGAAACTGGACCGGTGGCAAGGAGAGCCGAGTCGTCGACCGCGAGGCGGGCGACCGGATACGCAACACCGCACCGTGGCATCGGCGACCACGCCCGTACGGACCGGCTCTTCCCCGGGCGCGCCGTGCGGTATCCCGTCCGTGCGGCGGGCATCCACCCGTTCCCGGGCATCGCCTCCCGGTGCGGCCGAGGCACAGGGGGGGCGAGCCCGGCGAGGCGCCATGTTCTGCGGGCCTGCCGCACGACGTGGCTCCGCACGCAGGCATCTCAGGGGCGCGGCTCCAGCTGGCCGCAGATCCAGGCGAGCGCGTCGTACACCCCCTGGATGTGGTCCTGCGGGATGCCGCGTTGGGCCGCGCCCTCCAACTGCACGGTCGCCGCATCCACTTCGGCGGTCAGCAGGCCGAGGCCGGGAGCTCCGGCGCTCACATCGCCGGTGACCGGAGCGGTGGTGGTGTGCCCCAGCGCCCAGCTGTAGGCGGTCAGCAGCCCGTTGGCGAGCGGGCTCTGCTGGTCGCCTGCGGAAGCTTCCAGCTTCCGGTACGCCGCCTCGACCTCCCAGCGGTATCTGGTGCCCACGTGCGGCTCTTCGAAGGGTTCGGTCGGTTCAGTCTCTGGCATGGTCATACCTCTGCGTGTGTCCGATTCCCGGGTGGTGATGTATCGGCCGTCCTCGCTGCGGATTACCGGCGGTGCCCAGGTGGGGTGCGGGCCGGGCGGCCGTTCCGGCTGCCGGACTTCCTGTTCATGCCTGCCGTCTCCTGACGAAGCTGCCCGGCCCCTGCGGCGAGGTCACCGTGGCCCGTCAGGCCAACGAGCAGCACCGCACAGGTGTACCGGCCATGCGGCGATTTTTTCGGGAGCGCCGGAACCGGCGGGCGCTTCCGGACACCCTCCGCGACCGGCAGACTTGGCCTGCGCTTTACGAGAGGGGCGCAACCGTTGCCGCGGAGTCCTTGTCTCTAGGGGTGTTGGATCTCGGAAGACGTGATGTGAGCGGAGCATGGGCATGGGCCGGGTCAAGGGCAGTATAGGAATCGCACTGCTGGTCGGTGTGGTGCTCGCCGGCGCGAGTGCCTGCGGCGGAAACGCCGAAGCCTCGGGTTCGGGGGCATCCGCGGGGAAAGCCTCCGGGAAGGCGCAGGCGAGCGCACATCCGAAGCCGGCACGTCCCGCGGGCCCGCCGATGCTGTTGAACACGATCGCGCCCAAGACCGGTGCCACCGTCGGGGTCGCCATGCCGATCTCGGTGGTCTTCAGCAACCCGGTGGGCACATCGGCTCGTGGCACGGTCGAGAAGCACCTCAAGGTGACCGCTTCGGTTCCGGTCACCGGCGCCTGGCACTGGTTCAGCAGCACCCGGGTCGACTGGCGGCCCGAGAACTACTGGAAGCCCGGCACCAAGGTGAAGCTCGATGCCGATCTGAAGGACGTGAGCAACGGCAACGGCCGCTACGGAACCCATGGTTACCAGCACACCTTCACGATCGGGGACGACGTCGAGGCCACCGCATCGGTGCCGGGACACACGATGCAGGTGAAGCGTGACGGCAAGCTGGTCCGCACCCTGCCCATTGACGCGGGCAGCCCGAGCTTCCCCTCCTGGGACGGCACCATGGCGGTCATCGACAAAGCACGCGAGGTGCACATGACCTCCTGCAGTGTCGGTATCAGCTGCACCAAGGGCAGCCCCGACTTCTACGACCTGACCCTGCCCTGGGATGTCCACCTGACCACGTCGGGTACGTACATCCACTACTCGACCGGCGACCCCTACCCGGGCCACAGTTACGGCTCGCACGGCTGTATCCACTTGTCCCTGGCGGACTCGAAGTGGTTCTACGACTTCGTCAAGCAGGGAGACCCCGTCACCATCACCGGGTCGCCGCGGGGCAAGGCCGCGGGGGACAACGGCTACGCGGCCTTCAACCTGTCCTGGTCGAAGTGGCTGGAGACCAGCGCTTCGGGTGCGCGGACGACGGGCGCCCTCTAGGCGGTGTGAAGCCCAGGCGCCGCGCGCCGGGCGGACGCCGCTACTTCTCCACACGGCCTACGGGCTGTCCTGCGAAGGGGCACCGGCACCGTCCCGGCTCGCGGCCCCGGCCGCGAGCCGGTCCGCGTCGGGTCGCCGGACCGCCCGCGCCGCGGAGACCAGCTCGAAGAGCCTGATGAGGCGCGCGCTGGAGTCGAGCCGGCCGCGTTCGCCGCCCGCATTTCCATTCCGGCGGCACGCACAGCTGGACGTAGGGGAAGGAGGAGTACAAGACGTCCTGGCCGCTGCTCTCCCGAGCGCTCGGCCTCAACGGTTCAGTGCCGCACGCCCGGTGGGCCCGCGAGGCCGGCGGGCAAGGGTCTCCTGAGTCTGCCGGACGGTCCTGCCCGGCGGGGCATCCCGATCGCGGTGAGCCGAACAGCCTTTGTGCGCACCGGTCCTGGGCCGCCCGCGAGCGGGCCCGGTGTGCGTCTGCATGGCCGGATCGGTTCAGGAGGCCGCTGGCCCACCGGTGTCGCGCAGCTGCCCTACAGCCCAGTTCGCCCACTCCTCGCGCATGGCGCTGAAGCGCAGGCCGAATTCGAGGGCGAGGGCCCCCTCGACGGCGAGCGGGCTGTCGTCCGATGCGATGGATTCCTTGATCGCTTCGAGCTTTGTGTGTTCATCGGCGGCGAGCTGGGCCCGGTGCCGCAGGAAAGCCACCGCTTCGTCGTGGCTGAGGACGCCGAGGAAGAAGACCCGCAACAGGACGTCGCTCCGTGTGGCCTGGCCGGATTCGGTGTCGACCAGCCAGGAGTGCAGCTCGGCCAGGCCTTCGTCGGTGAGGGCGTACTCCTTGCGGCCGCGCGGGCCCTCGCTGGCCACGGTGACCAGACCGGTGTCGGCGAGGCGCTTGAGTTCGCCGTAGACCTGGCTCTGGTTGGCGGACCAGACGTTGGCGAGCGAACCGTCGAAGAGTTTCATCAGGTCATAGCCGCTTGCCCGTCGATCGACCAGCAGGCCCAGCAGTGCGTGTCGAAGACTCATACGTCCACTGTACCTTCCATCATTGACAGGTCAAAGGCGACCTACTGGCGCTGACCTGTCGCAGGCCCGTCCCGGGATCCGTCTCAGGACCGCTGCGGGACGGTGGCGCTCAGAGCAGCAGCCACTTGACGACCGACCGTTCCTCGTCGGCGGCCCGCGCGTAGAAGGCCGTGAGCCCCTCATGGGCGCGCGCGAAGTGCTCGCGGATCCGGGGCTCGGGGACGACAGGTCCGTACGGCGCGGTGAGTTCCTTGCACACCACCGGCCACAGGGCATCGAAGCAGACCCCGGTCAGAAAGGCCGCGGCCTCCTCGACTCCCGGCGGGGTGAGGACTGCGAAGGACGGCAGCCGGTCGTCGTGATGCGGTACGGGACGGCCGCCCAGCACCGGCAGGCTGCCCGCATGGCCGCTGCCGTGCGCTGTGTACAGCCGGTCGACGTCGGTGAAGTCCTTCTGCAGCACGTCCGCCAGATGTAACGCGCAGAGCGCCTGTAAGTCGTCCCAGTCGTCATCGAACTGGGCGGCCAGCCAGTCGGGGTCGTAGGTGAGAGCGGCAGCGGGCACCGACCGGAGGTGGTAACGGTGGTTCACCGGGCGCTGCCCTTCCATGGCCGGTACGCGGGAGATGTGCGCGATCTCAATTGCTCCACCCTTCAGGCGACTTCGCGGGGAGCGCGTCTCGGACGGGCTTCCCGCACTGTCCAGCGCACCCCTTCGGTGAAACATCACTGCGACCGACCGGCGGACCGCGCACCGGTGGATTACGCTCCATGGACATCGCCGCCCGCGGGTGGGGGGAACGCCCCGGGTGGCTGCCAGCGATGGAATCAGCATGCCGAACGGTGCTGTCCAGGTCCTGAAGAGGGAAGTGTGATCCGAGGCGGGGAGCGGCCGGACGCGCCCGGCCACGACGCTGAGCTGACCGCCGCTGTGGCGCGTGCGCAGCAGGGCGACGAAGTGGCCTTCGCCGCGGCCTACCGTCTCGTCCACCCCGGACTTCTCGGCTACGTACGGGGGCTGGTCGGCACGGAGGCCGAGGACGTGGCGTCCGACGCATGGCTGGAGATCGCCAGAGACCTGTGGCGCTTCCGTGGCGACGGTGCGGGGTTCCGGGGCTGGACCGCGACCATCGCCAGGCACCGCGCGATGGACCATCTGCGCCGCCGCAGACGCAGACCGCTCACCGCGGCGATCGAACAGGACGTGCTCGATCTCCCGGACGGTCACGACACGGCGGCGGACGCACTGGACAACCTGTCGACCGGGCAGGCGCTCGCGATCATCGCGACGCTGCCGCCGGACCAGGCGGAGGCGGTTCTGCTGCGTGTGGTGGTGGGGCTCGACGGGCCGGCCGCGGCCCGTGTTCTGGACAAGCGGGTGGGGGCCGTACGGATGGCGTCGCACCGGGGCCTGAAGCAGTTGGCGGCGAAGTTCGCGGCCGGCCGGCCGGAAGTGACGTCCGGCGCTTCCCGGACACTGAGGAACGAGACATGACACGCGAAGCGGAGCGGTCGGCGGATGACATCCCGGAGCCGGAAACTGCGGCGCTGGGAGCTGCGTTGCGGCGACCGGGCCCATCCGGACGGGACCAGGAGGAGGCGGCTCTCGCGGCGTTCCGGCAGGCCCGCGACACCTGGCCCCGGCGCACCGTGCTGCGGGGGCCGCGCAGCCGCGACGAGTGGCGCTCCTCCCGGAGCGGACCGCGACCCCGCCTCTCGATACGAGCCGCGCTCGGCGCGCTCGTCGCGAGCGTCACCCTGGGCGGCGTGGCCCTGGCCGCCGGTGCGGGTGTCCTTCCCCAGCCCATGGACCGTAGCGGCCGGCCGTCCGGCCGGCCGGACGCGGCCCCGGTACGGACGGTGCCCCGCGCACCGTCCCGGACGGTCGCACCTTCCCGTACGACGGCCGGCGCCCCGCAGGGGACGGCCCGGACCGGGGCGTCCCCTGCGGTTCCGGTGCCCTCCGGGGCGCCGGGCCGCGCGCAGGTCCGGCTGTGCAGGGCGCTGCTGCACGGGAAGCGGGTACGTCACGGCAAGGCGTACGTACGCCTCGTGGCGGCTGCCGGGGGTCCTGCGTCCGTGAGTGCCTACTGCGCACGGATGCCGGTGGCGGCCTCTCCGGAAAGGCCGGCCGGGCCTGACGACTCCGGGCGCCACGGAGCCGACGCCGGGCGGAGGAAGCCCGTCGGCAAGGAGACCGCGGGCAAAGGCCGCAGAACCAAGCCGGGCACCGGGAGGCACGGAGCCGCGGGCGGGGCCGGGACGAAGCCCGACGTCAAGGTCGAGCACGGCAAGAGTGTTCACCGTGCAGGCGTGCCGTCCTCCTAGGTGTATTGCACCGCAGGGTTGTTGACTCGGCCGTCGGAGGCCGGCCTCCGACCACGGTGCGTCGGCTGGTGGAGGAGACCGGCAGGACGGCCGCCAGGTCGAACCGTTCGTCACGGTGGGCGGGCGCGCGCGGTGTGCCGGCGCACATCGCGCCGGTCCCGAACCGCCACGGCTTCGGCCACCGGATCCTGTCTCGACGACAGCCGGTTCGGCCTGCGCACCATCCGGTGCAACGGCGGCCTCGACCAGACATGGCGCTGAGCGAGTCCTTGCGCTGAGCGAGTCCTTGGGATACTCACAGCGGCCGCCGGCGGCTTCGTCGGACAGCCGACGGTCTGACCGTTCGCCGTCTCGTTTTGCAGGCGTAGACGGGTGAGCTGCCACTCTCCCGGGCATGCGGCCGGGAGCACCTGCCCGCCGGGTTCTCCTCAGCGAGCGAACTTTTCGACGGCTGCCGGCGTGACGGGAGTGAAGAAGTTGACGAGGTTGCCGTCCGGGTCGCGGAACAGGAGCGCCCGGTTGCCCCAGGGCATCGTGGTGGGCTCGTTGACGAAGTCCTCCACGAAGCCGGTCAGGTTCCTGTGCACGCTGTCCACGTCGTCGACGAGGAATTCCAGGATGACGCTGTGGTTGTCGGCCGGGCGTGCGGAGCCGGGCGCGAACAGGGGGACGGTGCGGGTGCTGCCGATCGCGAGGGTGGCGGACGTGGTCCTGAGCTCGGCGAAGTCCTCGTTGGACCAGTCGGCAGCCACACCGGTGGCGCGCTCGTAGAAGTCCACGAGGCGGGCGACGTCGTTCGTGATGATGCGGACAGAGACAAAGTTCATGGTGCTTCTCCGGTCGGGTCGGTGCTTCTGATCCGACGCTACGATGTATACCGGGCGGAACCCGCCCGGTATACAGGGGAGACTTCTGGGCATGCCTCGCCCCATCGCTCGCGTGCTCGCCCTGTTGGAGCTCCTGCAGTCGGGCGGCATCCGGACCGTGAACGAACTCGCCGACCGGCTCGGCGTCGACGAACGCACCGTACGGCGCTACGCCTGCCACCTCGTCGACCTCGACGTGCCCGTCGAGTCGGTGCGCGGTCGCTACGGCGGCTACCGGCTCGCTCCCGGTTACCGCATGCCTCCGCTCATGCTGAGCGACGACGAAGCGCTCGCCGTGCTGCTCGGCCTGGTCGCGGGTCAGCGAGCGGGCTTGACGACGGCCACCGGCACGGCGAATGAGACAGCGGCCGCGAAGATCCGGCGCGTGCTGCCCGAACGCCTGAGCCTCAGACTCGACGCCGTGCTCCGCTCCCTCGCCTTCACGGCTCCGGCCCGCGAGGCGGACTCCCCGGAATCCGGGGTCCTGCTCTCGATGGCCGACGCGGTGCACCATCACCGGCCGATCTCGGTCCTGTACACCGCCGCCGACGGCCGGCGCAGCGAACGCACACTGCACCCGCACGGGGTCGTCGCCCACTCGGGCAGGTGGTATGTCACGGCTGAGGACGTCACGGCCGGCGAGGACCGGACGTTCCGGCTGGATCGCATCACCGGTGTGAGGCCCCTGCCCGGCTCGTTCGAACCACCCGCAGGACTCGACCCTTCACAGCGCGTTCTGTCAGGGCTCGCCACGGCGCCGTACCGGCATGAGGTGACGTTGCGGGTCCAGGGGACGGCCCAGCAGATCCACACCCGGCTTCCCGCCGGCGTCGCGATCGTGAGGGAGCTGCCGTCCCCGAGCGGCGCACATCCGGAGACCGAACTCTGGTCCCGCGTCGACATGCGTGTGGAACGGCTCGACTGGCTGCCCGCTGTACTCGCCTCGCTGGACCGGCCGTTCGTCATCGAGCGCCCGGATGAACTCCGCGGCCTCGTCGAAGCTCTCGCCGAACGGCTCAGGAACTCCGCGCGGCGAATCCCACCCCACGAATGACGGTCAAAGCGGCTCTCTCCGGCCCGGTCAGCCGTACATGGCCACGCGGTACAGCGCCGCAAGCGCGTCGTCGATGGGATGGGGCTGCGGCTTGCCTGCCGGGTCGAGCCTGTTCCATCTCTGCGTGTTCACCGCGACCGCCATCTGGCGCTTGCCGTCGGCGCGGGTCATGGCCAGCGCTCCACCACCCCAGACCATGCCGCCGTGGCCCCAGAAAGTGCTCTGACCGGGACCGTCCATCGGGTGCAGGCCGAGGCCGTAGTCGATCGTCTTTCCCTCTTGGGAGACGACCGGGACAGTGCGTTGCATCTGCGCCAGCGACGACGGGCTGACGATCTCTCCGGCCAGGAGCATGCCGTAGAAGCGGTTGAGGTCCGCGACGGTTGATATGAGCGAGGCTGCGGGCCCCACCCATGACATGTCGTAGACGCTGTAATCGCGCGGCGGGTCGATCATGCCGAACCACGCCTCGTAGAGCTGCGAGTGCGGCCCGTTGATGTACGGTCCGGCGGGGAGTTCGGTGTCCCGGAGCCCGGCGCGCTCGATGACGTTCCCGGTGATGTACCGCTCGGCCGTGGTACCGGTCGCTTGTTCCAGGAGTTGGCCGAGGAGCAGGTAATTGGTGTTGGAGTACACCCCCGGTGTACCGCCCGGGGTGCCGACGGCTGGTGCGGTGACCCCCATCTCGATCAGTTCAGTGGGGTTGAACCGCGTGAGCCGGTGGTCGTCCAGGCTCTGGGGTCCGGTATCCGCGAGGGCGGGGTACGCCTTGAGGGAGGGGTAGGCGTACGGGAGGTACTCGGCGAGGCCGCTGGTGTGGTTGATCAGCATCCGGACCGTGATCGTGTCACCGCGTTCTCCGGGTACCAGCTTCGGAAGGTATCGGCCGATCGGTGTGTCGAGACCGATCCGACCGTTCTCGACCTGCTGCAGGACCGCGGCGGCGGTGAACGTCTTGGTGATGCTGCCGACGCGGTGCCGCATGCCGGCGGTGGCGGGGCGGCCCGTGGTGACATCGGCAACCCCGGCGGCACCGCGCCAGACCTGGCCGACGTCTCGGACCTCGGCGAACAGGCCCGGCATCCCGGCGCGGTGGACGTTTTCGATGGCTGCGTTCAGTGCTGCGGAATCCAGTGGGTTCTTCACGTCATGCGTCCTTTCGTATTCCCCGGGTTGAGCGCCGCATCGGTCGCCTGACCCGGGCAGCAGGGCACGCGTGGCATGCCGCCGTTCGGCATACTCATGTCCTCATTATGCACGCGGTGCGTGCAACGCCAAGTGCATGGGTTAGGCTGAGATCCGGCGAGAGGAGCAAAATGGCAGGCCGAAGGCGCTGGTCGACCGAAGAGATCCTGGATGCGGCGGCGGAGCTGCTGCGTACGAGCGATGCTGATTCGTTCAGCGTGCGCAAGCTGGCCGCGGCCCTCGGGACCGATTCCTCCAGCCTTTACCGGCACTTCCGCAGCAAGACCGAACTGCTGCGCGCCGTGGCCGACCGGATTCTCCTGGCCGCCATGAACGGCCACCGCGCCGAGGGCGACTGGAAGCAGCGCATCACGGCCCTGGCCCTGCGGGTGAGAGACGCCTTCGGTCGGCAGCCCCAGCTCGCCGCGGTCTGGGGACGATACGCGTCAGGCGGCGCCGGTTCCCGGCTGGTCATGGAAGAGGTGCTGCAGGCGCTGCGCGCGTCGGGGCTTCCCGACGAGGAGATCCCGGTGCACTATCACCGGATCGCGGTCCTCATCGCCGCATTGATCGCTTCCGAGGCCGGGGTCAGCGCGGTCACCCCGGAAGAGCACGAACAGGGCATGGAGCTGTTCCGCGTGGCGGTACTGGGCGCCGACCCCGAACGCTTCCCTGCACTGGCCCACTTCGCCCGCGACGTCCGCCCCCTCGGGGCGGACCGCCGCGCCGCATTCGAGGACATCCTCGCAGCCCAACTCGCCCGGATCGAAGCCGCGATTCGCTCGAGCCAGCAGCTCCGCACGGACGTTTGACCGGCCAAGAGGGTGGAGTCGAGGAGTCTTCGCCGGTGAGCGTGTGCGGTCATCAGTCACCTGGAGCAAGATCGGCTGGAAACAGACCGAGCCGGAGATCTTGACGAATCCGTGCGCCAAGCCGAGTGCGCCGGAGCGGGCCCGCCGGGACCTGCCGTGGAAGTCCAGCCGCACCGTCATGGTCGAGGGTGCACAGGTGAGTTGGTGCGGTGCCCGGTCACGACGCCTGCCGCGCCGTGCCGCCAACGGCGTAAGGCGGGCCGTGGGCGGGAGAGCAGGACCGTGCCGCCGGATAAATGAATGGACCCGCTCCTTGGACGGGGTTATGGTTCCCTCGTTCCGGGACACGGCCCTGTGCCGATCCCGCCGGATCGCGTGGGTCCACCAGGAAACAGGAGGTGAGGACATTGATGACTGTCACGGTGACGGGCGCTGCCCGCATTCAGGAGTTCATCGTTTCCACCCCTGTGGCCCGCGGCTGACATTCACTCAACTCCGCGCGAAGAGCGCGTTGCCGGGGCCACCCTGTGAAGGGTCACCCTTGTCTTTCTCTTTTCTCTCTCCCTCATCTCCGGCGACCGACAGTGCCCGCAGCCCCCTCGCCCCCTACGGCTGGGACGAAGGCTGGGAGGCCGAGTTCGCGCCGTACGCCGCACGGGGCCTGCTGCCCGGCCGCGTCGTACGGGTCGACCGGGGCCTCTGCGATGTCGTCACCCCGGCGGGCACGGTACGGGCCGACACCGAGTACGTGGTGCCGCGCGACCCGACGAAGGTGGTGTGCACCGGGGACTGGGCGGCCGTCGACCCTGTCGGTGATCCGCAGTTCGTCAGGACGCTGCTTCCCCGGCGGACGGCCTTCGTACGGTCGACGTCCTCGCAGCGCTCCGAGGGCCAGATCCTCGCGGCCAACGTCGACCACGCGATCATCGCCGTGCCGCTGTCCGTCGAGCTCGATCTGGCCCGGATCGAACGGTTCCTCGCCCTCGCGTGGGAATCAGGAGCCGTGCCGCTGGTCGTTCTGACCAAGGCCGATCTGGTCCCGGACCCCGTCGGGCTCTCGTACATCGTCGCGGACGTGGAGCACGCGGCCCCCGGTGTCCAGGTTCTGCCCGTCAGTTCGGCATCCGGCGCGGGTGTCGACGTGCTCGGGGCTGTGGTCGCCGAGGGCACCAGCGTGCTGCTCGGAGTCTCCGGGGCGGGCAAGTCGACACTCGCCAACGCGCTCATCGGCGAGGACGTCATGGAGGTGCAGGCCACGCGTGACATCGACGGCAAGGGCCGGCACACCACCACCACCCGCAATCTGCTCGTGCTGCCCGGCGGTGGAGTCCTCATCGACACCCCCGGGCTGCGCGGTGTCGGTCTCTGGGACGCGTCGAGCGGGGTCAGCCAGGTCTTCACGGAGATCGACGCCCTGGCCCAGGAGTGCCGTTTCCACGACTGCGCCCACGAGGCGGAGCCGGGATGCGCGGTGCTCGCCGCTTGCGAGGACGGCTCACTCGCGGTGCGCCGCCTCGAGAGCTACCGCAAACTGCTGCGCGAGAACCAGCGCATCGTCGCCAAGACCGATGCCAGGCTGCGCGCCGAGATCCGGCGTGACTGGAAGATGAAGGGTGCGGAGGGCAGGGCCAACCTGGAGGCCAAGCGCGGCAGGGTCCGCAAACCGTAGTGTCGTGTCCGAATCCCGCGAGCCCGGATGCGCGACGGAGCGCACACTGGGCCTCGTGATGGATGAAGAGACCAGGTACGAAGCGGTGAGCAGCCGCGACGCCCGCTTCGACGGAGAGTTCTTCTTCGCCGTGAGCACCACGGGGATCTACTGCCGGCCGAGCTGCCCGGCAGTGACCCCCAAACGCAGGAACGTCAGTTTCTATCCGACGGCGGCGGCGGCCCAGGGCAACGGGTTCCGGGCCTGCCGCCGCTGCCGGCCGGACGCCGTACCCGGGTCGGCCGCCTGGAACGTACGCGCCGATGTGGTGGGCCGCGCCATACGGATGATCGGCGATGGTGTGGTGGACCGCGAGGGTGTCCCGGGGCTCGCCGTGCGGCTGGGGTACAGCACCCGGCAGGTCCAGCGCCAGCTCACCGCCGAAGTCGGGGCCGGTCCGGTGGCCCTCGCCCGTGCGCAGCGTTCGCACACCGCCCGGATACTGCTGCAGACCACCGATCTGCCGGTCACCCGGATCGCCTTCGCCGCCGGATTCTCCAGCGTGCGGCAGTTCAACGACACCATCCGGCAGATCTACGCCCGCACCCCGAGCGAACTGCGCGGCGAAGCGGACGTCCCCGCCGCCGGCACCGCGGCAGGCATCCCGCTGCGCCTCGCGCACCGTGGGGCGTACGCCGCGCGCGAGGTCTTCGATCTGCTCGGCAGGGAGGCCATCGCGCGCATCGAGGAGATGGTCGGCACCCCTGGTGCCCGGACGTACCGGCGCACCCTGCGGCTGCCGTACGGCTGCGGTGTCGTCGCTGTTGCCGAGCGGTCCGCGGGCCACTGGCTGGATGCCCGGATCCAGCTGACCGATCTGCGGGATCTCACCACCACCGTGCAGCGGCTGCGCCGGCTCTTCGACCTCGACGCCGATCCGTACGCCATCAACGAGCGGCTCTCCGCGGACCCGCGCCTGGCTCCCCTGGTCTCCCGGCGGCCGGGGCTGCGCTCGCCGGGGGCTGCCGAGCCCGTGGAGTTCGCAGTCCGGGCACTGGCCGGGCGGGCGAAGTCCGAGTGGCTGGTCGAACGGTACGCAACACCGCTCGACCAGCCGTCCGGCGGGCTCACCCATCTTTTCCCCGCGGCCGCGGAACTGCCGGCGGACGAGCCCGCACTGCGCGCGGTGGCCGGAGTGCGGCTCGACCCGGGCGCCGACCGCGACGAGTCCGAGCAGGCGCTGCTCGCGCTGCCCGGCATGACACCGTTCGCGGCCTCACTGATCCGGATGCGCGCCCTGGGTGACCCCGATGTGGTCTTCCCGGGCGAGCCCGAAACGGAGGGTTGGCGGCCTTGGCGCTCATACGCTCAGCGGTACCTCTGGCTGGAGCGTCAGACCGCCCCCTGAGGCCCGCGGGAGGCGGCTAGCGATCCTGGTCAAGACCCCAGCTGTGGATCTTCTTGGGGTGGATACGGATCAGCTCCTCGCTGAAGTGCGGTCCCAGATCGTGCGGTCCGGTCAGCAGCTCGGCCTCACCCCTGATGTCCACTCCTCGCACCTTCCAGGGCTGCACGCTCACCACATCGTCGACCACCAGCGCGACCCGGGGGTTCGCCTGCAGATTGCGCCACTTCTTGGTCGTTCCCAGGGCGTAGCCGCCGATCAGGATCGTGCCGTCGTCCTGCGGGAAGAAACCGACCGGATTGGCCTGCGGCTGGCCCTGTGGATCGACCGTGGCCAGCCGTCCCAGATGCTGCCCGGCGAGATAGGTGCGTTCGACCTCGGTGAATTCGCTCATGTACCAAGCATCGCCCGTGCAGGTGCCGTCCTGGGCCGGCAGGGAAGCCCGGGATCCGCTAACCGGCGATCAGGGCGCCCAGCCAGCCGCCGAAGACCAGCAGGCAGGCGAAGAGCTCGACCAGCAGAGGCGTACCGACGGCCCGCATGACCGTACGGGTGGAGGCCCGGCCGGCGCCGTGGCTGCCGAGCCTGACCCGCTCCGCCAGGTAGATCCCGCCGATGAATCCGGCGATCGCGCCCATCACGGGCAGCACGAAGAACCCCACGATCCCACCGGCGCCACCGACGTAGACGGTCCTGCGCGGCACCCCGGCCTCCCGGGGGCGGCGAGGCAGCAGCGGCCGCAGCGCCTGACTGAGCAGCAGGACACCGGTCGCGCCGGCCAGCACGGCCCAGGCAAGCCCGGTGGTGTCGCTCAGCGCCCACCAGGCCGCAGCCGCCCAGACGATCGCCTGCCCCGGAACGCCCGGGATCAGCACACCGATCACGCCGAGCAGCATCAGCAGGCCCACCGCGAGCAGCTGCCACACACTCATCTGCCCAGCCTGACGGAAGTGTGCCGCTCCCGCAGCGCGGCATCCGACCTGCGGCAGCACGGCATCCGACCTGCGGCGGAGCATCCAGGAGGGCACCCGCTCGTGCTCAGCCGACCCGCGACACCCAGCCCCTCTCGTACGCGTGCCAGCCCAGCTGGAGCCGGGTGGTGACCCCGGTGAGTTCCATCAGCCCCTTCACCCGCCGCTGCACGGTCCGCAGTCCCAGCTCCAGCTGTTTGGCAACGCTGACATCCGTCATTCCGGCGAGCAGCAGCGAGAGGATCTCCAGATCGATGGCGTCGGGCCCCGGGCCTGTGTCCACGGCCGGTTCACCGCGGTCGCCGAGCCGTAGTGGCAGCGCATCCCGCCACACCGCTTCGAACAGCCACTGCAGCGACTCCAGCAGGCTGCTCTCATGGACCACGAGCGCAGCCGGTTCCTGACCCACGGCCAGGGGGACCATCGCCAGGGACCGGTCGGCGAGGACCAGCGCCGCCGGTACCCGGTCGGCGATCCTGACCTGCTCATCGTGGCCCAGCGCTTCCGTCAGCTCGGCCAGCCCGCCGGGCGCTTCGAGCACCACCCGCTCCAGCACCGTGCGGTGGGAGACCCCCGGCGCCGTCTCCCCGCCCCCGGAGCCGCCAGGGGCCGGATCACCACCGGTGACCAGCGCACAGACCTCGTCCACCGCCCCCAACCGCAACTGCAGAAGACGCTGGGCGACCGCGTTCGCCCCGGTGACCACCTCGACCAGGTCGAGCACGCCGGGCTCCGGCGCCTCCGTGCGGAACTCGCCGGCCAGCAGCTCCGCCGCCGCCTCGGCCTGCGCCAGCTCCCTGCGGTGCCGGCTGAGCAGCGCGCCCAGCGCGGCCCCGGGAGGGGCGGCGACCCACCGGCCGGTGCGGGCGGACGACCGGGAGGCCAGACCGTGCCGCTCCAGCCGCCGCAGGGCGCGCTCGGTATCGGACTCGGAGAGCGCGAGCCGGTGCGCGAGATCGGCGACCTCCGCCGCGCCCAGTGCGACCAGCGCGCGGTACGCCGTCTCCTGTGGATCGTCCAGACCTATGACGCCGAGCACGGGGACCTCGATCCAGTGGCGGAGATGAGTCACGGCGGATTCCCGCCGCGGCACATCATCCAGGTTCAACTCCACTTCCTGCCAGGGTGATCGGACCGATGGGGAAAACCGCAGGCGGCAACCCGCCCAGCTGCTCACGGTGACGGGGCACAACTGCGGTGCGGGCGGGCGATGTCGAAACCCGTACGGGTGAACCGGGCCCTGTGCGGGGGCAATAGGGCGCACTCTGTACCGCGACCACCCCATCGATGGACAATAGGGGCATGAGTCAACAGGGGGAGGAGCCGGCCGCCACCGACGACTGGTGGAGCCGGCTGTACGAGGAGACCGACGACGGTCAGGGGGCCGCCGCCGTCGGTGAAAGCCTCGACGACCGATTCGAATCCGTGGCCGACACGGTGAACGAGGCACCTGACGCCGGCCCGGAGCGAGAGCCGGAGGACGCGCGGCCTCCGTACCCTGTCGCACAAGACCCCGTCGCACCCGCGCGCGCCCCGTGGGAGCCGCCCCCCGACGAGTGGCCGCCGCTGGGAACCGTTCCACCGCGCCTGCCGGTCCGGCCGGTGGCCGCGCCCCGGAAGCCGGAGACCCCGGCTCCACCGCCACCCGCGGCGACTCCGTCCGCTTCTCCGCCGGCATCCACAGTGCCGGAGCCCGTGCACATCCCCCGGCAGAGTCCCGCCGTGACTCATGTCGGTGACGGCCCGCCGACCTACGCGGCCGAGCCCACCGCCCTGCCGGCCGCACACCCCGATGCCCTGGCCGATCTGATCTCCGACACCGTGCTGGACGGCGCGCGCTACGGCTCCTACACCCTGCGCGCCGCCTCCGTGCGCGGCGACTCCGCCCGCTACCGCGGCGAGCCGCGACGCGACGCCCTGTTCACGGCGCGTTTCGGCGAAGGCGCGAGTGCGCTCGTCCTGGTGGCCGTCGCGGGCGGTGCGCGTGCGTCGGACAGCGCGCATCTCGCGGCGGCCGCCGCCTGCCGCTGGATCGGCGGGGCCGTCGGACGCAGCCAGGTACGGCTCTCGGAGGACATCAGGGCAGGCCGCAGAGGCGATCTCAAATCGGGGCTGCACCGGCTCACCGGGCGGGGCTACGGCAAGCTGCGGGCCCGCGCCGCCGAGCTCGGCCTCGAGGCGGACGAATACACCGCGAGTCTGCGCTGTCTGCTGCTCTCCGCTGACCCCGATTGCCGCACCCGGGTCTTCTTCGGCGTCGGCGAAGGCGGTTTCTTCCGGCTCCGCGACGGAGTCTGGCAGGACCTGGAGCCGACGCCGCCCGGACGGTCCGCCGCCGCCGGAGATGCCGTCGTCGGCTTCGGATCCGAGCCGTCCGAAACCCCCGACGGCGACCGGCTGACCATGGATCTTGGTGTCACCGGGCCTCCGTCCCCGTTCGCCGGGAGCCCCCCACCGCCGCCCAGCGAGCCCTTTCGTTTCCGGGCCTCCGTCGCACGCCCCGGAGACACCCTGCTGCTGTGCAGCTCGGGCCTCGCGGATCCGCTGCGCGGTGAACCGGCCCTGGCCGGTGAGCTGGCCGAACGCTGGGGACCCGCCGAGCCGCCGGGCCTCGCCGCGTTCCTCGCCGATGCGCAGGTACGGGTCAAGGGATACGCCGACGACCGTACGGCCGCCGCGGTCTGGGAGGCGTAGCCGGCCGCGTTCCGCGGGCCGGGCCCCATGAGCCCGACTTCATGAAGAGGCGTAGTAATGCGGGCGCGAGCGCGGCGGTCATGGGTTGATGGAGTCATGGCCAAACAGAACGTTGCGGAGCAGTTCGTCGACATCCTCGTCAGCGCGGGTGTGGAGCGCCTCTACGGAGTGGTCGGCGACAGCCTGAACCCTGTCGTGGACGCCATCCGGCGAAATTCCGCCATCGACTGGATTCAGGTGAGGCACGAGGAGACCGCTGCCTTCGCGGCCGGCGCCGAGGCTCAGATCACCGGGAAGCTCGCTGCCTGCGCCGGCTCCTGCGGTCCCGGAAACCTGCATCTGATCAACGGTCTGTTCGACGCCCACCGTTCGATGGCGCCGGTGCTCGCCCTCGCCTCGCACATCCCCTCCAGCGAGATCGGCCTCGGGTACTTCCAGGAGACCCACCCCGACCGGCTGTTCCAGGAGTGCAGCCACTACAGCGAGATGATCTCCAACCCGCAGCAGATGCCCCGGCTGCTGCAGACAGCCATTCAGCACGCCGTCGGCCGCGGCGGCGTCAGTGTGGTCACCCTCCCCGGCGACATCGCGTCCGCCCCGGCTCCCGCCAAGGGCATCGAGCACGCGCTGGTCACCTCGCGCCCCTCGGTGCGGCCGGGCGAAGCGGAGATCGAGAAGCTGGCCCGCATGATCGACGAGGCGGAGCGGGTCACCCTCTTCTGCGGCAGCGGAACGGCGGGCGCGCATGCGGAGGTGATGGAGTTCGCCGAGCGGATCAAGTCGCCGGTCGGACACGCACTGCGCGGCAAGGAGTGGATCCAGTTCGACAATCCGTACGACGTCGGCATGAGCGGACTTCTCGGCTACGGCGCCGCCTACGAGGCCACCCATGAGTGCGATCTGCTGATCCTGCTGGGCACGGACTTCCCGTACAACGCCTTCCTCCCCGACGACGTCAAGATCGCTCAGGTCGATGTCCGTCCGGAGCACCTCGGGCGGCGCACCAAGCTGGACCTCGCTGTCTGGGGGGACGTCCGCGAGACGCTGCTGGCGCTGATGCCCCGGGTCCGGGCGAAGACCAGCCGCACATTCCTCGACAAGATGCTGAAGAAGCACGCGGATGCTCTGGAAGGTGTGGTCAAGGCCTACACCCGCAAGGTCGAGAAGCACATTCCGATCCACCCCGAATACGTGGCCTCGGTGCTGGACGAACTCGCCGACGAGGACGCGGTGTTCACTGTCGACACGGGAATGTGCAATGTCTGGGCAGCGCGATATCTCTCGCCCAACGGGCGGCGCAGAGTGATCGGTTCGTTCAGCCACGGCTCGATGGCCAACGCACTGCCGCAGGCCATCGGCGCGCAGTTCACCGACCGGAACCGGCAGGTCGTCTCCATGTCGGGCGACGGCGGATTCTCCATGCTGATGGGTGACTTCCTCACGCTGGTCCAGTACAACCTGCCGGTGAAGGTGGTCCTCTTCAACAACTCGTCCCTCGGCATGGTCGAGCTGGAGATGCTGGTGGCCGGCCTGCCCTCGTACGGCACGGCGAACCACAACCCCGACTTCGCTTCCATCGCCCGGGCCGCCGGCGCCTACGGCGTCCGGGTGGAGAAGCCCAAACAGCTGGCCGGTGCGCTGAAGGACGCCTTCAAGCACAAGGGCCCCGCGCTGGTGGACGTGGTGACGGACCCGAACGCGCTCTCCATCCCACCGAGGATCAGTGCCGACATGGTCACGGGCTTCGCGCTCTCCGCTTCCAAGATCGTGCTGGACGGCGGGGTGGGCCGGATGGTACAGATGGCCCGCTCCAACCTGCGGAACATGCCCCGGCCGTGAGCAGCGCCGCTCGCCCCGGCAACGGCACCGGGGCGAGCGGCGGCCGTCACGCCGGGCGGAGCCGCAGTGTCAGGATCTGGAAGGGCCGCAGACTGACCGCGAGCCCCTCCTCACCGGCTTCCGCGTCCTGCAGCGGCCGCTCGAGCAGATCGGTGATCTGCGTCCGCGCCACCGGAAAACCGATGCGTACCGTCGCGTCCGCACGGCCGCCGGCGGACTCGTAGAGCCGGACCACGACATCCCCGCTGCGGTCCTCCGCCGGCTTCACCGACTCGACCGTGACAGCGGGGTGGTCGGTGGAGATCAGCGGTGCGAGCTCCGGGGCCCCGCCGATCCGCAGCGGCAGATTGAGCGCCAGCCCCTCCCGGACCGCCTGTGTCGCATCGGCTCCCGGCAGCAGCGCGTAGCTGAAGCGGTGGGTACCGAGGTCCGTCTCCGGATCGGGGCTGTGCGGAGCACGCAGCAACGTCAGCCGTACGGTCGTGCCCAGACCGTCGGGGTGCGCGGTACGGGTCACATCATGGCCGTACGTCGAGTCGTTGAGCACCGCGACGCCGTACCCCGGCTCGGCGACCCGGAGCCAGCGGTGCGCACAGATCTCGAATCGTGCGGAGTCCCAGCTGGTGTTGGTGTGCGTCGGGCGGTGCACATGCCCGAACTGGATCTCGGCGGTGGACCGTTCGGCGTGCACATCGAGCGGGAAGGCGGCCTTCAGTACCTTCTCCGACTCCTGCCAGTCGACATCCGTGACGACATCGAGGCGCGGGCTCGCCGCGCTGAGCCGCAGCTCCTGGGTGATACGGGACTTCCCGAAGGTCCGCACCACCCGTACCGTCGCCCGGAGCGGCCCCTCCTCGGCCAGTTCCACCGAATCGGTGTCCGTGAGATCCGTGTGCCGGCGCCGGTAGTGCTTGTCGATGTCCCAGGCGTCCCACTGGTTCGGGTGGTCGGGATGCAGCTGCAGCAGATTGCCCCGGCTGCCTGGAGCGAGGACCTCACGGTCAGCGGTCAGATCCCGCACCGACGACAGCAGCCCGTCGCCGTCCACCACGACTCTCAGCAGCCCGTTGTCCAGGACGATTCCGGCCGGTTCACGGTGGGCGGTGACCGTATGAGGGCCTGCCGAATCGGTGACGGGAGCGGAAGCGAGCGGTGGTACGTCGACGAACCCCAGTGCGCCGCCCTCGATCTCCACGACCTCGCTGCGTCCGTAGGGCGACGCGTTGAGAGCCATCGGGCGGGCGGCAGTGCCGGGAAGAGTCCGGCCCAGGGCGGCCACCGCGTCCGAGATGATCCCCTCCAGCTCCTCCCGCACACGGGCGTACGTATCCCGCGCCTCGCGGTGCACCCAGGCGATCGACGAGCCCGGCAGGATGTCATGGAACTGGTGCAGCAGTACCGTCTTCCAGATGCGGTCGAGGTCGTCATGGGGGCAGACGTAGCCAGGCGCCCTGAGCGCGGCGGTCGTCACCCACAACTCGGCCTCACGCAAGAGGTGTTCACTGCGCCGGTTGCCCTGTTTGGTCTTCGCCTGAGTGGTGTACGTGGCCCGGTGCAGCTCCAGATACAGCTCACCCGACCAGACCGGTGCCTGCGCTCCGTACTCCTCCTCGGCCGCTGAGAAGAAGGCGGAGGGCTTCTCGATCTCGACCCGCGGAGAGCCCTCGAGATTCCTCAGCCTGCGTGCCTTCTCCAGCATTTCCCGGGTCGGCCCGCCGCCTCCGTCACCCCAGCCGAACGGCACCAGCGAGCGTGTCGCCCGTCCCTTGTCGGCGAAGTTCCGCTCGGCGTGGGCCAGTTCGGTCGCGTGGAACTGCGAATTGTAGGTGTCGACCGGAGGAAAGTGGGTGAAGACACGGGTGCCGTCGATACCCTCCCACCAGAACGTGTGGTGCGGCATCTTGTTCGCCTGGTTCCAGGACAGCTTCTGGGTGAGGAACCATTTGATCCCGGCAAGTTTGGCCAGCTGCGGGAAGGCCGCCGTGTAACCGAAGGAGTCGGGCAGCCAGATCTCTTCGGTCTCGACACCCAGTTCTTCGGCGAAGAAGCGCCTGCCGTGCACGATCTGCCGGGCAAGGGCCTCACCGCCCGGCATGTTGGCATCGGATTCGACCCACATGGAGCCGACGGGCGCCCAGTTGCCGTCCGCCACCGCCTTCTTGATCCGCTCCCAGATGTGCGGCTGGTGCTCCTTCACCCAGGCGTACTGCTGCGCCTGGGAGCAGGCGAAGACCAGCTCCGGGTAGTCCCCGGCGAGCGCGGTCACATTGGCGAAGGTGCGGGACGCCTTCCGCACGGTCTCGCGCAGCGGCCACAGCCAGGCCGAGTCGATGTGAGCATGGCCGGCGGCGGAGATCCGGTGGGCACTCGCCGCAGCGGGCCTGGCCAGCGTGTCCGCCAGCGCCTTCCGCGCGGCTGCTGCCGTGCCCGCCACATCGTGCAGGTCCAGCGCGTCGAGCATGTCCTCGAGGGAGCGCAGTATCTCGTGGTGCCTGGTCCGGTCGGCGGGCAGCTCCCGCATCAGTTCGGAGAGCACCTCGATGTCGAGCACCAGATGCCAGACGTTCTCGTCGAGCACGGCGAGATCGGCGGAGGCGAACCGGTAGACCGGCTGGTCGCCCGCGGTCAGTACGTCGCCCAGCAGGGTCGGCTCGTAGTCGTGCAGTACCGCCGGGTTGGCCGCCGCCTCCAGCAGCAGATGCACCTGCTCCCCACCGGCCGCCGGGGCCGCGACGGGCACATGCCGGTTGCGCGGATGGATGCCTTTGACGGGGATCCCGCCGGCATCGTGCACCAGCCCTTCGGCCTGGAACCCGGGGCCGTCCCCGGTGAACCCGGGGTCGATCACCGCCTCGACCCGGCGCCCGGCCCAGGAGTCGGGGACGGCGCCCTCCAGACGGAACCAGCTGGTGGACCAGGGGCTGCCCCACTCGGTGCCGGTCGCAAACGGTTCGTACCTGCCCTTCAGCGCCTCCGCCACGGGCACAGGTTCGCCCGGCGCATGCCACACGGACAGGGTGAGGGGCACCCGGTCCGCGTACTGCGCGGGGCGGATGAACTGGCGCAGGGCCCGCTCCAGGCGGCCCTCAACCAGCGCTCGGTCGTCGTGCATCGCGGCTCCTACAGGATCGGCTCGGCGAGACGTTCTTCGCTTCACTTCCCCGGCAGAGCACCCGGCACCCACCCGGCCCGGAAAGCGCTGTCATGCGTGAGCGCCCGGCAGCCGGGCATCCATCTCGTGAGGCCGATCGAGCGAGAGAGGGTTTTCCGACGTGCGGGTGGGGGAGACGACGGAGTTGCACAGCAGACTCGGGCATGCTGATCTGCCCGCGATCACCGGCGTACGGCGCGAACTGCGCGACCTGCTGCGGCACTGGGGCGGCCCGGGGGCCGCGGATGTGGCGGAGCTGCTGACCAGCGAACTGGTGACCAATGCTCTGATCCACACCGACCGGGGGGCGGAGGTCACCGCGAGCGTCGGGCCGTCGACCTTACGGGTCGAGGTGCGGGACTGCATGCCCGGCATGCCACAGCGGCCCACACCGGACACCGAGGGGGGTACGAGCGGCCGCGGCCTGGTCCTGGTGGAGGCGCTCGCCGACAACTGGGGCGTCAGGGGGAGCGAGGTGGGCAAGGTGATCTGGTTCGAACTCGACGGCGGCCGGGTGTGACGTACCACCCGGCCACCGTCGAACCGGTTCAGCCGAACTGCTGCTCCAGGTCCTTCAGTTTCTGCTCCAGGGAGTCGAGGCGGGGCAGGGTCTGGGTGTCGTCCTCGGCGGTGAGGTCGACGGGACCGGACTCAGCGCGGGTCACGGCCTGGAGGGAGGGCCGCGACCGTTTGCGTGGCGTCGGCAGCTCCGAGGGGGATGGCGCGGGTAAGGACGGCGGTTGTCCTGGCTCGGATATGGCGGGCTCCGCGACCGCCTGCGCCGCGTTCACCGAGGATGCCGTGCCCGCCACCTCCACCTGACGGCCGCCGCGCCCGAAGGCCCGGTGCTGACGGTTGATGGCCTTCAGATGGGCCCGCTCCAGCTTGTCGTGCTCGCGCCTGCGCAGACGGTCCTGTTCCTTCTGCCTGCGATCGTCACGGACCTCGTCGACCGCTTCGTCCAGGGTCCGCACACCCTCGAGGAGCATCAGCGACCAGGCGCTGAAGGTCTCCCTGGGGGCACGCAGCCACCGTACGATCCGGATCTGCGGCAGCGGACGCGGAACCAGCCCCTGCTCCCGCAGTGCGGCCACCCGGGTCTGCTTCAGCGCACGGTCGAACAGCACCGCGGCCGAGAGCGACATCCCCGCGAAGAACTGCGGGGCGCCCGCGTGGTCCAGCCCGCGCGGTGCGTGCACCCAGTTGAACCAGGCGGCCGCACCGGCGAACGTCCACACCAACAGGCGTGAGCCGAGCGCCGCGTCACCGTGGCTCGCCTCGCGTACGGCCAGTACCGAGCAGAACATGGCGGCGCCGTCGAGGCCGAAGGGAACGAGGTACTCCCAGCCTCCGGAGAGGTCGAGATTCTCCCGGCCGAAGCCGACCAGGCCGTGAAAAGAGAGCGCGGCGGCCACCGCCGCGCAGCAGAACAGCAGCAGATAGGAGGCGGTTCCATAGACCGCTTCCTTGTGCCGTCTGCGTTCCTCGCTGCGTTCCCAGCTGTCGTCAGGCGAGGCCTTGTCAGCGGCGCGCTTGCCGCGCGCGAGCACCGCCACCGCGACCAGGACCCCCGCGATCATCACGCCACCGGGGAGCAGCCAGTCCAGAGATATGTCGGTCAGTCGCATGCGGTGTCCCTTGCATCGCGTCAGTGCCTTGCGGCCGCCATATTGGCCCAGATCTCAGGGTCCTCAGGGGGTTTCGCGGCAACACGACGCCATCGTGGTCCGGGGAACACCGGATAGGTGCGATCTTTTCGAACTCCCCTCCGTACAAGGCGAGTTGCGTTCGAATTCAGTCAGCCGAAGGAGGGGTGTCGGCGCCGAGCGAGGCGACGCGGTCGGCATCGCAGGTGCGGGGACAGGTGATGCAGGTGCTCTCGGGGCGCAGGGTGTAGAAGAGACAACAGCTCGCCCGGTCACGGGTCGGCAGTGCGCGGCCCTGGGGCCCGGTCAGTTCGCGGAAGCCCGCGGTGCCGACGAAGGGCGTGGTGGTTCCCGGCAGGAGCTGTTCCAGCTCCGCGATCCCGCGCCGCTCATCGCCGAGCAGATGGGCCAGGTACCAGAGACTCTCGACGATCTCGTCGGTCGCCATGCCCCAAAGGGCCCGCCTTCCCCGCCGCATCCTGGGCGCGAAACCCTCCAGGACCGGCCCCAGGTGCTCGGCGACGGCTGCCCGCACCTCGGCGCGCAGCGCCTCCTCGTCCGGAACGACCCGCGCCTGTGGCAGTTCGGCCGCGGGATCGTCGGGCAGGCAGGCGAACGCACCGGTCCGTACCGCCATCCGGCCCTCCGAGCGCTGGAAGGAGACCGAGCCGACGGGGAGGCGGGGCACCCTGCGGAGCAGGAACCAGGGGACGGTGAAGAGCAGACAGGCCGGCCAGGCATAGCGGTGGAACCCGAAACTGGCGACGACATCCGGACGGGCCTGCTGCCCGTAGTCCCGCAGTACCTGGTCTTCGTCCCAGGCGAGGAAGGCGTCAACCGATTCGCCGCCGGCCGCGAGCCCGGCCGCCGAGACCCAGCCGCCGGACGCCGGGGGCTGCCCGGCCTCCCACAGCTCGGTCACCGACAGCCCGGGAAAGGCCTCGGACAGACGCTCGTAGGCGGCGGTGACAGGGGTGCGCAGCAGTGTGGGGACGGTCATGCAGGGACCACCGAATCGCGATCGTCAGCAGGTAAGCCTTACCTTATCGGATCCGATTGATGTTTGAACTGGCGCCCGGTGCGCCTATCGTGCTGAACAGGACACAGGAGGAGGACCCAGGTGGAACAGGGCGGAGCTCGCGATGCCGTACCCGCTGCGTCGGTGCGCCCCGCCGAGCAGGCCCTGTCCGCAGGACGGGCGTGCGTCCCGGAGCAGGCGAGGGGCGAGCACACCCATGGCGAGCCGACCGGGTCCGCCGTGCCGTGCGTGGCCGCCGGGACCGGGCAGGTCCGGCGCCACTCCGTGCGCGGCCAGATCCTCGATGCCCTGCGTGATGCCCTGGTCGGCGGGGAGCTTGTCCCCGGCGAGATCTACTCGGCGCGCGCGCTCGGCGATCGCTTCGGCGTGTCGGCCACCCCCGTGCGGGAGGCGATGCAGCAGCTTGCCGTCGAGGGGGCGGTCGAGGTGGTTCTCAATCGCGGCTTCCGGGTCGCCGAACGCAGTGCGCGGGAACTGTCCGAGCTGGCAGAGGTGCGCGCACTGATCGAGGTCCCGGTCATGCTGCGACTGGCCCGCGCCGTACCGGCCCACCGCTGGACCGAGCTGCGTCCCCTGGCGGACGCCTCGGTGGCGGCGGCGGCGATCGGGGACCGGGCGCGCTACGCGGAGGCCGACCGCGCCTTCCACGCCGCGGTGCTCGCGCTCTCAGGAAACCGGCGGCTGGTCGAGGTCGCCGACGATCTGCACCGGCGGGCCCAGTGGCCCCTGGTGAGCGCCCCTGCCCTCCGCCGGGCCGATCTCCTCGCCGACGCCTCGGAACACGCTGCGCTGCTCGACGCGCTCGTCGCCCGCGATCTGCCGGTCGTCCAGTCCCTGGTACGCGAACACTTCACGGGCGCGGCGGGCTGACCGCGGCCGGCTCGCGCGGGCCGAGGGGGCGGACCGGCAGATCGCGCGGCCCGAGCGGGGTGGACCCGCGCCCGGGCGCGGTCGGCACTCAGACCGCCGCGGCAGGCGGTGAGAGCTGCGAGGCGAGCCAGGTGGGCACACCGTCCAGCAGCCGGTACAGCCGGGCGGCCTCCGCGCGCAGCCGGGTGGCCTCGGGCTCGGGCTCGGTCTCGGCCAGCGAGGCCAGAGCCGGCGCCGTACCGACGAGGTAGCCCAGTTCTTCGCGGATCCGCAGCGACTCGGCGAACCCGTGCCGCGCTTCCGCCAGCTCACCCTCGCGCAGCGCGAGCGACGCCAGATGACGCCATGTGCAGGACAGCAGCAGCGTCTGGCCGTGTGCCGTCGCGCCCGCATGGGCCCGGCGGAAGGCCGCCCGCGCGGACTGAGCGGAGTGGGCCAGATTCTGTGCGATCAGCCCCCGGCGGAAGTCCAGCAGCGGTCTGCCCGGGGCGCCGGGGGCCAGCAGTGCCGCAGCCCTGCCCAGCGCCGCACGGGCCTCGTCGGCCCGGTCCCGCACCCCCAGCAGCGTGGAGGCGTATCCGAGCTGTCCGCGTTCACAGGCCGCGGCACCCCGTGCCTCGTCGTCCCTCGCGAGCGCCTCCGCCGTGCGCAGGGCGTCCTCGGCGTCCGTCCAGCCCTGCTCCGTGTACAGGCACCGCTCGATCAGCAACGCCGCCCTGTGCAGGGCCGCTTCGGCGTCATGCTTCGCGTGCGGTTCGAGCAGGGCGGCCGCGTCCACCCAGCAGCCGCGTGAGCGCAGCCGCCATACCGCGGTCTGGAGCGGAGGATCGTCAGCAGCTGTCGTTCCGTAACCAGACATGGCGGTATAGGCCACATCGCCCTCCCCGAGCGCGCCGTCGAGCCGTTGGGTCTGCGCGCATCTCAGCACGGAATGGCACGCCGGGCCAAGGGGTCGGGTGAATCAATTCACAATCTTGGTGCTCGCTGCGGCGCCCGGCGCCCGGGTGTCAGCTCATCCGCAGCGCCAGGAAGAAGTCGAGCTTGTCCTCGAGACGCGAGAGATCACGGCTCGTCAGCTGCTCGATCCTGCCCACCCGGTAGCGCAGAGTGTTGACGTGCAGATGCAGCCGGGCGGCACAGCGGGTCCAGGAACCGTCGCAGTCCAGAAAAGCTTCCAGGGTCGGGATCAACTCGGCCCTGTGGCGGCGGTCGTAGTCGCGCAGCGGGTCGAGCAGCCTGGCCGTGAAGGCGCGCCGCACATCGTCGGGAACGAAGGGGAGCAGCAGGACATGCGAGGCCAGCTCATGGTGTCCGGCGGCGCACACCCGGCCCGGCCGCGCCGCGGCCACCCGGCGTGCGTGCCTGGCCTCCTCGAGAGCGCCACGCAGTCCCTCGGCCGAGTGCACGCACGCGGAGACACCCAGCGTGAGCCGTCCGTCGCCGGCCAGTCCCGCCGAAAGCGGCTCGCGCACCGCGCCGAGCAGCGCGTCCGCGTGCAGTCCCGCGTCGTCGCCCCCGGTATCGGACGCAAGAGCCGGGAGGGGTACGAGAGCGATCGCCTCATCACCCGAATGGGCCACCGCGATGCGGTCGGAAGGGCCGGAAGCCGTCGCACCGTCCGACAGCGTCTGTTCGACGAGGATCTCCTCGAGCAGCGACTGTGCGACCGGGCCGGATTCGATCGCCGCGCCAACCCTCTCGTCCCACTCGACACGGGCCACCACGACCTGCCAGCGCGGCGCGGAGCCGAGACCCGGCAGCAGCACCGGGGCCGCAACCCTCAGCCGCGCCGCGATATCGGCGGGCGCCGCTCCCGACTGGACCAGTTCGAGCACTTCCTGGGCGAGCCTGCGCCGTACCGTGCGGGCCGCGTCTCGCCGGTCCCGCTCCACAGCGATCAGCTGGGTCACGCCCTGCAGCAGATCCAGCCGGGCGGCCGGCCAGTCGCCGGCGTCTGCCTCCACGGCGAGCAGCCAATCGGAGAGCACCGTCTCCCGCTCGTCGCGTGGCGCGGGTGCCGCGCCACGGTCGCCGCTGCGGACCGGGAACAGCGAGTACGCGGTGCCCTCGACCGTCACCCGGTGCGGCCCGCGGCGCCCGGTGCGGGTCGCCGCGAGATGCCCGGCCGCCAGCAGCGCACCCACATCCGCCGCCAGCGGGGCACCGGCGCCGGCGATCTGGCGGCCGGTGGGGGAGAGCACCCAGGCATGCAGGTCGAGATCGCTGGTGAGCAGGTCGAGCACCACATCGGGGCCACCGCCCGCCGGGCCGGACGTCATCAGCCTGCGGTGCCGGTCGACGACGGCCGCGAGATCCCCGGCCCGCTCGCCGGACACCTGGCGCACGACGTACTCGGTGATGGTGGCGAAGGCGACCGACTCGTTCACCGCGAAGAGCGGCAGCCGGTGGCGCGCGCACGCCGCCACCAGGTCGTCGGGCACATCGCCGAGCTCGGCCTCGCCCGCCGCGAGCCCGGCCACCCCGGCGCCCGCCAGGATCCTGACGAACGGTTCGGACTCCTCGGCGCTGTGCCGCCAGGCGAGTCCGGTCAGCACCAGCTCGCCACCGGTGAGATACCGGCTCGGGTCACGCAGATCCGTGGTCATCACACCGCGCACGGTGCGGTCGAGTTCATCATCGCCACCGAGCAGCCGCAGGCCCAGCGCATCGGTTTCCAGCAGTGCGCGCAGCCGCATCTCGTCGCCGCCGATCTGTGTAGTCCGCCGTGTCCGGAAGGTGCCGGTTCGATTAGGAGAGGTAACGGAAGCCGGTCTTTCGTTCGAACATACAAGACGACCAAGGTCACCAGCCAACTCCTTCATGGTTTCGGTGACTGCACCCGGCACGGTCCGCCTTGTGTACTTGTGCCATCAACCGTTAACAGCAGATGAACGTCCAGTCGAGGGCCGGCCGTCCCCGGGCCCCAGCGAACACCCCGAATGAGAAGAAGAGAGCCACCTCATGGACTTCCTTCGCCCCGCCAGCTGGGAGGAGGCGCTCGCCGCCAAGGCCGAGCACCCGACGGCTGTGCCGATCGCAGGCGGCACGGATGTCATGGTCGAGATCAACTTCGACCACCGCCGTCCCGAGTACCTCCTGGACCTGAACCGCATCGGTGAACTCAGCGAGTGGCTGGTCGGCGAGGAGAACGTCCGGCTGGGCGCTTCCGTCCCGTACGCCCGGATCATGGAGCACCTGCGCGCGGAACTTCCCGGTCTCGCGCTCGCCTCGCACACCGTCGCGTCGCCGCAGATCCGCAACAGGGGCGGGGTCGGCGGGAACCTGGGCACCGCTTCGCCCGCGGGTGACGCGCACCCCGCCCTGCTCGCCGCCGACTGCGAGGTCGAGGTCGAGTCGGTGCGTGGCGCCCGGCTGATCCCGATCGACGCGTTCTACACCGGCGTGAAGCGCAACGCGCTCGCCGAGGACGAACTCATCAAGTCGGTCCACATCAAGAAGGCCGACGGCCCCCAGCAGTACTCGAAGGTCGGCACCCGCAACGCGATGGTCATCGCCGTGTGCGCGTTCGGTATCGCGCTGCACCCCGAGACCCGCACGGTCCGTACCGGTATCGGTTCGGCCGCTCCGACCCCGATCCGGGCGAAGGCGGCCGAGGACTTCCTGAACGCGGCGCTCGAAGAGGGCGGGTTCTGGGAGAGCGGAAAGATCATCACTCCGTCGATCGCCAAGCAGTTCGCGGATCTCGCCGCCGGCGCGGCGAACCCGATCGACGACGTCCGGGGCACCGCGAGTTATCGCCGTCACGCCGTCGGCATCATGGCCCGCCGCACGCTCGGCTGGACCTGGGAGTCCTACCGCGGCAACGGCCGCGGCACTGAGGGAGACGCATCATGCGCGTGAATTTCACGGTCAATGGCCGTCAGCAGGAAGCCGACGACGTCTGGGAGGGCGAAAGCCTCCTCTACGTGCTGCGTGAGCGCATGGGGCTGCCCGGTTCCAAGAACGCCTGCGAGCAGGGCGAGTGCGGTTCCTGCACGGTCCGTCTCGACGGCGTGCCGGTCTGCTCCTGTCTTGTCGCGGCGGGACAGGTCGAGGGCCGGGAGGTCGTCACCGTCGAAGGCCTCGCCGACTACGCAAAGCACCGCGAGGACGCCCACCCCGGTACCGGCTGCGCCTCGGGCGCCTGCGGCACCACCCTGGACGCCGCGAAGCGCTGGGAGGCCAGGCCCACCGACGGGCGCACCGGCGAGGCCGCCGAACTCGCCCCGGTCCAGCAGGCGTTCATCGACGCCGGCGCGGTGCAGTGCGGATTCTGCACCCCGGGACTGCTGGTGGCAGCCGACGAACTGCTGGAGCAGAACGCCTCCCCGTCCGACGCGGACATCCGCGAGGCGCTCTCCGGCAACCTCTGCCGGTGCACCGGCTACGAGAAGATCCTCGACGCGGTCCGCCTCGCCGCCGCACGCCAGGAAGAGACGGTCTGATCATGGGTTCCCAGACACGGGCGACCACCGCTCCCAGCGGTTCCCCCACCAGCATCAAGCAGGGCTCGAAGACCAGAGGCGGCATCGGGGAGTCCACGCTCCGCCCCGACGGCACCCTCAAGGTCACCGGTGAGTTCGCCTACTCGTCGGACATGTGGCACGAGGACATGCTGTGGGGCTACACGCTCCGCTCCACCACGGCGCACGCCGAGATCAGGTCGATCGACACCTCGGAGGCGCTTGCCACCTCCGGTGTCTACGCCGTGCTGACCTACGACGACCTGCCCACCGGGATGAAGAACTACGGCCTGGAGATCCAGGACACCCCGGTACTCGCCCACGGCAGGGTCCGCCACCACGGCGAACCGGTCGCCATCGTCGCCGCTGACCACCCGGAGACCGCGCGCCGGGCCGCGGCCAAGATCAGGATCGACTACGCCGAACTGCCCGTCATCACCGATGAGGCGTCCGCGACCGCACCCGGCGCACTGCTGATCCACGAGAACCGCGACGACCACCACATCGGGCATGTTCCGCACCCCAACATCGTGCACCGCCAGCCGATCGTCCGCGGCGACGCGGCGGCAGCCGCCGAACGGGCCGATGTCATCGTCTCGGGCGACTACGTCTTCGGCATGCAGGACCAGGCTTTCCTGGGCCCCGAGTCCGGCCTCGCCGTACCCGCGGAGGACGGCGGCGTCGACCTCTACGTCGCCACCCAGTGGCTGCACTCGGACCTCCGGCAGATCGCGCCTGTCCTCGGCCTGCCCGAGGACAAGATCCGGATGACGCTCTCGGGTGTCGGCGGCGCGTTCGGCGGCCGCGAGGACCTGTCGATGCAGATCCACGCCTGCCTCCTCGCGCTGCGCACCGGCAAGCCGGTCAAGATCGTCTACAACCGCTTCGAGTCCTTCTTCGGCCATGTGCACCGCCACCCGGCGAAGCTGCACTACGAGCACGGGGCCACCAGGGACGGCAAGCTCACGCACATGAAGTGCCGCATCGTGCTGGACGGCGGCGCCTATGCCTCCGCGTCCCCGGCCGTCGTCGGCAACGCCGCTTCCCTCTCGGCCGGCCCGTACGTCATCGAGGACGTCGACATCGAGGCCGTCGCCCTCTACACCAACAATCCTCCCTGCGGCGCCATGCGCGGATTCGGCGCGGTCCAGGCCTGCTTCGCCTACGAGGCGCAGATGGACAAGCTCGCGGCGGAACTCGACATGGACCCGGTGGAGTTCCGCCGGATCAACGCCATGGAGCAGGGCACCCTGCTGCCCACCGGGCAGAGCTGCGACTCCCCGGCGCCGGTGGCCGAACTGCTGCGTCTGGTCAAGTCCCGTCCGCTGCCGCCCGAGCAGCAGTGGCTCGCGGCCGGCGAGCAGGCGGACGTCCGCGCGCTGCCGGGCGGGCTCTCCAACACCACCCACGGAGAGGGCGTGGTGCGCGGAGTCGGCTACGCGGTCGGCATCAAGAACGTCGGCTTCTCCGAGGGCTTCGACGACTACTCCACCGCACGGGTGCGGATGGAGGTCATCAACGGCGAAGCCGTCGCGACGGTGCACACCGCGATGGCCGAGGTCGGCCAGGGCGGCGTCACCGTCCACGCGCAGATCGCCCGCACCGAACTCGGTGTCTCGCAGGTGACCATCCGCCCGGCCGACACCCAGGTCGGCTCCGCGGGATCGACCTCCGCCTCCCGTCAGACCTACGTGACGGGCGGCGCGGTCAAGCACACCTGCGAGAACGTCCGCGAGAAGGTCCTGGAGCTCGGCCGGGTCAAGTTCGGCACCTATCACCCGGCCTGGGCGACGGCGGAACTGCTGCTGGAAGGCGGCAAGGTCGTCACCGACGGCGGTGAGGTCCTGGCGGACATCGTCGACGTACTCGAGAACGAGTCGGTGGACCTCGAACTGGAGTGGCGGCACCGGCCGACCGAGCCCTTCGACCTGCGGACCGGCCAGGGCAACGGCCATGTCCAGTACTCCTTCGCCGCCCACCGCGCCGTGGTCGAGGTGGACACCGAACTCGGACTGGTCAAGGTGATCGAACTCGCCGTGGCCCAGGACGTCGGGAAGGCGCTCAACCCGCTGTCCGTGCTCGGCCAGATCCAGGGTGGTACCACCCAGGGCATGGGCGTCGCGGTCATGGAGGAGATCATCGTCGACCCGAAGACCGCGAAGGTACGCAACCCGTCCTTCACGGACTATCTGATCCCCACCATCCTCGACACGCCGACCATCCCCGTCGACGTGCTCGAACTGGCCGATGAACACGCGCCGTACGGACTGCGTGGCATCGGCGAGGCTCCCACCCTCTCGTCGACCCCGGCCGTCCTCGCGGCGATCCGGAACGCGACAGGGCTCGAGCTCAACAGGACGCCGGTGCGCCCGGAACATCTCACCGGCACCTGACACGCTCCGGGCGGCGTATGCCACTCAGGAACGTCACACTTCCCGGCACACGCCGCCCGGAACCCACCAGTACCGCTCCGCTCGCGGTCCTCGCCCCCACAAGAAGTACCCAGTTCGTCTCGGGCCGTCCCCCGGGTCGTGCAGCCCATCGCACATCCCAAAACCCGCAGAACCGATTTCCCTGTGGGTGCCCCTTTGAACCTTGGGAGTTAGGCACCATGACCCAGCAGTCTGTGGAGCCGAGGACGACGGCCGAGGATGCAGGCAACGGAACACGCATCCCCGCCGGACGGTCCTGGCTCGACCGGTACTTTCACATAACGGACAGAGGATCCACGGTCGCGCGAGAGGTGCGCGGCGGCATCACCACCTTCATGGCGATGTGCTACATCCTCCTGCTCAATCCGCTTCTCCTCGGCGGCCCCGATGTCGCAGGGCACCGACTCAGCCACGCGGGACTGATCACCGCCACCGCCCTGGCCGCCGCCGTGTCGACCCTGCTGATGGGTTTCCTCGGCAAGGTGCCGCTGGCCCTGGCCGCCGGCCTCTCGGTCTCCGGAGTGCTGTCCACCCAGGTGGCACCCCATATGACCTGGCCGCAGGCCATGGGCATGTGTGTGATCTACGGTGCGGTGATCGTGCTGCTCGTCGTCACCGGCCTGCGCGAGATCATCATGAACGCCATCCCCCTGGCACTGAAGCACGGCATCACCATCGGCATCGGCATGTTCATCGCGCTGATCGGTCTGGTCAACGCGGGCTTCGTCGGCAAGGGCAACCCGGTCACCCTGGGTACCAACAGTCAGCTCACCGGCTGGCCGGTACTGATCTTCTGCGTCACGCTGCTGCTGATCTTCATGCTGCAGGCACGCAACATCCCCGGCGCGATCCTCATCGGCATCGTCGTCGGCACGGTTCTCTCCGTCATCGTCAACGCGGTCACCGACATCAGCCCGAAGGCCTGGGGCGGATCCGCCCCCGAGCTGAACGGCTCCGCCGTCTCCATGCCCGACTTCGGCCTCTTCGGCCATGTCGAGTTCGGCGGATGGGGCCAGATCGGCGCCATGACCGTGGGCATGATCGTCTTCACCCTCGTGCTGGCCGGCTTCTTCGACGCGATGGCCACCATCATCGGCGTCGGTACCGAAGCAGGACTCGCCGACGACAAGGGCCGGATGCCCGGCCTCTCCAAGGCGCTCTTCATCGACGGGGCGGGCGGCATGATCGGCGGCGTCTCCGGCGCCTCGGGCCAGACCGTCTTCATCGAGTCGGCGACCGGTGTGGGCGAGGGTTCGCGTACCGGTCTGTCCTCGGTCGTCACCGGTCTGTTCTTCGCCGGAGGCCTCTTCTTCACTCCGCTGGCCCAGATCGTCCCGGGGCCCATCGCGGCGGCGGCCCTGGTCGTCATCGGCGCGATGATGATGCAGAACGCCCGGCACGTGGACTGGTCGGACCGGGCGGTGGCGGTCCCGGTCTTCCTGACCGTCGCGCTGATGCCCTTCACCTACTCCATCACCGCGGGTGTCGGCGCGGGAGTCATCTCCTTCACCGCCATCAAGGCGGCACAGGGCAGATTCCGCGAGGTCGGCGTCTTCATGTGGGCGCTGACCGTGGTGTTCGTCGTGTACTTCGCGCTCAGCCCGATCGAGAGCTGGATCGGCGCCAAGTAGGCCCGCCTCTCTCCACACCCCCGTTAGGAGCCTCAGATGCTGGACATCGCCGAAGAACTCGATCGGTGGGTCGGGCAGGGACGCGAATTCGCGGTCGCCACGGTGGTGGCGGTCGGTGGCAGCGCGCCCCGCAGGCCGGGTGCCGCACTCGCCGTGGACAGCCGGGGAACGGCCATCGGCTCGGTGTCCGGCGGGTGTGTGGAGGGGGCGGTGTACGAACTCTGCCTTCAGGCGCTCGACGACGGCCGGACCGTCGTCGAGCGCTTCGGATACAGCGACGACGACGCCTTTGCCGTCGGCCTGACCTGCGGCGGAGTCATCGACATCATGGTCACCCCGATCCGTTCGCAGGCACCGTCGCGCACCGTGTACGCAGCCGCGCTGGCCGCTGCGGCGGCGGGAACGGCAGCAGCCATGGTCCGCATCACGGACGGCCCGGACGAACTGATGGGACGCGCCCTGCTGGTCCGTGACGACGGTTCGCCCGAAGGGACCCTCGGCGGCCATCCCGAGCTGGACCGCACGGCCGCGGGCGAGGCCCGCGCCATGCTCGACGCGGGCCGCACGGGCACTGTCACCATCGGCGAGGACGGCTCCCGCTGCGGCCGGCCACTCACTCTGCTGGTCGAATCGAGTGTGCCGCCGCCCCGGATGATCGTTTTCGGAGCGATCGATTTCGCCTCTGCCCTGGTCCGGGTGGGAAAGCTCCTCGGCTATCAGGTCACCGTCTGCGACGCCCGGCCGGTTTTCGCGACCGCCACCCGGTTCCCCGAAGCGGACGAGATCGTGGTCGACTGGCCGCACCGTTATCTGGCGTCGGCCGATGTCGACAGCCGGACGGTGCTGTGCGTGCTCACCCACGATGCCAAGTTCGACGTCCCGCTTCTCGAACTGGCCCTCACGCTGCCGGTCGCCTATGTGGGGGCGATGGGCTCGCGCCGTACCCATCTGGACCGTAACGCGCGACTGCGCGAGGCAGGGGTGACCGAGCTGGAACTGGCCCGGCTGCGCTCGCCCATCGGCCTGGATCTCGGTGCCCGCACCCCGGAGGAGACCGCGGTGTCGATCGGAGCGGAGATCGTCGCCAACCGGCGCGGCGGCACCGGCGTCCCGCTGACCGGGGCGCACACCCCGATCCATCACGACGCCGGGGCCGGACCGGCCGGCCGGATCGGCTCGGTCGCCTGAGGCTGACGCGGAGCGCGGTTCGCATAAGTCGTGAGTCTTGACCGGGCCAATCGGACGGACTGTGCCTGCGTGGCACGGCGGGGCCGGAGGATCCGGAGCGCGGGACGGTCGATCCGGCCGCGGGCGGCTGGTTCCCCCAGCAGGCCCTGGAACTGGCCCGACTGGCCCAGCCCCCGCTCCTGGGCTGAGCCGGCCGGGAACGGGATCGCAGCCAATCACGTCTTCGGGGCCGACCGGACAGAACCCCGAGAGGCAGTGGTACCCATGGCCGTCGGCGCATCGAGCGTCACCATCCCGCGGCAGCCGGACGACGACGCCCGGACGGCGACACGGACCGGCCCGCGCGGACCCATCGGGATGGTGGTGGAGTCCTGGGCCGGTGTGCTCTCCCTGCTGCCCATCGGGCTGCTCGCCCTGGCTGCCGCGCTGGGGAGGTTCGTGCGCCCCGGCGCCGACGAATGGTGCTTCCTGCCGTATGTACGCGACCACGGCATCTCGGGTCTCACCGGCAAGTTCTATTTCACCGACAACGGGCGTATCGCCAACGGCTGGCTCGTCGGTCTGTATGCGAAGCCGGGGGTGGCCGGCCATCAGTGGTACGGGCTGGTCAGTGGGGTGCTGATGCTGGCCCTGCTGTGGGCCGTGACGGCGCTCGGCCTGCGCCGGGCCGGGGTGCTGGTACCGCGCGGGATGCCGCTGCTCGTGGCGTCCATGACGGCTGCGGTCTTCCTCTTCGCCTCGGCGAACACCTACAAGACGTTCTACTGGCCCGCCGCCTCCGTCTCGCACACCCTCGCGCCGGTGCTCGCCTGCGCCGCGGCCATCCCGCCCCTGCTGGCACGCAGCCGCCACGGACGGATCGCCGCACTCGGCGCCGCGGCGGTCGCCGGCGTGTTCCTCGGGACGCTCTCGGAGGAGACCTCGGTCGTCGTACTGGTGGTGCTCTCGGCCCTGGTACTCATCGCGGGGCGGCTCTTCACCGAGCGGGTGCGGCGCCAGGCCCGGAGCTGGGCCGTCGCCACGATGGCGGGGGTCGCCGCCGGAGTGCTGCTGCTGGTCACATCGCCGGGCTCGCGCCATCGCCGCGAGAAGTTCGGCGCCGGGACGTCGATGCTGGACCCGCACTCGCTCGCGGCCTCGCTCGGGCAGTACGAGCACATCCTCGGCACGGTTCTCACCACCTGGCAGTACACCGGGGCGGTCGCCGCCGGGCTACTGCTCGGGATCGCCGCGCGCGGCCGGGCCGGCCAGGTCCTCCTGCCGTGCAGGCCGCTCCTGACGGCGGGCGCCGGGGTGCTCGCCCTGCTGGTTTCCGGCTATCTCTGCACGGTCATCACCTATCCGGTGTTCGGACGGCGCGTGGTGGTCACCGAGAGGACGTGGAACGACTATCTGCTGCTCTTCGTACTGCTGCTCGTCGGGATCGGAGCCCTGCTGGGAAGGGAGCTGCGCACGCGTCGCCCCAGGGCGGTGGCCGTTCTCGCGGCGGTGATCTGCGCGGCGGCCTGTGTCTCGCTGGCGGCTCCGCTGGATGCGCTGGGCAGGCGTATGGAGGTCAGGGCGCAGCAGTGGGACCGCCAGGACCACTGGCTGCGGGAGCAGTCGGCACGCCACCCTGGAGTGCTGCCGTACAAACCGCTGCACATCGCCCGGATGCTGGAGCCGTTCGGCAGCAAGCCGGGGGGCTGGCCGGCTGTGTGTGTCGCCCGCTACTACCACGTACCGAGGATCACGGAGTCGGCGCGGCTTCCGTGACCCGGTCGGGCAGTGCGGGCGCCGAACCGGCGGCGATGGCCCAGCGGGCCAGGAGGAACGACGCGGGGGTGACGAGGACTCCGGCCGCGACCGCGGCGATGTCCTCGTTCATCCCCAGCTGGCTCACCGCCAGGTAGAGCAGCACGCCGCTGCCCACGACGTTCACCGCACCCGAGAGCGGATAGCGGGCGAAAGCGCGCCACGTCGGGCGGGTGCGGCAGGTGATGTACGAGTTCAGCAGGAACGAGCCGGTGATACTCACGGCCCAGCCGAGGAGATGGGCAGTCAGATACGGCAGCCAGCGATTGAGTGACGCGTAGACGGCGTAGTAGACGGCGGTGTTGGCGATTCCGATCGCGGCGAAGGCGGCGAACTGTCCGAGCGTCCGGGATTTCGGCACACCGGCCGTGCCGGTGGTCATGCGGTCGGCCCGGTCCGGCCCGCGGTCTTCAGCGCGGAGCGGGAGGGGAAGAACGCGCCGGATCGCTCCGTCTCGCTGACCACGTAGTGCGGACGGCGTTTCGCCTCGTGGTAGATCCGGCCCACGTACTCCCCGATGACACCGAGGGTCGCGAGCTGAATTCCGCTCAGGGCGACGATCGCGGTGAGCAGAGTCGTATAGCCGGGCGTGTCGACACCGTCGAGCATCACGTTCGCGATGATCCACAGGGCATAGCCGAGCGCTGAAAGAAACAGACAGAGACCGGTGTGGATAGCCAGGCGCAGTGGCCGGCTGTTGAAGGAAAGCAGCCCGTCGATACCGTAGTTGAGCAGTCTGCGGCCACCCCATTTCGATTCTCCTGCCGCGCGTTCGACGTTACGGTAGGTGAAGCTGACGGAGTCGAAGCCGATCCAGGAGAAGATGCCCTTGGAGAAGCGATTGGTCTCGGGCAGCGACAGCACGCAGTCCACCGCCCGGCGTGAGAGCAGCCGGAAGTCCCCCGCCCCGTCCACGACCTCGACGTCCATGCAGCGGCGGACCAGCCGGTAGTAGAGACGGCTGAGCGCGGAACGCAGGGCCCCTTCGCCGGAACGGTCACGCTGCGCCACCACCTGGTCGTAGCCGTGCCGGTGCATCTCCAGCATGCGCGGCAGGAGTTCGGGCGGATGCTGCAGATCGGCGTCCATGAGGACGGCCACGTCGCCCCCGGACGCCCGCAGTCCTGCGAGCATCGCGGACTCCTTGCCGAAGTTCCGGCTGAAAGAGGTGAAGCGCACCCGGCAGTCCTCCGCCGCCAGTTGGCGCAGGCGCATCAGCGTCCGGTCACTGCTGCCGTCGTCGACGTAGCAGATCTCGAATGTCTCCCGGGTCGGTTCGAGCGCCGCGATGAGGGCGCTGTGAAACGCGTCTATCACCTCGGCCTCGTTGAAGCACGGTACGACAACCGAAAGATGGACCATCGTCATTCACTCCGTGTCTGTCATGCGAGCGGTGCTGTCCGGTGCAATTCCTGGACAACGGGATTCGCCACACATGAAGAACGGCGTCGAGGGCGCCGGGGTTGCCTGCCGTCACCAAAATGGGACGTCCCACGGCGAGGTCACACTGCGGCCGCCCGGCCGGACGGCCCCGGCGAGCGCTGTGGGCCGATGCTGCCCGCCCGGCCGCGAGTGCCGGCCGGCAGTAGCCCGCCTACGCCGACCTGGCGCCCTCCGGAGCGAGGTGCCAGGCGGGAGCGCTGCCCCAGTACTGTGCCGGGTCCGCCTGTTCCAGCGCCTCGATCGCCAGCTTGCGGGCCTCGGCGAGGACATCGCCGTGCTCCTGCACCAGTTGGTCGTAGATGGGGGAGCCAGGGGTGGGGTGGGAGTCCACTGTCGTACGTTCCTTCGATCGCGGGCGGTCCGGTCCTGCGGCTGATGCCCACCGGACGCCCGGGTATGCCCGCCGCACCCCGGGCACCACCGGATCTCCACGGAAGGCGCGAACGACCCCCATGACCTGCCGGGCAGCGGGTCAGCCCAGCAGGCTGCCCAGCCGCCCTTCGAGAAGGACAAGCAGTTCGCCCAGGGAAGCGGAGAGCTCCTCCCGGCTCTGCGGATCGATACCCTCCAGCAGGGCGGCCTCGTACGCCAGCTGGTCGGGCAGCAGCCGGTCGATGAGGGTGCGGCCTTCGTCGGTGAGGGAGAGGTGGGTGACTCTGCGGTCCCGGTCGTCGGGCCGCCGGGTGATGAGCCCGCGTTCCTCCAGCTGCCGTACGCGCTTGGTCACCGCCGCGCCGGAGGCGAACGTCTCCCGGGCGATCCGGCCGGGTGTGAGTTCGCGGTCGACCCTGCGCAGGGTGCCCAGCACATCGAACTCCGGCCGCGACAGCCCTTCGCGTCCCAGCGGTGCGTCGGCGGCCTGCTGCAGCAGTGCGGAACAGCGATTGAGCCGTCCGATCACCGCCATCGGACCGGTGTCCAGGCCCGGAAATACCTCCTCCCACTGCCGGATCACCCCCGCGACGATGTCCTCGGCCATCTGGGCCCTCCTCGGTCTTGGTCACGGTCGATTCTCCACCCTGCCGGGGGCCGCGGCTCACGCGGCGAGCGTGGCGGCCGCGGTGTGGCGTACCAGCAGGGAGAGGGTGCGGTGACCCTGCTGCTCGGCCACCGCGACGCGTTCGGCCGGAAGTGCGCGCTGCCACCATTCGCCTGATGCGATATCGACGGCTTCGCGCAGTTCGACCAGGGAGTGGGCGAGCCGGTCGCGGGCCCAGCCGGTTCTGTGATCCGGGACTGTCCGCGGTTCGAGCAGCTGCCGTGCGGCGGCCTCTGCCGCTGTGACGTGTTCGAGGGCCTCCTCGATACGGTCGGTGGCGCGGCGGTTGGTGATGAGCAGGCAGCACCCGAGGCCGATGACCGCACCGGTCAGCGTGTCCAGCGCGCGGTCCGAGATCAGGGTGCGGGCCGGCGCCGTGTTGCCGAACTCCGTGAGCAGCAGCGCCATCGGGGTGACACACACCGAACCCAGCCAGTAGTTGCGCGTGATGAGCGCCTCGGCGCCGATCTGGAAGGCCAGCGCCAGCAGGACCATCGCCGGCTGTCCGGTGTGGATCAGCGGCAGCAGGGCGAAGAAGAGGGCGAGCCCCAGCACATTGCCCAGGAAGCGCTGCACCGCCCGCTGCCAGGACAGGGTGGTGTTGGCCTGGAAGACCGAGGCCGCGGTGACCACCGCCCAGTACGGGTGTCCGACGCCGGCCGCCAGTGACGCCCAGCCCGCGAGGCAGCACCCGGCAGCCACCCGCGCGCCGATCGGCAGCAGAGGTGAACCCGGCCCGAGCCGGGCCAGTACGGATCGCACACCGGAGTCTCGGCCGGGGGCCGGGATCCGCGGCCGGCCGGCGGGTTCGCGGTCCTCGGCGGGGCTGGGTCCGATGGCAGGCACCGAACTGCGGGCGTGTCGGAGCGCATGGGCCAGATCCGCGCAGCGGCGGGCCGCGCGCACCGGGTCGGCGGCCGGGTCCGGCGTCGGCGCCGCGAGGGCCGATTCCGCATGGACCAGGAGGCGTTCGAGCCGCGCCCGGACCTCGTTGCGCCCCCCGTCGGTTGCGGGGACCAGGAAGAGGGTCTGCCAGGCGGCACCGACCGCGGCGGCGGTGGACTGCCGACCGGTCAGCGCGCCGGTGCCTTCAGCCCGCAGGAGCGCTGCCGCGGCCTCCAGGGCCCGCGCGACCGCGATCGTCTCGGGCCCGTGCGGCCTGATCAGCGAGGGCGCCATTCCGACCAGCCAGGCGACGGCACCGCCGGCCACGGCGAGGGCGAGATGGGCGGGGACCTCAGAGGCGTGTTGCGGTGCGAAGAACGCGGAGGCCGCGATGAAGGTGACGATCAGGTTTCCCGGTGGGCCGATGCGGGTGGCGTCGCAGGCCATTTTGTGGACCGCGGCGAGCAGCGAGGCGAGCAGGACAAGCAGCCCCGGTGAGGAGACCGACGACGCGGCCAGCAGGGCGATCCCGAGGCTCGCGACCATGCCGGCGACCACCCGGGCCAGGGTGCGGGCCCGTGCGGCGTAGGGCAGGCCGTGTCCGTAGAGGGCGCACATCGCACCCGCCGATGTGTAGAGGACGAGATCCATCCGGCCCAGGGCGAGGAGGGCCATGTCCGGCACCGCGAGTGCCACCGCCGCACTCAGCGCGGGCTTGTGCCAGATGTCGACGGGGCGGCGCAACTGGACGGTGGTCCTGACCGGCAGCGGGCGGACCCGCGGGGTGTGCGCCGGGCTGTTCTGTCGGGTGGGTCGGGCATGTCTGGACACAGGAAAAGCTTAGCAGGTGTTTTACTTGTGAAGTATATGCCCCGATCGCTGCGGGTGTCCATGATGTGGTCGGTGGTTTGACCCCGTTCCGCACGGCCGGATACGTTGCGCGCCATGCAGCGTTCCGCACACCTGACGACGCGAGGTCATGTCGACCTGAAGCGCGTGTGCTCCGCGGCGTGTCACCGGGCCTGAAGTCACAGCGCCCGCGCGGGCCGGCCACCGGGGTGTACGCCTGACCCGGTATCACCCGCCGATCCCCTCCCCGCCGGATCCCCCGGGCGCCATTTCCATGGAGAAACGGAAGAACCGGGCCCACGCCGCGTCCTGCTGATGGACGCGCCGGCACGGTCTCTGCCGCAGGGCTCCTGCCCTGAGCCGTAATGGAGTGCCGTCATGCCGAGGACCGGGATGTCATCCGTGGACAGTCTGCCTGCGCCCGCCAGCCGCCCCACCCCCGTACGCCGTTCGGAGATCACGTCCGGCGGCCGGCCCCGCCGGGCCTCGGGCACCGGATCGGTGCTCGGGGCGATCCTTGATCACGGCCCGGTCGCGCGCTCGACGGTCGCCCGGCTCACCGGGCTGTCCCCGGCGTCGGTGACCGGTCACTGCGGGCAGCTCCTCGGCCGCGGTCTGATCCGGGAGAGCGAGGAAGTGGTCGGGCCCCGGGGGCTCGGCCGCCCGCATGTCCCACTGGAGATCGACACCGCTCGCTATCTGGTGGCGGGTGCGCATATCGCGGTGGCCCACTCGACTCTGTCCCTGATGGATCTGCGCGGCCGGATCGTCGCCGAGGACCGGCAGCCGCACCGGGAGACCGGCGCGCCGGAGGTGCTCGGAGATCTCGCCGAACGCCTGCCTCGGCTGATCGGCGCACATGCCGCAGGGCGGACCGTCCTCGCACTGGGTGTCGCCACCGGACACCGGGTGGATCCGGCGGCCGGAACGATAGTGGAACACCCGCAGCTCGGCTGGCGGGACGTGGCGGTGCGCGAGCATCTCGCCCGGGCCACCGGCCTGCCGGTTCATGTGGACAACCACTCCCGGGCACTGGCCAGGGCCGAGCAGATGTTCGGCGATGTGACGACCCGGTCCAGTGCCGTACTGCTGTTCATCGGCACGGTCGTCGACGCGGCGTTCGCGACCGGGGGGACCGTTCACCGGGGGCCCCGCGCGGGAGCGGGCAGTGTGGGGCATCTGCCCGTCTGGCCAGGGCGCGGGGCCGGTGCCCAGGAACCCTGTGTCTGCGGCAGGCCCGGCTGCCTGCACGCCGAGGTGTCGGAGCCGGCCATGGTGCGCAGGGCTGCCGAACAGGGCCTGTTGGTACCGACCTTCGGACATCTGCTGGATCTGGCGCTGGCCGGCGAACCCCGTGCGGCGGGCATCTTCGCGCACCGCGCCGCGCTCGTGGGCAGGGGTGCTGCCCTGCTGCTGGACATCTTCGACCCCGATGTCCTGGTGGTGGTCGAGCCGGGCGTCGCCCGGATTCCGGAGTGTCTGGCCGTCCTGCGGGCGGAGGTCGCCCGGCACTCGCTGGTCTGCGACGATCCGCAACGGGCCGTGGTGCCGGGCAGTTTCACCGGATCCGTACTGGCCACCGCGGGCGGGGCGGTCGCCCTCGGTGCCCTGTACGCGGACCCGCTCGGATCCTGGCCCGCTCCGAGAGCTGTCCCGTAGTCACCGGCGGGCGCACGATGACAGCTGCACCTCGCCGCGTCGTCGGGATGCCTCATGCATCCAGCATGCGGGCGGCCCTCCGCCTTGCGGGTGCGCCTCATCCGATGACGTGCGCTGATCCACCACGGATTACGGGACAGCCCTTGGGTGAGGTGCTGACTTAATTCAGGACGTTGCATTGTTGACCGATCCGGAACTCGAACGGGATAATGGATTCATGACCAGCCGTCAGCGGATTTTCCAGCCAGTGCCCCGCGTGGCACAGTGCTGCCGCACGGCCCTGCCGGTGATGGATTCCACCCGGCGTTTCTGTTGTTGCTTCTGTCCGGTTTCTCGATAACCGACAAGCATTTCCACGGCTGACGTTCGTCGGCGCCCTTCACGCATGCATATGTGTTCTCTTCGTGCTGCGATCCCGCCCTGCCTCTTTCGTTATCCCTAGGGGAAGTCATGACTTTCACCGCGCCTGCGTACTCCGCAACCGGCATCGCTCCGCAGCGGTTCAGGCAAGTGTTCCGCAGGTATCCCGCCGGAGTGGTCGCCGTGACCGCGGACTCCGGCGGCGGCCCCGTCGGATTCACCGCCACCTCACTCACCTCGCTGTCACTCGATCCGCCGCTCGTGTCGTTCGGCATAGCGGAGACGGCCTCGTCCTGGCCGCACATCGAACGCGCCGCCACGGTCGTCATCAACTTCCTCGGAGCCCAACAGGAGCTCCTGGCGCGGAGGTTCGCGACCAGTGGCATCGACAGGTTCGCCGCTCCGACGGAATGGCACAGGCTGCCCGACGGTGAGCCTGTGCTGGAAGGCGTGGCCGGCTGGATCAAGGTCGCCGTCGAGCAGATCGTTCCCGCCGGTGACCACCGCATCGTGGTCGCCCGGGTCGAGGACTCCTGGCTCGACGACACCCGAGGCCCGCTCCTGTTCCACGACGGCGACTACCACTCCGTCTGACGCGTCGGCCCGCCGGCCGGCACACGGAAATTCCATTCACGCCCAACCGAGCAGAAATACACGGAAATCCATGAGTTCCTCAGGACCACTTGCCCGCCGTTCGTTTTTCGCCCTGAGCGGCGGCGCCGTTCTCGCGCTGGCCGGCTGCGCCAAGGGAACCAGCACATCGGTCGGTTCCGCATCCACCAGAAAACTGCCGTCCGGTGCGCCGCCGCCCGGCACCGAGCTGAGCATCTCCATACGCTCGACCCAGCTCCAGCTGAAGGCCTCGGGCAAGCTCGATGAGCTTCCTTTCAAGGTCACGCACTGGCCCAATTTCACCGCCGGGCCCGATGTCATCCAGGGCTTCCGCGCCAAGTCGATCCAGCTGGCCAACAATGCGGGGCTCCCGCCCATCCAGGCCCAGGCGATCGGATTCGACACGAAGATCGTCGCCGTGCAGCTGCACGAGAAGCCACTCTACGAATTCGCCACCGCGCCCGGCACGAGCATCCGTTCCGCCAAGGACTTCCGCGGCAAGAAGATCGGTTTCTCCCAGGGCCAGGCCCAGGGAGCGGTGGTGCTGCGCGCGGTCAAGGAGGCGGGGCTGAGCAAGGGGGACGTCACGCTGGTGCCCCTGACGAGCAATCAGTTCCTCACCGCGCTGCAGACCAAGCAGGTCGATGTCGCGCCGCTTGCCGAGCCCGTACTGACCAAGTATGTCGGGCAGTTCGGCAAGGACGGCGCACGGCGGATCCCGACCGACGTGGTGGACCTGCTCTCCGTACTGTGGGCGCCGGCATCGGTGCTGGAGGACGAGGACAGGCTCGCCGCGGTCAGAAGCTTCATTCCCTTCTGGGCGCAGGGCTCCGTCTGGGCCTGGGAGCACAAGGAGCGCTGGAACCAGGTCTATTACGTCAAGGACCAGGGCGTCACCGCTGAGGACGGCCGCCGCATCGCCCGGTCATCCTCGGTGCCCGTCTTCCCGGAGAGCTGGGACAAGGCGATCGCCTGGGAGCAGGAGACCGCCGATCTGCTCGCGGAGAACGGCTTCATCCCCAAGGCCGGGGTGGACAGTCTCTTCGACCGCCGCTTCGAGACCATCGCCGCTCGGTCCGTTCCCGCCAAGTACCGGAAGTGAGCCATGACTGACGTCACAACACGGGTGCGCGGCGCCTCTCCCACCGGCCTGCCGGTCCGGGGTCCGTACAACACCGCACACGCACGCGAGGACAGCGGCCGGGGCTCGAAGGTGCGGGGTCCGCAGCGCCGGAGGCTGAGCCCCGGCAAGCTGTTCCGCTACGGCAGGCTCACCGGTCCGGCGCTGCTGATCGGTGTCTGGGCGGCCGGCGCGGGCCTCGGCTGGATCGACACCCGGATCCTGTCCGCGCCCTGGACGGTCGTGAGCACCGCGGGTGACCTGATATCCGACGGCAGACTCCAGGACAATCTCCTGGTCTCCCTGCAACGGGCCGGTCTCGGTCTCGGTCTCGGTGTCCTGGTCGGCACGGTACTGGCGATCGCGGCGGGTCTCAGCCGGGCCGGCGAGGCCACCATCGACGGCACCATGCAGATCAAGCGGGCGATCCCGGCTCTCGCGCTGCTGCCCCTGCTGATCCTCTGGCTGGGCATCGGCGAAAGCATGAAGGTCATCACCATCGCGCTCGGAGTGATGGTCCAGGTGTACATCAACACCTACGCGTCCCTCACGAGCATCGACAACCGCTACGTCGAACTCGCCGAGGCACTCGGGCTGAGCCGGGCGCAGTTCGTCCGCAAGGTCGTCGTGCCCGGCGCGCTGCCCGGCTTCTTCGTCGGCCTGCGGCTCGCGGTCACCGCATCCTGGCTGGGGCTGATCGTCGTCGAACAGGTCAATGCCACCGCCGGTATCGGCTACATGATGTTCCAGGCCCAGCAGTACGCGCAGACCGACATCATCCTGGTCGGTCTGCTGGTCTACGGGATTTTCGGATTCGCATCGGACGCGCTGGTGCGTGCCGTCGAGAGGAGGGTCCTGTCATGGCGACGTACACTGGCGGGCTGACCCGTACACCCGCACCCGCCCATGGGCCCGAGCCGGTGCGGCGGGGCCCTGCCGTCCGGACGGACCGGCTGGTCCGTGGTTTCGGCGACAGGACCGTGCTGCGGGAGCTCGATCTCACCCTGGCCGCAGGTGAGTTCACCGCCCTCCTCGGGCGCAGCGGTTCAGGCAAGTCGACCCTGCTGCGGGCCGTGGCCGGGCTCGACCACGAGGTCCAGGGCTCGGGGCTGCTCGAGGTGACCGAGCGGGTGTCCCTGTCCTTCCAGGACTCGCGGCTGCTGCCCTGGCTGCGCCTGCTCGACAATGTGGTGCTGGGCGTCCGGGGGGCCGGCGCGCAGGAGCGCGGGCTCGCCGCCCTTGCCGAGGTGGGTCTCGAAGGCAGGGACCGCGCCTGGCCGCACGAACTGTCCGGTGGCGAACAGCAGCGAGCCGCACTGGCCCGGGCACTCGTCCGTGACCCCGAACTCCTGCTGGCCGACGAGCCGTTCGGAGCGCTGGACGCGCTCACCCGGATCAGGATGCACGGTCTGCTGCGGGAACTGTACGAACGCCACCGCCCGGCGGTGCTGCTGGTCACGCACGACGTCGACGAGGCGGTCGAGCTCGCCGACCGCGTTCTGGTGCTGGAGGAGGGCCGCATCTCGGTGGATCTCACCATCGACCTCCCGGCGCCCAGGACCCGGCGCGATCCCCGTTTCCAGGAATACCGCGACACGCTGCTCGGCGCCCTCGGCGTGGCACAGCCCCTGACCGACCCTGAGGAGAAGCACCGTCATGACGCACACGTCTGAGAACCGGCCGGCCGAACCCGGCCGCAAGCCACTGCACCTCAATGCCTTCCTGATGTCCACCGGCCACCACGAGGCATCCTGGCGGCTTCCCGAGAGTCCGGCACGGGCCAATGCCGACATCGAGCACTACAAGAACCTGGCCCGGATCGCCGAACGCGGCAAGCTCGATTCCGTGTTCTTCGCGGACAGCCCGGTTCTGATGGGAGACCCCGGCCGGCGCCCGGCCGCCAAGCTGGAACCCACCGCCCTGCTCACGGCGCTGGCCGGCGCGACCGAGCACATCGGTCTCATCGCCACCGCCTCGACCAGTTACAACGAGCCCTACAACCTCGCCAGGCGGTTCGCCTCGGTAGACCATGTGTCGGGCGGCCGGGCCGGATGGAACATCGTCACCACCGCAGGCGCCGACGCCGCCCGCAACTTCGGCCTGGACGACACACCGCTGCACCACGACCGCTACCGGCGGGCCGCCGAGTTCGTCGAGGTGGCCACCAAACTGTGGGACAGCTGGGCGGACGACGCGGTCGTCGCCGACAAGGAGAACGGAGTGCACGCACTGGCGAGCAGGGTGCGGCGCATCGACCACAACGGCGAGTTCTTCCGGGTGGACGGCCCGCTCAATGTGGGACGCCCCCCGCAGGGCTATCCGCTGCTGGTCCAGGCGGGATCGAGTGAGGACGGCAAGGACTTCGCCGCCCGTTACGCGGAGGCGGTGTTCACCGCCCAGCAGACTCTGGAGGAGGGCGTCGCCTTCTACAAGGACGTCAAACAGCGCGCCGAGACGATCGGCCGGAACCCGGAAGGCATCAAGATCCTCCCTGGCATCGTCCCGGTCATCGGGGCCACCGAGAAGGAGGCACAGGAACTCGACGACGAACTCGACCGGTTGATCGTCCCCGAATACGCCAAGCGCCAGCTCGCCAAGACCCTGCGGCTCGATCCGGACGCCCTGGCGCTCGACGAGGAGCTGCCGGACGGGCTCCCCGACGAGGACGAGATCGAGGGGGCCAAGAGCCGCTACACCCTGATCGTCGAACTGGCCAGGCGTGAGCGTCTCACCGTACGCCGGCTCATCGGCCGGCTCGGCGGCGGCCGTGGCCACCGCACCTTCGCGGGCACCGCGGTCCAGGTGGCCGACACCATCGAGCACTGGTACGACAGCGGCGCAGCCGACGGCTTCAACATCATGCCCGCGGTGCTCCCGTCCGGGCTGGAGGTCTTCGTGGACCAGGTGGTCCCGATCCTTCAGGAGCGCGGTCTGTTCCGCACCGAGTACACCGGCAGCACCCTGCGCGGGCACTACGGTCTGCCACGCCCCGCCAACCGGTTGTTCGACACCGTGGACCGCAGTGAGGGCCACTTCGGTATCGGTCTCGCGGAGGCGGGATGATCCGCCTCACCGGGCACTCCGGCCCGCCGGGGCCGCCGGAAACCGACCAGCTCGCCGAGGGAAGGGCACGATGACGGAGTACCGCAACTTCGGACGCACGGGTGTCAAGGTCAGCCCGCTCTGCCTGGGGACCATGATGTTCGGCCCCAGGGGGAACCCGGATCACGAGGACAGCATCCGGATCATCCATCACGCCCTGGACTCGGGGATCAATTTCATCGACACGGCCGATGTCTATTCGGCGGGGGAGTCGGAGAGCATCGTCGGCAAGGCCCTGGCCGGCGGCAGACGCGACAACGTGGTGCTGGCCACCAAGTTCCACGGCAGTCTCGGCGACGACGTCAACCAGCAGGGGAACTCACGTCGCTGGATCATCCGTGAGGTGGAGAACAGCCTGCGCCGGCTGGGCACCGAATGGATCGATCTCTACCAGGTGCACAGACCGTCACCCGGCACCGACTTCGACGAGACGCTCGGCGCGCTGTCCGACCTGGTCCACCAGGGCAAGATTCGCTACATCGGCACCTCCACCTTCGAACCCTCCGCGATCGTCGAGGGCCAGTGGACAGCCGAGCGCCGGGGCCGGGAACGGGTGGTGGCCGAGCAGCCCCCGTACTCGCTGCTGGCCCGCGGCATCGAGCGCGAAGTACTCCCGGTCGCCCAGCGCTACGGGCTCGCGGTGCTGTCCTGGAGCCCGCTGGCGGGCGGCTGGCTGTCAGGCCGCTATCGCAGGGGCGCCGAGCAGCCGGCCTCCAGCCGTACCGACCGGCAGGCTGCCCGCTTCGACATCGCCTCCGCCGAGAACGCCGCGAAGCTGGATGCGGCAGAGGCCCTCGCCGGGCTCGCGGACGAGGCCGGCCTGACCCTGGTGCAGCTGGCTCTGGCGTTCGTCCTGGAACACCCCGCGATCACGTCCGCCATCATCGGCCCGCGCACCCACGGTCAACTGGAGACCCAGCTCGGCGCGGACAAGATCACACTGAGCCGGGACGTGCTCGACCGCATCGACGAGATCGTGGCGCCCGGCACCAATCTGTCGGCCAGGGACGCGGGTTACACACCGGATGTGCTCAACGACGCACGGCTGCGCCGCCGTACTCGCTGAGCACCGGCCGCTGCCGCTGCCCTGGCCGCGGCCGGTCACACACGATGCCGCGGTGGTATCCGGACCAAGTCGTCCGGATACCACCGCGGCCGTCGGCCCGCCGTTACCGCTACGGCAGGTTGTTGATCGTGAAGGTGGACGTCGTGTTCTTGATGTCCGTAGCGTTTCCGCTCATCTTCAGGTTGTGGAAGGTGACCTCACCGACCGCGGGGCCCTGCCCGGACTCCGGCATTTCGTTCGCCCAGACACCGAAGCCCGACTTGGCGTCGTAGGCGTCTCCGCTCTTCTTGGCGCCGGTGATCGTGACGTCCGTCAGTACGGTGTCCTTGATCGGGAACTGTGGTTGCCCTCCTACGTAGTTGGTCTGGAACATGATCCCGCTGTAGGTCGGATCGACGATGTCCACGTCATTGATCCGGATGCCCTGGAACACCTTGGACGCCGAGAACAGCCAGATCCCCGGGAAGGTCTGTCCGTTCCAGAAGTGCCCGCCCGCCCGTTCGATCGTGATGTTCTCCAGTGTGGTCGGATCGGTGCCGAAGCCGTTCATGGCGTAGCCGAAGTCCAGCGAGCTGACCGTGATTCCGGAGTAGACCAGGGTGTCCGCGATACGGATGTTGCGGAAGGTGTTGTCATAGCCGCCGTAGACGGCGACTCCCGCCGCTCGCCAGGTCAGGAGCGAGGTCAGATTCTCGAAGACGTTGTTCTTCTCGTCCGCGCCGCCGGCGTCGATCGCAGAGAACAGCGCGAAGCTGTCGTCGCCGGTGGCACGCGACTCGTTGTTGGTGACGTGGTTGTCCGTGCTGCCGTTGGTCATGTTGACGCCGTCGGCGTAGGTGTCACGGATGCGGGAGTTCTTGATGGTGATGCTGTCGGTGTTGGCACCCCAGTAGAGGCACACCGTGTGTTCGTTCCAGATGTTGTCGATGGTGATGTTGGAGACACCTGAGAAGTCGAACACCTTGCCGGGGCCGTCGATCCGAGAGGTGTAGTTGCCGAAGAAGGCGAAGTTCGCGAACGAGGAGCCGTTGGCGGTGGCTTCGGCCCGGAAGCCGGCGTCCGTGTTGTCCTGGGACGACGGGGCGTGGAACCTGGTGAACCAGGGACCCGCGCCGACCACCTTGACGGCCTTGCCGTAGACCTGGAACTTGGCTGATGTCTCGTAGTCGCCGGCCGGCAGGTAGACGCCGACCAGCTTGCCCGTGGTGTCCATCCGGACCTTGTCGAGCGCGTTCTGCACATCCTGCTGGGAGAAGCCGGCCGGCACCGTGTAGGTGGCCGGGTCGGGGTTGGCGACCGCCGTTGCCTGCTCGGTGTCGACGAAGTCGATCGCGTACTTCGAGGTGTTGGCCGCGTCCTTCTGCAGCTTGATCCTGCTGCCCGCCGGGACGGTCCTGCCCAGCAAGAGGTTCGCCTCGTCGTAGATGTGGCGCGGCGCACCGGAGCCCGGGTCGTTGCCGGGGCCGGTCTCCGCACCGTACAGCCATGCGTACTTCGATGTGAGGTCGATCGCCTTGAGGAAGGTGCCGTCGACGTAGACGTCCAGCGTGGAGCTGATGCCTCCGCCACCGGCGGCATCGGGGATGGAGAACCTGGTGACCAGCGTGTCGGTGCTGGCCTTCGTGGTGAACTCGACCGACTCACCGGTGTTGTCGAGAGTCACCGCCTTGCGGCCCGAGGCCTCGCCGGCCAGGTCCCCGACGGTGCGGTTCGGTCCGACGACCTTGGCACCGCCGGCGAGGACGCCGTCCTCCGCTTCGTAGGTGTCGTACGGCATGTCGGCGCCGCGGCCGATGAACAGCGACTGCTCGGTGGTGTTGTTCTCGCGCTTGACCGGGACTTCGTTGGCGTCGTCCGCGATCACACTCTTGATCTTGTAGTTGCCGTTCACGGCGGTCCAGCTGCCCAGATCGACCGGGGGCGTGGTGCCGCCTGCCTTGATCGTGCCGCTGTAGGAGCCGGAGAGCGTCTTGACCGTCGCGCCCTTCGCGTCGGTCAGGGTGAGTGTGACGCCGTGGGCGCCGCTTGCCGAGTCCACGGTGCCCTGGTTCTTGATGGCCACCGAGAACTTCACCGTGTCACCCGCGGACGCCGAACTCGGCGACCAGCTGACAGGAGACGCCACCAGGTCGGAGCTGGCGACCGGCTTGATGACGAGCGGGGTGGAACTGCTGTAGGTGTTGTTCGCCTCGTTCTGCTCGATGACCTTGTTCGCCGGGTCGACCTCGGCGCTCAGGGGATAGCTGCCCGCGTCGTGCGCGCCGATGGATGCGGTGACTGTCTTCGACTCGCCGGCCGCCAGGGCGGGGACCGAAGCGGCGCCCGCCTTGGCGGTCCCGAGGCCGAACGCCAGGTCTGTGGCCGCGGACGCCTGGGTCCCGCTGTTGGAGACGGTGGCCGTGAGGCTCACATTGTCCGATTCGACCGGTGCGGACGGGGTGGAGGTGATCTTGGTGATCTGGAGGTCCGGGTTGGGAGCCGGTACGCCGATCACCTGGAACTCGGCGATCTGTCCGGCCGCGGAACCGGTGTTGGAGGTGATCTTCAGCTGGACATCGGCGACGCGTCCGCTCACCGGGATGGTGACGGTGTTCTGAGACGCAGGGTTGAACGTGTAGTCCTTGCCGGCCGCCAGGCCGGTGAACGACGTGGCACTCTGCTCACGGCCCAGCACCTGGATGTTCTGGGTGCGGGTGGCCCAGGAGCTGTCCGGGCTGAGTTTCAGTACGACCGAGCCGACATCGGCGTTGGCACCGAGCTTCACGGTCAGTGTGTTCGGGTAACTGCCGCCCGTGCCTTCCCAGTAGGTGCTGGTCAGCCCGTCGTTGGCGTTCTCGGCGGCGAAGGTGAACACGGTCGACGAGGCGCTGATGGGCTTCGACTGGGCCAGGTTGGACCCGGGGCCCGTGGTTCCGGGGCGGGTGACGGTGTTGCTGTTGCCTGACACGTTCCCTGCCGCGTCCTTGGCCCGTACGTAGTAGGAGACCGTGGTGTCGGCGGGCCGGTTGTCGGTGTACGTGGTGATGTCACCGGCAACGGACGTGAGCAGGCTGCCGTTGGCGTAGATGTCGTAGCCGGTGACCTTCACATCGTCCGTGGACGCGCCCCAGGTCAGTTTGATGTCACCGCCCGAAGGCTGGGTGAAGGCAAGGTTGGCCGGGGCCGTGGGCGCCTGGGTGTCACCCGTGGCGCCCTTGCGGGTCACGGTGTTGCTGTTCCCCGACTGGTTGCCGGCGGCGTCATGGGCGCGCACGTAGTACGCGACGGTGCTGCTGCCCGGCTGGCTGTCCGTGTAGGTGGTCACATCGCCCGCGACAGTGGAGCGCAGCTCGCCGTTGGCGTAGACGTCGTAACCCGTGACACCCACGGCGTCCGTCGACGCCTTCCATGTGAGCTTGATCTGACCGGTAGCCGGCTCGGTGTAGGCGAGGTCCTGGGGGGTGGAGGGCGGTGTGACATCGCCGGACGTCGGGCCGTACACCTCGAGCTCGGACAACTGCCCGGCCTGCTGCACGGTGTTGGCGGTGATCAGCACCCGTACATACCGGGTCGTGGTGGCGTCGAAGGAGATCGTCGCCGTCTGGTTGTCAGCGCTGTTGAAGGTGTAGTCCTTGGAGGCGCTGAGGTCGGTGAAGTCGGTGTTGTTGGTGCTGCCCTGGATCTTGAGCGTCTGGGCACGGGCCCCCCAGCCGTCCGGCAGCCGCAGCACGACCTGGTTCACCCGCACGGATGAGCCGAGGTCGGCCTGGATCCACTGCGGAAGGGCGTTGTTCTTGCTCTCCCAGTAGGTGGCCTGGTTGCCGTCGTTCGCATGGTCGGCGGTGTAGACGTCGGTGGAGCTGCTCGCCGTCAGCGTCCTGCCGAGCGCCAGATTGCCCGAGCCCGCCGAGGCGCCCGCCGCGTGCACCTGGAGCTCGGAGAGCTGGGCCTTGGGCCAGCCGGTGTTGGCGGTGATGTTGATCCGGACATATCTGCTCTGGGTGGCGGGGAAGTCGATCGTCACCGTGTTGCCGTTGCCGGGACTGAAGGTGTACGAGGCGGAGCCGGCCAGGGTGCTGTAGCCGGTGCCGTCCGCGCTGCCCTGCACCGAGAGGGTCTGACTGCGGGTCTCCCAGCCGGCCGGAAGCTTCAGCACCACCTGGTCGACCCGGGCTGTGGAGCCGAGGTCGGCCTCGGCCCACTGCGGGAAGGTGCCGCTCGAACTCTCCCAGTAGGTGGACGGGTTGCTGTCGGTTATGTTCCCGACGCCGTACTCCGAACTGGAGCTGCTCGCTCGGGCGGGCTTGCCCGCCGCGATGTCGGGCCCGCCGGCCGCCGATGCGGACAGCACGGGCAGACCCAGCAGCAACAGGGTGGTCGCGAAGGCGGCTGTCAACGCCCGCCATCTACCCCGGTGTCTTCTCATAAGGTATCCCCACACTCTCGAAGTTCTCATTCTTGCGTTCAATTGTTGGAGAATTGCAGAGAGTTGTAGGCAGGTCTACAGGTGTGACAGAGAAAATCGGTGAGTCCATGTCAAACCTCGGGCCCCGCAGGGTCGTTGGTGGACACGGGCGATGTCGACGTAGGGATCACTCTCGGAGCGCCCTGGACACGACATGCGCAGGATCGTCGCCATGCAAGATGTACACAGAGATGCGCAATAAGAAACACAAGAACCGCAATTTTGCGGTTCCCGGGACGGGCTGAGGAAAGCCCGGGCCCTCCTACTGCAGCGCGTGCACCGCGGCCGCGAAGACGGACGGCATGCGCGATGCGGCGGGCACGACGAGCCCCGCCGTGCGACGGCTGCCGGCGGCCATCAGCAGCGCTCCGGTCAACAGTCGGTGACGCCGGGTCAGCCTGTTCCACTCGCTCTCGTAGTCCTCCGGGCGGCCCGCGGCCAGAGCGTGCACTGCCGCGTGTGCCGTGGCCAGCGCGAGGGCGATGCCCTCGCCGGTGAGCGCGTCGACATAGCCGGCCGCGTCACCCACGAGAAGTACCCGCCCGGCCACCCGGCACCGTACCCGCTGGCGCAGTGGGCCGGCGCCGCGCACCGGACCGGCCTGCGCACCGCGCAGCGCCGCCGCGAGGGCCGGGAAGCCGGCCAGGTGCCCGTCGTATCCGCGTCGTTCACGACTGAGGATCGCGACACCGACCAACTGGTCGCCCACCGGCGTCACATAGGCCTCGCCGTACCGCGACCAGTGGACCTCCACGAAGTCGGACCATGGTGCGCAGCGGTAGTGCCGGCGCAGACCGAACCGGCCGGGAGTCCTCCCTGGCAGACCGAGGCCGAGGGTGCGCCGCAGTGGTGAGTGCAGCCCGTCGGCGGCGATCAGCCAGCGGGCCGTGAGACCGGCCGCCGTGACGGAGCCGGTGCTCTGATGCACCGTTCCCACCTTGCCGTCGATCACCCGCACGCCCAGGTCGCGGGCGCGCCGGTGAAGGGCGGCATGCAGTACCGTCCGCCGCACGCCGAGGCCCGTGCCGTCTCGGAACCTGGCCTCCGCGCGGTGATCGCGGTCCAGATAGCGGATACCGTGCAGCTCGCGTCCCTGGGGCCCGACACCCAGCGCCCGCAGGGCGGCGACGCCCGCGGGCATCACCCCCTCCCCGCATGCCTTGTCCACCGGGGCGGCCCTGGGTTCGACCACGACGGCCTCCAGGCCGGCGAGCGTGGCCTCGATGGCCGTGGCGAGCCCCGCGGGTCCGCCACCCGCCACCAGAACGTCGATCACGCCGTGACGTCCCTGCTGCCGTCGAAGGGCGGCGCGGACGCGGCGGTCAGCGCCGCGTTCTCGCAGCGGATACGGACTGTCAGCAGCGCCGCGTTGAGCACCGTGAAAGCGACCGCTGTCATCCAGGCGGTGTGCACCATCGGGAGGGCGATCCCCTCGGCGACCACAGCGACGTAGTTGGGATGCCGCAGCCACCGGTAGGGGCCGCCGTCCACCAGGGGCAGCCCCGGGACCACGATCACCCGGGTGTTCCAGCGCGGCCCCAGAGTGGTGATGCACCACCAGCGCAGCGCCTGGGCGGCCAGCAACGCGCAGGCCATCGGCCACCCCAGCGCCGGCAGGAAGGGCCGGTCGCCGAACTGGACCTCGACCACGCAGGCGGCCAGCAGGCCGGTGTGCAGAGCGACCATCGGTGGATAGTGGCCCTGGCCGGCGACCGTCGCTCCGCACGCCATGCTCCAGCGCTCATTGCGCCGGGCGACGACGAGTTCGGCGATGCGCTCGGCCGCGACGGCAACCACCAGCAGCACGTACCAGATCATGCGGTCCTCCGACCTACCAGCGCAGCAGCACCAGTTCGCAGCAGAAGCCGGGGCCCATGGCAAGCAGCAGCCCCGGGGCGCCCGGCGGCGGGCGACGATCGGCCAGCGTGTCGCCCAGCACATGGAGCACCGATGACGAGGACAGATTGCCCACATTCGCCAGATGGCGCCAGGTGATGTCGAGAGCGCCTTCGGGCAGTTCGAGCGCGTCCTGGACCGCCTCGAGCACCTTGGGGCCTCCGGGATGGCATACCCAGGCTGCCACATCCTTGGTCTTCAGACCGTGCTCGCCGAGGAACGCCTCGACGTCCGAGGCGAGATGACGGCGGACCACATCCGGGACGGATGGGTCGAGAACCACCCGGAATCCCGAACTCCCGATGTCCCAGCCCATGACGTGTTCGGTGTCCGGATAGAGCCGGCTGCGGGTGTCCACGATCACCGGTCCCGGAGCACCGCGCTTCGCGGACTCGTGGTCCGCGCCGCACAGTACGACGGCCGCGGCGCCGTCCCCGAAGAGTCCGGTGGCGACCAGATTGGCCATGGAGGCGTCGTTGCGCTGGAAGGTGAGGGAACAGAGTTCGACCGACAGCAGCACCGCCACCTGGTCGGGCCTCCCGAGCAGATAGTCGTGCACCCTGGCCAGTCCCGCTGCGCCGCCGGCACAGCCCAGACCGAAGAGCGGCAGCCGTTTGACGTCGGAGCGCAGCCCGAGGCGTCCGGCGAGCCGTGCGTCGATCGAGGGGGCGGCGATGCCGGTGACCGAGGTGAAGACCAGCAGGTCCACGTCGGCCGGCGAGAGCCCCGCCGTGCGCAGCGCGCCGCGCACGGCCTTGGCGCCCAGCTCGGTGGCGCCCGCGATGAACGCGTCGTTGGCGGCGCCGAACCCGTCGAGCTGCTCGTACTGCGCTATGGGCAGGGTCATATGACGTGACTTCACCTTCGCGCTCCGGTGAAGCCGGTCCAGAACCCGGCGGTCGGTACCGGCGGGCAGGCAGGTTCGGGCCACCATGTCGGTGATCTCGCTCTGGGTGTGGCGATGCGGCGCGAGGGCACCGTGGACGGCTGCGATCCGGGTCATCTGCTTTCCCGCCTCTGGGATGGCTTGCCCTGCATTCCAGCACCCCTGCCCCCGGTGAGCGCCCCGACACCCTGAACGGGCTGCCTGCCGCAGCCGTCGATACGCCCGAGCGAGCCCGTCCGGGCCCCGGACGCGGCGCGGACCCTCCGTGCCGGGTCCTGCGCCTACCATCGCCTGGTGGGAACTCCCGAGCAGTCAGTGGACGGTGAGCCGGCCGCGCGCTGGAGCCGTGCGGTGGCCGGGCTGGCCGGCTCGTGCCACCCCGGGCCCGTCGTCGCGGTCACGGTTCTGATGACCGCGCTCGCCGTGACCGCGGGACAGAGCGCCCCGCGGTGTGCGCTGACCGGCGCCGCAGTGCTCGCGGGCCAGCTGTCCGTCGGCTGGTGCAATGACGCCGTCGACGCCCGCCGGGACACCGCGGCCGGCCGCCGGGGCAAGCCGGTCGTCGAGGGCGCGGTCGGAGTGCCGACCGTGTGGACCGCCGCGTTCGTGGCGCTGGCGCTGTGTGTGCCGCTCTCGCTGGGCTGCGGCCTGTGGGCGGGCGCAGTCCATCTGACCGGTGTCGCCTGGGCCTGGGCGTACGACCTCCGGCTCAAGGCGACTCTCTGGTCCTGGCTGCCCTATGTGCTGGGCTTCGCCTGCCTGCCGGCGTTCGTGGCTCTGGGGCTGCCGGGTGCGCCCGTACCGGCCTGGTGGATCGTCACCACGGGCGCGCTGCTGGGGGCGGGCGCCCACCTGGGTGATGCCCTGCCGGACATCCGCGACGATCTGCGAGCCGGGGTACGCGGCCTGCCGCACCGTCTGGGCCCCCGCGGCGCCCGGTTGTTGCTGCCGGTGCCGCTGGTGTCCGCGACGGCGGTGCTGGTGCTCGGGCCCGCAGGGCCGCCCGGCACCGGTGGCCTGCCTGCCCTGGCGCTGGCTGCGGTGATCGCGCTTGCGGGGACGGTCGCGGGCCGGCACAGGGAGCGTCTGGCGTTCGCCGCCGCGGTCGCGGTGGCCGTGGTGGACGTGGCCCTGCTGCTGTCGAGCGGCACCAGGATCTCCTGAGCCGGGCGGGAGCGCGGGCGCAGCGTCCGGTGGCCGCCTCGCCCACCGGGTCCGGTCCGCGCGTCGCGCGGACCGTCAGCGCCGCATCCGGCGGCGCAGCAGCCAGAACGAGCCGGCCAGGGAAGCGAGCAGAACGCCGACCGTCGCGATGCCGGCCGGTGAGGTGAGCCGGCCGTCCGCGGTGCGGTGTGCCGAACGCACGGCGGGCGGGGCCTTCGCCGGCCGCGGGGCTTCGACAGGACGGTGACGCAGCGCCGCCGGGCGCACATCGGCGGGCCGCAGGGCCCCCACCGGCTGCACGTTGTCGTCCGCGGCGAAGCCCCAGTCGAGAAGGGAACGGGCCTCCTCGTACACAGAGCCCGCGGTGGGGTTCATCACCGTCACGATCAGCGTCCGCTTCCCGCGGTGGGCGGCGGCGATCAGAGTGTTGCCCGCCTCTGTGGTGTATCCGTTCTTCACCCCGATGAGGCCCGGGTAGGGCCGGACGTCGGGGGTGCCCGTCAGGAGACGGTTGGTGTTCTGGATCTCGAACGACGCCCCGGCCCTGCCGGACTGGTCGAGACCGCCGGGAAAGGTCGCGGAGCGCGTCGAGCAGTACCGGGCGAACGCCGGATCGGCCAGGCCCGCCCGGCCGAAGAGAGCGAGATCGTAGGCGGAGGAGTACTGGCCCGGAGTGTCGTAGCCGTCCGTGGACATGACGTGGGTGTCGACGGCCCCCAGCCGGGCGGCCTGCTGCCGCATATCGGTGATGGTCTTCCGCACGCCCCCGTTCATGGCGGCCAGTACATGAACCGCGTCGCCCCCCGACCGGAGGAAGACGCCGCGCCACAGGTCCGCCACCCGGTAGGCGCGGTCCTCCTCGACACCGACCCGGCTGCTCCCTTCGCCGACGGCCTTCAGCTCGGCAGGTGACACGGTGTGCACCTGCTCGGCGGACAGGCGGGGCAGCACGGCGAGCGCGAAGAGTGTCTTGAGTGTGCTGGCCGGTGCCAGATGCCGGTGTGGCTCGTGGGATGCCAGGACATCGCCCGTGGTGGCATCGGCGACCACCCAGGACAACGCCGACAGCCGTGCGGGCAGAGCGGGCACGCGGTCGTCGTGCTGCGTCCGCCCGCTCGGCCGGTGCGTCGCGTGGGCCGGCGCCGGGGAGGCGGCGCTGGGAGCGACGGAGGCGACGCCCGCGGTCAGCACCACGGCTCCCGCGCAGAGGCTTCGTACCAGTGGACTGATGATCATTCGATTACGTTAAGAAGCCCCGGCACTGCCCGCATCTCGGGCGACGCCCCGGGAAGCCGTCCGGGAGGGCCGCGCCGTGGCCAGGGGCACCACCGCCGGCCGGGCTCGTCCGGCGTTGTGCGGGCGGTTCGGCGCAAACCGCCTACTCGTTCGGGTGACCGGGCTCGCGAGGCGATCACTACCGGCCTAGCCTGCCCAGCGAGGGGGTTCATTTATTGCTAAGTGACAGCAAATGTCGGAATTCCTTGCTGGAGGTACACCCATGCGTTGGACGAGTATCGGCTCCGCCGCCCTGTTGAGCGTCGCCGCTATATCGCTGTCCGCACCGGCTGCCACCGCGGGCGACGACGGTGACATCACCTCCTTCGGCTTCACCGCGTCACCGGCCTCCGTGGCTCCCGGCGACTCGGTCACCCTCACGGTCACCGGCTGTGAAGCCCCAAGTGCCACCGCCACTTCGGGTGTCTTCGACACCGTCACTCTGAAGAAGGGCCAGCCGGCGACGGCTGTGGTCGACCCGGAGACCAAGCCCGGTGCGCAGTACGACGTCACCTTCGACTGCGACGGCGAGACGGGTACGACGCCGCTGACGGTCGCCGGCGGCCCGGTCGACAAGGGCGACACAGCAGTCGGGGGCGACACGGGCGGCCGGGACGAGCCGGGCGGCACGGGCGGCCGGGACGAGCCGGGCGGCACGGGCGGCTGGGACGAGCCGGGCGGCACGAACGACCGGCACGACACGGGAGACAAGACCAAGGGGCACACCAAGCCGGACAAGGGAGTCAAGGCCGGTTTCGGCGGCTCCGTCTCCGGTACGAACCCGGCCGAACTCGTGGCCGGCGGCGCACTCATCGCCGGGGCCCTCGGTGGAGTACTCCATCTGCGCCGCCGGTCCGCCCGGGACCGGACCTGACCCGTCCGCGCCGGTCACGGCCGCGCGGAGCGGAGTGCGATGACCCCCGACAGTGACCGCGCCAGGAAACGATCCCATTGGGGTGTCGTCGCGCTCGTCCTGCTCACCGGCGTGGCGCTGGTGCGCAACGGCACCGAGGGATCGGCTCCGCCGCAGCCGGACGCGGCTTCGTCGGCGGGGAGGTCCCCTGCGGTCTCGGCGGCCGCCCGGCCGGGAGCGCTGCCTGCCGCGGGTGTGCGCCGTGTGCTCATCCCCGCCATCCACGTCGACGCGCCGGTCGCCGTGGTGGGCAGGGACAAGGACGGCTGGATCGAGGCGCCACCTCCGCAGAACAGGAACCTGGCGGGGTGGTACCGGGGCGCCGTGTCGCCGGGGGAGCGCGGCACCGCGATCGTCGTCGGGCATGTGGACAACCAGTCGGGCCCCGCGGTGTTCTTCGCTCTTGGCGCCCTGCGCACGGGTGCGCACATCGACGTGCTGCGGACGGACGGCCGCCGGGCCGTGTTCGACGTCTACGGCATCAGCACATTCACGAAGAAGAACTTCCCCGCCGGCCGGGTGTACGGCGGCACCGGCCGGCCGGAACTCCGGGTCATCACCTGTGGTGGTGCCTATTCGACATCGACCGGGTACGACGGGAACGTCGTCGTCTTCGCACGGCTGTCCTCGGTGAGGTGAAGGACCGCGCTCAGATGCCGGCCAGGGCCCGTCTGGCGATCGCCGCTGCGGAGTACCCGTAGAACCGCAATCGGTCCGGGTGCACCAGGTCCCAGCCCGGTTCGGGTTCGCTCTCGCCCCAGGCCACCACCCATTTACGCCGGGCCTCCATGACCCGGACGTCGGGGAAGCCGGTCCAGCCCGTGAGCGCGTCACAGATCGCCAGGGCGATGCGGCAGTCACTGCCGGCGACCAGACAACCGCCGCGGCGGGCACCGCCGACCGGGACGGCCAGCAGAGGAATACGGAAGACGCTGACGGCCACGGCGCCGTTCAGAAGACCGTTGTCAGCGAGCGTATCGGCGTAGGCGGCGTAGTCATGAGCCTCAGATGCCGGCCGCAACGTGATCCGCAGTGGCCGGACGCCGGGGTGCGCACTGCTCACGAACCGTCATCTCCCGGGTCGGCCGACGCCTTCGGTGCGCCCTGAGTCATCCGGCGCCCCTCACGCCGGCCATCGCTCTCACACCACCGAACGAAGCGTGGCCCATACGGTGCGCCCCGGCCCGCCGCCCGTGCCCGGCGCCGATGACCTGACACCCCAGGACTCGGTGAGGGTGTCGACAAGCAGCAGTCCGCGGCCGCCCTCCGACTCGACGCCGGGGGTGAGTTTCCTCGGCCGGCGCTTCGCCGCTCCCTCGTCCTGGACCTCGACGTGCACGAGGCTGCCGGTGCTGCGCACCTGGCACACGACGGCCCGGCTGGCGGTGTGACGCACCGCATTGGTGACCAGTTCGGACACGACGAGCACGGTGAGGTCACAGATCTCCCCGGCGAATCCCCACAGATGAAGCCGGTCGCGGGTACGCCGCCTGGCGTCGGCGACAGAGCCCAGGCACCCCGGGAGCGTGAACACGTGTCTGCGTTCGGTGCGTCGCCCGTGCGTGTTCAATCGGCCCGATGTTAACGGGAGTTGGCCCTGGCTGTTGACATCCGCTCGGTGAGTCACGCGTTCACTATGCTCGTTGACGTAGTCAAGTCGCAACCGCCAACCTGATAATTTCAGAATGCTTCGCACTCATCTATTTGTGCCCTCAACCACCCGGCACACTGCGGCTGGTGACGAGCAGTCAGGAGAAAGTACGTGAGCGAAGCGAAATCGGGCACCGCGCCGACCGTTCTGCGTATCGTCCTGAGCAAGAGGCTCGGAGCGCTGCGCAAGAGGGCCGGAGTGACGTTCGACGCGGCTGCCGAAGCCATCGATGTCACACCGGTGACCATCAGGCGCATGGAGAAGGCCGAAGTCGGTCTCAAGATTCCCTACGTCCGTCAGCTCCTCGGCCTCTACGACGTACCGGCCGGAGAGATCGAGGAGTTCATTGAGCTGGCGCGGACGGCGAACCGGCCCGGCTGGTGGCACGACTACCGAGACGCCCTGCCCGACTGGTTCAGCGTCTACGTCAGCCTCGAGGACGAAGCCACCCTCATCCGCACCTACGAACCCCACTATGTGCCGGGCCTCCTGCAGACCGAGGAGTACGCGCGGGCCGTGCTCAGAGCCGGCCTGGGCCGAGGTGCCGACGGTGAGCTCGAGCGGCGGGTCGCTCTCCGGCTCAAACGGCAGGAACTGCTGGAGAAGCCGGGGGCGCCGGCTCTGTGGGCCCTGGTGGAGGAGGCGGTGCTCTGCCGGCCGGTGGGCGGCCGCGAGGTGATGCGAGGTCAGATCGAGAGACTGTTCCAGGCCTCGACGATGACCAACGTGACGCTGCAGCTGCTTCCCTTCGAAGTCGGGCCGCACATAGGGGCGTTCGGGCCATTCAGCCTCTTCCGCTTCCCCATGCCCGAACTGCCCGACATCGTCTACACGGAATCGATCAGCGGTGCTTCTTATCAGGATCAGCGCCCCTACGTCGCCGCGCACCTCGAGGCGCTGGACCGGTTGTCCACCCAGGCGAAGACCGTGGAAGAAACCCGCAAGATCCTGGAAGACGCACGCAAGGACCGCATATGACCTCCCTGCACAACGGCATATCCGCTTCTTCCCTCGGCGCAGAGGGCTGGGAAAAACCCTGGAGCGGCACGAACGGCGGCAACTGCGTGGAAGCCAAACGGCTTCCGGGCGGTCTGATCGCACTCCGCCAGTCCACCGATCCGTCGGGGGCCGCGCTGATCTACACCCGCGAGGAGCTTGCCGCCTTCATCGCCGGTGCCAAGGCCGGCCAGGCGGACTATCTGCTCGACGCCTGAACCGGCCCGCCCCCCACACACACACACCGCAGGAAGACAGGAGACCTGGCATGGCCGACCTCGGTCCGACCGCCGACCCGATCGACACCACCAAACCGCACGGCGCCCGCATGTACGACTACTACCTCGACGGCAAGGACCACTACGAGGTCGACCAGGAAGCCGCGGCGCAGGTGGAAACCATCTTCCCCACGGCCAGAATCTGCGCCAAGACCAACCGGCAGTTCATGCACCGGGCGACCCGCTGGATCGCCGCACACACCGATGTCCGGCAGTTCCTCGACATCGGCACCGGCATCCCCACCCAGCCGAACCTGCACCAGATCGCACAGCAGAACCACCCGGAGTCCAGGATCGTCTACGTCGACAACGATCCTGTGGTGCTGCGGCACGCGCAGGCCCTGATGCGCAGCAGTCCCGAGGGCCGCACGGCGTACATCCAGGCCGATGTGCGGGAGCCGGACAGCATCACATCGGCCGACCTGCTGCACCGGACGCTCGACCTGAGCCGGCCGGTCGCCCTGTCCCTCAACGCGCTTCTGCACTTCGTGCCCGACACGTACCGGCCGTACGACATCGTGGAGCACCTGGTCGGCACCCTTGCCCCGGGCAGCTATCTGATTCTTTCCCACTGCACACCGGACTTCGACCCGGAGCCCTGGGAGAAGATCCTGGAGGTGTACCGGTCCGGCGGGATCGAAACCCAGGTGCGAACCAGGAAGGAAGTACTCCGCTTCTTCGAGGGCCTTGCCTTCGTCGACCCCGGTCTGGTGTCCCCGCTCCACTGGCGCCCCGACGGTGATCCTCTTCCCGGGGCCACCGACGCGTCTGTCTCCTTCTACGCGGGTGTGGCGCTCAAACGGTGACCCGCTCGGACGGGGCAGCTCCGAGATCGGTGGGACGGCGGTCCGCTCCGGAGACGGCGCGCCGGATCCCGCGCAGAGAGGGTCTACGCCCTTCGTGCCCGGCAGTTCCGCGTCGGCGGCGAATCGTCCGGCGGCCGACGGCAGAAGGCGGCCCGCCGCCGGGCGGCGCCTTCCGTGGCCCCCGCCGACGGGCACCCCGGCCCGCGCGGGACCCGCGTCGGCCGGGGCTCGTGGCTCATCGGCCGTCCGTCATCCCTTGCTGGACCCGAGGGACAGGCCCGCGATGAACTGCTTCTGCAGCAGGATGTAGACGATCAGGGTGGGAACGGCGGCGATCATGGCCGCCGCGGCGATGAGGTTCTGGTTGCTGACGAACTGACCCTGGAGGTTTGCCAGCGCCGATGTGACGGGGCGCTTGTCCCCGGATGACATCAAGGTGATGGCCCAGAAGAAGTCGTTGTAGATCCAGGTGGTCAGCAAGGTGGCCAGAGCCGCCAGAGCCGGACGGCACAGCGGCACGGTGAGCTTCCAGAAGCGGGTCCACAGACTCGCTCCGTCGACCATGGCCGCCTCGTACATCTCCTCGGGGATCGACTTCATGTAGTTGCTCAGCACAAAGACGCAGAAGCCGAGCTGGAAGGCCACGTTGATGACGATCAGGCCGGTGATCGAGTTGTACATCAGCCCGCTTCCGCCGAGGAAGGACGGCAGCGGGATCTTCAGGAAGATGCGGTACAGCGGGGTGATGATCACCTGCTGGGGGAGCAGGTTGCCGGCCGTGAAGAGGATCAGCAGCGTGACGTTGATCTTGACGTTGACCCGGGTGAGAACGAAGGCCACACCGGATGCCAGTGCCAGCACGATGATCACCGATGGAAGGGTGATCATCACGGAGTTGAGGAAGAAGTGGAGCATGTCCGACTGGACCCAGGCGTCGCTGAAGTTCTGCAGCGTCAGGTGGTGCGGCAGCGAGACATAGCCGTACTTCGTCGTGTCCTCGTACGGCCGGATCGCGACATACAGCGCGAACGCGATGGGCAGCAGCCACATGACCGAGGCGCTGATCAGGAAGAGCTGGGAGGCGATCTGCCCCCAGGGCCGCGACTTCTTGGGGCCCTGGGCGGCCGGCTGCGCCTGAAGCGGGGGCAGGGTGTCGGTGGTCATCGCGATTCCTCACGGCGGAACGTCTGGTACAGGAAGATGGTGATCGGCACCAGAGAGATCACCAGCAGCACCACACCCAGGGCGGAGCCGAATCCGACACGCTGGGTCTCGCCGACGATGTTCGATGTGACCAGTACCGAGAGCAGCTCCAGGCCGTTGATTCCCTTGTTGGTGATGTACACGAGGTCGAAGGCGCGCAGCGACTCGATGACGGTGACGACCATGATGACGATGTTGATCGGCCGCATCACGGGGAAGACCACCCGCCAGAAGGTCTGCCAGGCGTTGGCGCCGTCCACCAGGGCAGCCTCGCGGAGCGTGGGGTCGACCGCCTTGAGGCCGGCCAGATACAGCACCATCACGTAACCGGACTGCCGCCAGGTGGCCTCGACCAGCACCGCCCACAGGTTGATGTGCGGGTCGCCGAGCCAGTCGATGGCGTTGGTACTGCCGTTGCGTCCGATGACGGTGTTGATCAGCCCGAGGTTCTGCGAGTACATGAACTCCCAGATGATGCCGACGAGCGCCAGGGAGAGCATGACCGGGAGGAAGAGAATGCTCTGGTACATCCGGCTGCCCTTGATGCCGCGGTCGATGAGCACCGCGAACAGCATGCCGAGCGGCGTGGCGATGAAGACGAAGACGCCGAGCCAGATGAGGTTGTGCCAGACAGCCGGCCAGAAAGCGGGGTAGTTCGAGGCCGCCTGATGGAAGTTCTGCACCCCGTCCATACAGCCGTTGTTCAGGATCGACGGGAGATTCGGCTGACACGTCTTGGTGCTCAGACTCCCGACGCCGTTCCACTTGAAGAACGACAGCGCCACGGTGCCCAGAGCCGGAACCCAGACGAAGGCGATGTCGATCAGCAGCGGAATGCCGAGGAGCAGAGCGACCGCGATGCGGTCCCGTCGGGACATTCTGCGCACGCCCCGGCGGCGACGGCGGGCCGGGGCCTCAGCCACGGCCGGCGCCACCGGGGCGTGTGTGCGAGTGCTGGAACTCATCAGCTGTAGATCGCCTTTGCCTGCGATTCGGCGCTCTTCTGGAGTTTGGCGATGTTGCCCGTGCTGGGGTCCCCGATGAACTTCTGGATGACGGAGATCATGGCGGTGGCCATCGCGGGATCGGCGTCGCGGTCCATGAACTGGCCCACGGCCTTGCACTTGGCGATCTCGGCGACCGACTTCTTCTGGATGGCGTTGTAGGTGGGCACCTTCAGACCGGTGGCCAGACCGACGTCCCACTGGTCGGTCTTGAGGTAGGTGGCCTCCGCCGCGCCGCTGCCGATGTACTCGAGGACATCCTTGGCCGCGGTGCTGTTCTTGGCCTTCTTGCTGAGCATGAACCCGTCGGTCGGCGCGTCCATGTAGTCCTGGCCGTACGCCGGGTTTATCGCGGGGAAGGTGAAGAAGTCCAGGTCGTCGAGGTTCGCCTTGTCCGTGACGTACTGGGCGGCGACCTGGTTGGTGCCCTGGAACATCATCCCGGCCTTCTTGGCCTCCAGGGTCTTCGCCGCGTCCTGCCAGATGCGTCCGTTGGCGCCGGGCTGCATGTACGGCATGAGCTCGGCCCAGTGCTCGAACACCGTGGTCACGCCCTTGTCGGTCCACGGGATCTCATGCTTCATCAGCTTCGTGTGGTAGTCGAAGCCGTTGATGCGCATGTTGAGGATGTCGAACGTCCCCAGGGCCGGCCAGCCGTCCTTGTCGGCGAAGGCGATCGGGACGATACCGTCGCCCTTCATCTTCTTGGCCAGGGCGATGTACTCGTCCCAGGTGGTCGGCACCTTGTAGCCCTTGGCGGCGAAGTGGCTCTTGTTGTAGTGGACCACCCACGGGTAGTTGTACAGCGGAACCAGGTACTGGTGGCCGTCCAGGCCGGTGGAGAGCTTCTTGGCTGCAGGACCGAAGTTGCTGCCTATCTTGTCCCAGACGTCGTCGAGCGGCTGGGCCAGGCCCTGCGCGGCGAAGTACTGCATGCGGTAGCCGGCGAACCAGGCGAAGAGGTCGTCCGGTGTGCCCTGCAGATAGCTGGTGATGTTCTCCTGGAAGGAGTTGTGGTCGACCGTGTTGATCTTGATCTTCGACTTGGTCGACTTCGTCGCCGCGGTACACAGCGCGGCGAAGGCGGTCTTGGCGGCGGGGTCCGAGTAGTTCGAGCCGAAGGTGATCGGTCCGCCCTTCTTGCCCCCGCCGCCGGAACTGCTGGTGGACGAGGAGCTGTCACAGGCAGTCAGGAGGCCACCGGAGACGACCGCCAGGCCGGCAGCACCGGCGATACCCCTCAGCACGTTCCTGCGAGTCGGTGAAGTCCCGACGTCCTGGCTGGTACCCGGCGAATCGACGTCCGACATGGTGCCTCCGTGTGTGTGTGGGCGTTCTAGAGGACGAGAGGTGGAGCGACAACGGAGCGGAAGTTCCTGGAGGGCCCTGTAGCGACAATCGGTTTCCAACAGAAGTCACCAAGATGAAACGTAACTCGACCGCTGGGGTAGTTCTACGCCACATGGTTGGGGGCGTCAACGCTTCACAGAGGATGCGTTGCCGGACCGTGATGTCCGTCCGGTGCGACGGTTGACGGCATGTTGTCCCCTTCGTCCCGGGCAGTGGCCGTGAGCAGCGGCTCCGGTTGATTCGGTAAGTCCACGGGTGCCGGGACAGGGACGGACTTGTTGCCACAATGAGCACCAACTCGTGTGCCTGCAGGGGCGGCTGAGGCCGACGGTTTCCGGCCGTCACCGGTTGCCCTTCGTATGCCGTCCGGACCGGTCCGGACGCCGGCTCCGGAGTGGGGAAGCCGTCGGAGCGTTGGAGTCTGTTTACTTTCGGGAATCGGTGGCCGACCCCGCCCCGCGGCGCCCGGCCTCGACGCCGGGTGTTCCTCCGGCCCGAGCGGCAGGACGCCGGCCGGCCCCCAGGGTCAGGCGGTGCGGGTGTCCGCGAGGGTCAGCTCGCCGACGGTGTCCGTGAGCAGGGTGCATGCCTCGGCGGGCAGCCGGTCGTCCGTGATGAACCAGTTGATGTCGGCGAGCGGGCAGAATCCGCTGAGGCCGACGACGCCCCACTTGGTGTGATCGGCGACCACCGCGATCCGGCGGGCAGCGGTGACCAGCGCACGATTGGTCTGGGCCTCGGCGAGGTTGGGGCTGGTCAGCCCCGCTGTCTCGGAGGCGCCGTGCGTGCCGAGTATCAGCAGGTCCACATGGAGCGAACCGATGGCCAGGTCGGCCAGCGGACCCACGAGCGCCGCGGACGGTGTGGGCGACCCACCGGTGAGAAGGAGCGTCGCGGCTGACCCGCCCTCCCGGCCGGCGGATCTGAAGGCCTCGGCGACCGGCAGTGAATTGGTGACCACGGTCAGATCCGGGACGTCGACCAGCCGGATGGCCACCGCGTGAGCCGTGGTTCCGGCGCCGATCGCCAGCACGCTGCCGGGTTCGACCCGCGCCGCGGCGGCATCGGCGATCGCGGCCTTGGCGAGTGCCTCACGTGTGGACTTGGCCTCGAAACCCGGTTCGTGGAGGCTCGTGCTGGCGGTCACCGCCCCGCCGTGCACCTTCTCCAGGAACCCCACACTCGACAGCGCGTCCAGGTCGCGCCGGATGGTCATGTCCGACACGCCGAGCTGCCCGACGAGCTGCGTGACCCGGACGGCGCCGTCCCGGCGGACCGACTCCAGAATCAGCGCCCGACGCTGGTGAGCGAGCAGGTTTCCCCGATCCGCCATTGCCTCTACTCCCTGTCGGCCGGGCGCTGTTGGCCAACGCTGCTGGTCGGGCGCTGAGGGGCCGGCGCCGTGGTCTGCCACGGCACTGGCTGACCACCACAACGTCCCGCACTATAGAACAGAAGCGATCACAGAAGAACACTCGAGAAGCGCTCACTGTCAGCACAGGACGGGGACGCCGGGGCGGTGAATCGTGAGCGGCTTCGACGCTGCCCGGCTCGGGCTGCTCCAGAGCGATGGTGTCGACGGCGAAGCGAAGGGCGTTTTCTCGTCGCGGCGCATCTCGGCCGTGTGTCCTGTGGCGCTTGTCAGGCCGAGGGCGGAGTAGTCGTCGCCGAGGGCGCTGTGCAGGCGCTGTCCCATCGGGAGCCCGGTGAGGTGCCCGTTGAAGGAGACCGGCGTCTTCTGGATGTGCGCGTCGTGGACCGCCAGCACGACGGGAGTCCCGGGTTCGAGGTGCTCCAGCTGCCACAGGGCCGATCCGGCCATGTAGATGGCGCGGGCCGCGGTGTCGTCGGTCAGGCCGATCGCCAACCGCCGAATGCGCAGCTCGCGCGGTGGCCGGCCACCGAAGTTCGACAAGACCGACTCCTCGGAGCGCCATGCCGTGGAATGCGGGATCAATCGCCTGAACACCACCGCGCCGTGGCCACAAGATACGACAAGCTCGCCGTCCGCTATGAGGCAACCGTGCTGGTCGCAGACATCAACGAGTGGCTGTGACCAGCAGGTTCGAGGGAAGTTTCAGCTGTCTCGGCCCTGCCATGTGGTGACGCAGACTTCGTTCCCCTCCAGGTCGGCGAGCACCCAGAAGGCGGGGGCACGGGTCGCGGACAGAAGCCGGCCCCCAACCGCCAGTGCGGTCTCGATCCGCCGGGGTGCCTCGTCGTGCGGAACACAGATGTCGAAGTGGATGCGATTGCGCTGCGGGCGCGCCCGGTCCATCTGCTGGAACCAGACGGCCGGGCCCTGCCCGACCGGGTCGACGAGCGGATCCTCCGGTCCCCCGGCGCCCGCCTCATCCGTATAGCCCAGCACTGCCTTCCAGAACGGCCGAATCCCGGCGATGTCCAGTGCATCAATGGCGATCTCCAGAAGCTGGACGGACCGCGGTGCCGCCGTTCCGATCTCGGGTTCTGTCAGAAACCCGGACTCGTCGGCGGTGGCGGAGATCCGACGCGCGAGTTCGACATCCTGGGCGGTAACCGCTGCGCGGTCCAACGACTGCAGAGTGAAGACGGCCCGATCGGGTCGGACATCGACCCGAAGGTGCCGGTCGGCGTCGTCGCCGCACACCGCGACAGCGTCCGCTGCCAAGCCGATCGCCTGAGCCAACGACCCGACCGGGACCGACGTTCGCAAAACGCCCAGCAAGAAGCGCCACCCGTAGTCCTGGACCGCCTCCGACGCTTCCTGCCGACTCAACATCTGCTCCATGGCCCCATCCTTGCAGTCCCCACTGCCAGCCCCGCCTCCCAGTACTTCTGAAGCAGGTCCTGGGTGGGCTGTCTCGTGAGGTTGGTGCCGCTAGGCGGAACCGGTGGTGCCGGTCGACCGAGCCTGCTGATAGAGCGCCACCAACGCGCCGTGCACGGGCTGGTCCTCTGCATTTTCTTCGGCGTCGTCGATCAGTTTGGCGAGGGCCTCGCCGAGTTCTCTTGCCTTCGCAGGGCTGAGACGCAGGTGGCGCAGTGTCAGGTGCGTCTCGGCGGGAGAGCGGTCCAGCTCCTTGGCGACCGCGGCGAGCATCGCGGCGGTGCCTGCCGCTTGGGGCTCGGCGACGACCATGTGGCGGGCCGTGCGCTGGTAGTACTGCTCGGTGCCGCCACGGACCTGGCGAGTCTCGGCGACGTGGACCAGCCCGGCTTCGCGGAGCACTTTGAGGTGGTGGGCCACGTTGCCCTTCTTCGCGTCGAGCTGCGCCGCAAGCCGGCTGATGGTGGCAGGCTGGTGGCCCAGGGCGAAGAGCAACCGCTGACGCAACGGGTGGGCGAGCGCGGCGAACTGCTCAGGCGCGCCGATCTCCAGAACGTCCTCAGGAGGTAGCGAGTGGGAAGGCTGATCACGCATACCGAAAGTGTCTAATCTCATTGACGCTTTCGCAAGGGCAGTGTTCTACTCCCTGCCATGACGACTCTGACGAAGCTTCAGCCTGCCCCTGTCATCGACGAGACAGCCCGGCTGCTGACCGAGCACTACGTTTTCCCCGAGATAGCCGAGCGGCTCGCCGGCCTGCTACAACGACGCCTCGCCGAGGGCGCCTATGACGTCGACGGCGCCGAGGAGCTCGCCCGTCTGGTCACCGCGGACCTGCAGTCCGTCAACGACGACAGACACCTGAGACTGAAGCATCACGTCGACCCGGTGTCCCCGAAGCAGGGGGCGGCCACCCTGGACTCCATGCGCCGGGACTTCGACACCTCGCTGGGCGGAGCGCCCCGGGTGGAGTTGCTCGGCGGAGGGGTCGCCGTGGTGGAGCTGGCACCGATGCTGTTTCCGCTGGAGTGGGCCGCCGAACCGCTGAGCGCCGCGCTCACCCTGGCCTCCCGCGCCCAGGCGCTGATCGTGGACCTTCGCGCCAACCGGGGTGGCGACCCGGACGCGGTCGCCTTCGTCTGCAGTTATCTGTTGGACGAGCGCACTCACCTCAACACCATGTACTGGCGCGGCGGCGAGCGCAGTGAGCAGTCCTGGAGCCAGCCGCACGTTCCCGGCGCGTGCTTTGGTGGCAGCAAGCCGTTGTATGTGTTGTCCAGTGACAGCACCTTCTCGGCCGCTGAGGAGCTGGCCTACGACCTGCAGCAGCTCGGCCGAGCCGTTCTCGTCGGCGAGCGCACTCGCGGTGGCGCACATCCGTGCAAGGGCTGGACCGTGCACCCACACCTGGAAGCGACCGTTCCCATTGGCCGCGCCATCAACCCCGTCTCCGGCGCGAACTGGGAGGGCACCGGTGTGCAGCCGGACGTGCCTTGCGCTGCTACTGAGGCCCTCGACCAGGCGCACGCACTGGCGCTCGCCCGACTGGCTGGCTGACGCAGTCCAGCTCATGCAGCGGGGAGCAGCTGCTCGCGGTCGCCGCTACAGCCAGTCCCGCTTCTTGAAGATGAAGTACAGGCTCACGCAGACCAGTGCCATCAGGCCGATCGCGAACGGGTAGCCGAACGTCCAGTTCAGCTCCGGCATGCTCTCGAAGTTCATCCCGTAGATCGTTCCCACCAGCGTGGGCGCGAACAGAATGGCCGCCCACGACGAGATCTTCTTGATCTCCTCGTTCTGCTCGAACCCCGCCTCGGCCAGCGCCCGCATCTCCGCGTTCTGCTGCTGGGTCACCAGGGTCGCGTTGACCGTCAGAATGTCGGTCAGCGCCTGCCGGAAGCCGTCCACCCGCTCACTGGTGTGGGTCACGTGGTCCGCGACGTCACGGAGGTAGCGCTGCAGCTCCTCGTGCGTTCCGTACTTGGCGAAGCCGGCCATCAGGGCGTGCAGCATGCCCACCAGGGGGCGGGTCGCGCGCTGGAACTCGACCATTTCGCGGGAGAGTTCGTAGATGCGGCGGGAAACCGCGGGGTCGCCGCCGAAGACCTCGGTCTCGATCTCGTCGATGTCGGTCTGCACGCCTGTCACCACGGGGGCGTACCCGTCGACCACTGCGTCGAGGATGGCGTACAGCGCCGCCTCCGGCCCCAGCGCCAGCAGGTCCGGGGTCTCCTCCATCCGCCGGCGCACCGCGGACAGGTCGGGGGCCGCGCCGTGCCTGACGGTGATCAGGAAGTCGCCGCCGATGAAGACGTGCAGTTCACCGAAGTCGACTTCCTCGGGCGCGTCGAGATAGCGCGCGGCGCGCAGGACGACGAACAGGGTGTCGCCGTACCGCTCCAGTTTCGGCCGCTGATGTGCTTCCAGCGCGTCCTCGACGGCCAGCGGGTGCAGATCGAACTCCGCGGCCAGCGAAAGGATCTCTCCCTCGCTGGGGCGGTGCAGGCCGATCCACGCCATGCCGTCGGGATGCTCACGCAGCTGCCTGAAGGTCTCAGCGAGCGAGTCGGGGGTGGAGACACGGCGGCCTTCGCGGTAGAGCGCAGCCTGGACGACGCTGGCGCTGTCCAGCTGGACGGGCGCCGCTGCGGCCGGGGCGGCAGGCGTCTCGGCGGGCGGCTCCGTCGCCGCGGGCTGGGCAGAGCGGCGCCAGGAGTGCTTTCTGGCGTTCCGGTTCCTCGGCGACAGCGGCATCCGGACAACTCACCTCGCGCTTCGTTCCTGCCCCGGCTATGACTCGGTGCAGGATATACGGCCCAAATGGCACAGTGTGGCCGACCGGTTGCCGGTATGAGGACGGAAGGTGTCCGCAAGCCCGGGTAGCGTTCCCGCATGGCTTCGATCAGTATCCGCGCACTCAACCGCGCCACCCTGGACCGCCAGTTCCTGCTGCGCCGGGTCGCGTTGCCCGCCGCGGACGCCGTTGCCCGTCTGCTCGGTCTCCAGGCACAGAACACCAGGCCGCCGTACTTCCAGCTCTGGTCCCGGCTGGAGAATTTCGACCCGGGCGAGCTGTCGGACCTGCTGGAGACGCGGGAAGCCGTGCGGATCGTGACCATGCGGTCCACCATCCACCTGCACACCGCCGATGACGCGCTCACCCTCCGGCCGCTGGTGCAGGCAGCACGGGAACGTGAACTCAGGGCATTCCGCAACGGTCTCGCCGGCGTCGACCTGGACCGCCTGGCGGAGATCTCGCGCGGACTGGTCGAGGAGCGGCCCCGCACGATGAAGGAGCTCCGCGAGTGTCTGCTGAAGGAGTGGCCCGACGCCGATCCCCTCGCCCTTTCCGTGGCGGCCCGGTGCAGGCTCCCGCTGGTGCAGGTCACTCCGCGCGGGCTCTGGGGGAGAAGCGGCCAGGTCGCACTCACCACCGTCGAGCAGTGGCTCGGCCGCAGGCCCGAGCCGGTCCCCGCGCCGGATGCGACCGTGTTGCGCTATCTGCGGGCCTTCGGCCCCGCATCGGTGAAGGACATGCAGATGTGGGCGGGGCTGACCCGGCTGACTGAGGTGTTCGAACGGCTGCGGCCCGGGCTCGTCACGTTCCGGGACGCGACCGGCGCCGAGCTCTTCGACCTGCCCGACGCACCGCGCCCCGACGAGGACACCCCCGCGCCGCCGCGCTTCCTGCCCGAGTTCGACAACGTGCTGCTTGCCCACGCCGACCGCACCCGGGTGATCCCCGCCGAATACCGGGGCCGCAACGGAAAGGGCAATCAGGCCTTCGGCAGTTTCCTGCTCGACGGTTTCCTGGCCGGCATCTGGCGGACGAAGGAATACCGGGGGACGCTCACCCTGCAGATCGACCCGTTCACCGGGCCGAGCCGGGCCGACCGTCGGGGCCTGGAGCTGGAGGGCGAACGGATGCTGGCCGCGATGAGCGGCGCCACGGCGTACGACATCCGCTTCGGCGCCTTCGCCGAGTGAGAGCGCGCGGGCGGGGACGGAATCCGGGACACGAGGGGAAAGGGGGGCTCAGTCCGCCTGTCCCGTTGCCGCCACCGTCACCCCGAGCCCGATCATTGCGAAGCCACCGGCCCCGCCGATCAGCGAGAGCCGCCGCTCCGAACGGGCGAACCAGGACCGGGCCGCCGATGCCGTCAGTCCCCACAACGTGTCGGTGACCAGACCGATGGAGATCGGCACCAGGCCCAGCAGCAGCATCTGCCCGGGCAGACGGCCTGCCGCATGATCCACGAACTGCGGCAGTACGGCCGCGAAGAAGACGATGCCCTTCGGGTTGGTGACGCCGACCAGGATCCCGTCGAGGACGGTGCGGGTGTCCCCGCGGGCCGGACGCTCCGCGGCCGCCGGTTCGCCGAGCCTCATCTCCTTGCGGTGCCGGAACGCCTGCACCCCCAGCACCATCAGATACGCCGCGCCGGCCAGTTTGACGGCGGTGAACACCGCGGCGGACCGCTCGACAAGGGAGCCGACGCCCAGCGCCACGACCACCACCAGGACGTACGAGCCGAGAACGTTGCCGAGCACCGTCGCGAGGGCGGTGCGCCTGCCGTGCGCCAGCGCCCGGCCGATGACGAACAGCACGCTGGGCCCTGGGATCGCGATCACCAGGAGAGACACCGCCGAGAAGGCGAGAATACGATCGGTCGACACCATGCCGGGCACCCCCTGGGCCTCATTCAAACAGCCGGTTAGGGTCTTCGGCATGGAGTTGCGCCAGCTCACCTACTTCGTGACGGTCGCCGAGGAACTGCACTTCGGGCGGGCCGCCGAGCGTCTGCACATCGTGCAGTCCGCGGTGAGCCAGCAGATCCGGCGCCTGGAGCGGGAGCTGGGCGCCGAGCTCTTCGACCGCTCGCCCCGGCATGTACGCCTCACCGGTGCGGGGGAGCGGCTGCTGCCGGAGGCGCGCGACGTGCTCGCTGCCGCGGACCGGGCGCGTGCGGCGGTCGCCCCGCCCGCGAAGTTGCTGCGGCTGGGGACGAGCAACGGCCTCGGTGCTCATCTGGACCGGGTGCTTGCCGCCTTCGCGGACCTCGCGCCGGACACCGTGGTGGAGCTGAGGTCCGGGCCGACCGCGGAGCGCCTGGAGCAGGTCGCCGAAGGACGACTGGACGCTTCCTTCGTGCGCTCGCCGCAACCCGCGAAGGACGTACGGCTGTTCGGGCTCTGGGAGGACCCGCTGGTCGCGGTGGTCCCGGCCGGCCATCCACTCGCCGCAAAACCGGACGTGGCACTGGCGGACCTCGCCCCGCTGCGGCTGAAACTCACCGCCCGCCGTAACAACCCGGCCCTGGTCGACCTCGTGGTCGACGCCTGCCACGAGGCCGGGTTCGAACCGGTGCCCGCGCCGGTCGGCGGCTCTCTGCAGAACACCCTCGCCTCCATCGGTGCGGGAGCCGCCCCGATGTGGACGGTGGTGTACGCGGCCCACGCCCGGCAACTGCTCAGCCCGCGGGTGGCCTTCCTCCCGTTCCGGGAACGCCCGCTCTTCCTGACCACGTCGCTCGCGGTGCGCCGGAAGACCCCGCCACCGATGCTCGATCTGCTCCTCCAGGCGTGCGGCGCCGCTGCGACCGGCAGTCATCACGAGAACTGATCGCTGCGGCCGCGATCTGCTTCTTGGCCGGGCACTGTGGATCGGATGGACTGGGGTCATGCCGGTGAGCGACCCGGAACAAACCGGAGAGCCGCCGCGGACGAGGGAGTTTCGGTCATGCCGATCGTCACCGTTCAGCAGGGTCCCCGCGACATCGAGCTCAAGCGCGAACTGGTCAGGCGGGTCACCGACGCGTTCGTCGATTCGCTGCAGATCCCGGCCGAGGCCGTACAGGTCTGGATCCAGGAGGTGCCGGCCGACAGCTGGGGCGTCGGCGGCAAGCTCATCGCGGACAAGTAGCGGCCGCCGGGCCCACCGGGCAGGGCCCCGCACGGGGGCCGGCCCGGCGCCCCGGGGCCCGGGGCTCAGCCGAGTTCGAGGGTGGTCACGCCGAAGACCCGGTCCTCGGCGAAGGGGCGGACCGGCCCGGTGTACATCCGTGCCGTCTGGAACGCGGGTGCCAGCCCCAGTGAGCGCGCCAGAGCCACCGCGGCCGGGTTGGACTCGGGGACGTCCACCGCCACCTCCGCCGTGCCGGCCTCCGCCGCCAGCCCGGCGAACAGCGACCCGGCATCCGACACCGAATCGGCGAACAGCGGGCCGACGCGCAGGGCGTCCCGCGCGGGACGGATCACCGCGTAGCCGGTGAGCCGTCCGTCCACGACCCGGACCAGGGCCCGGTGCCCCTCGGTGGCCAGCCAGTGGTCGAGGAAGCGGGGCCGTTCGGCCGGCCAGCACGCACTGTCGTAGGCGCCGACGGCCTCCCGGTCACCCGCGACGAACGGCCGGACATGGGTGGCCGGCTGCCCCACGGTGCCGATACGGCCGACATGGCGGACGGTGCGATGGGCGAGGGCGAATCCCGACTGGCGGTAGTTGCCCTGCTGGGCGACCACACCGTCCAGACCGATGGTCCGACTGCCCGCATGGGCGAGCCCCGCCTTCCAGGTGGTCATGCCGTAGCCGCGTCCGCGCAGGTCGGGGCGGACCAGATAGCAGCCGAGGAAGGCGTAGTGGTCGCCGTAGTTGACCATGGAGACAGCCGAGACCGGCTCCCCGTCCAGCCGGCCGAGGAAGAATCCCGCGGGGTCCTGGGCGAAGAAACTCTCCTCGTCGCGCAGCCCCGGGTTCCAGCCCTCGTCGTGCGCCCACCCGCTGATCACGGGCCAGACCTCAGGTGTCGCCCGAGCGACCACAAGCTGCTCGGCGGGTGAATGCGTCATCCGTGCTCTCCCTCTCTGCGGCCCCCGACCGCGGAGCTACGGAAGCAGCCCCGCCCGCCGGGCCGCCACCACCGCCTCCAGGCGCGTGTGCGCCCCCAATTTCCGCATGGCGGACCGCAGATAGCCTTTCACGGTCTCCGGCTTCAGTCCCAGCCGCTCGCCTGCCGACGCATTGGTGGCTCCCGTCGCGACCCAGGCGAGCACATCCACCTCTCGGGGCGCCAGGACGATCCGCCGATCCTGTACCGGACCGCTGCCTCCGCCCGCCAGCCGGCCGCAGACCTTCAGCAACTCGTCGCGCAGCCCGGGATCGACGATGCGAGGTGCCAGCGTGCGCAGTTCGCCGTGCGCCTCCCGGACCTGTTCCCAGGCGCCGGGGCCCGCCACCGGCTCCCGCGCGGCCGCGAGCAGCCGCTGCACCTCGTCGCGTACGACCAGGGACTGCTCCACGTCGCGGGCCGCGTCGACCGCCGCGTTGTACGTCCGGTCACCGAATCCCCGCGGTTCGCGCACCGCGCCGTACAGCACCCCGCGTACCTTGCGCCGCACCACCACGGGCACCGCGAGCACCGCACGCAGCCCCTCCGCGCCCACCGCTGTGTCGTACTCGTGGCTGATGTGCAGCGAGGAGCGGTAGTCGGTCACCGCGCACGGCCGCGACAACGCGATCGACTTGCCGCCGAGACCGTTGCCCGCGGACACCCCGAGGCCGCTCAGTGCGCGGGTCGCCGTACCGCTGAGTTCGGCGATCCGCAGCTGTCCGGAGTCGGTCAGCAGGCCGCCGAAGGCGACCGGCAGCCCGGTGGTGCGGCGCAGCCGCTGCAGCGCCGCTCGCATCTCAACTGCCTCGACCGGCTCCGGCACGCGGCCCTTCCTCTCTGGCTGGTCTGGCGGGGGACCAGGGGTGTCCACGGGAGGGACACAGCCTTCGCCCCCGTTCGGGGGTAGTGAGACCTGGGGCACTGATTACACGATGCTGAGGACCAGTCCCGCAATGAGGAGGACACATGCCGTCAGACAGTGCGACGGAGGAGTTCCGGGCCGCCCGGGATTTCCTGCTCCGCCACCGTGCGGAGTACACCACGGCCTACGAGGGCTTCCGCTGGCCCAGGCCGGAACATTTCAACTGGGCGCTGGACTGGTTCGACGTCATCGCCGAAGGCAACGACAGGACCGCGCTGCACATCGTCGAGGAGGACGGCACAGAGATCCGGGTGTCGTTCGCCGAAATGGCCCAGCGGTCCGACCGGTCGGCGAACTGGCTGCGCACCAAGGGTGTGAGGCCGGGCGACCGCATCCTCGTCATGCTCGGCAACCAGCAGGAACTGTGGGAGACGGCGCTTGCCGCGATGAAGCTGCGCGCCGTCGTCATCCCCGCCACACCGCTGCTCGGGCCGGTCGATCTGCGCGACCGGATCAGCCGCGGCCGCGCCCGTCATGTGCTCGTCAGGAGCGAGGACACCGACAAGTTCGCCGAGGTGGCAGGTGACTACACCCGGATCGCGGTGGGCGCCGGCACCCCAGATGGCTGGCTCCCGTACAGCGAAGCGGCCGGCGCGCCCGACGTCTTCGAGCCCCGCGGGGCCACCGCTGCGGACGACTCCCTCATGCTCTACTTCACGTCGGGCACGACGGCCCGGCCCAAGCTGGTCGAGCACACCCACGCCTCGTATCCCATCGGGCACTTGGCGACGATGTACTGGATCGGCCTGCGGCCGGGCGATGTGCACCTCAACATCTCCTCACCCGGTTGGGCCAAGCACGCCTGGTCCAACCTCTTCGCCCCGTGGAACGCCGAGGCCACGGTCTTCATCCACAACTACACGCGCTTCGACCCGGCCCGGCTGATGGATGAGATGGACCGGGTGGGAGTGACGTCCTTCTGCGCGCCACCGACCGTCTGGCGGATGCTCATCCAGTCCGACCTGAGCCGACTGCGCACACCTCCGCGTGAGGTCGCCGCAGCCGGTGAACCGCTCAATCCCGAGGTCATCGAGACGGTGCGCCGCGAGTGGGGTGTGACGATCCGCGACGGCTTCGGGCAGACCGAGACCGCCGTCCAGGTGGCCAACACCCCGGGACAGGTGCTCAAGGCGGGCTCGATGGGCCGCCCGACGCCCGGCTACAAGGTCGAGCTGCTCGATCCGGTCAGCGGACAGCCGGGGGTCGTCGAGGGCGAGATCGCCCTCGACCTCTCGGCGAAGCCGGTCGGCCTGATGGTCTGCTACCACGGCGATCCGGACCGTACGGCCGAGGCGATGGCCGGCGGCTACTACCGCACCGGTGACATCGGTTCACGCGACGCGGACGGCTACATCACCTACATCGGCAGGTCGGACGACGTCTTCAAGGCGTCCGACTACAAGATCTCACCGTTCGAGCTGGAGAGTGCCCTGCTGGAGCACGAGGCCGTCGCGGAAGCCGCGGTGGTGCCCGCTCCCGACCCGGTACGGCTCGCCGTACCGAAGGCGTACATCGTCCTGGCGGAGGGCTGGACGCCGGGACCCGAAACGGCGAGGACGCTCTTCGAGCACTCACGTGCGGTGCTCGCTCCGTACAAGCGGATCCGGCGCATCGAGTTCGGTGAGCTGCCCAAGACGGTGTCCGGCAAGATCCGCCGCATCGAGCTGCGGGAAGCGACGGCGGCCGGGTCCGCGTCCGAATACCTCGAGGGGGACCTGCGGTGACGCTTTCCTACACGCACGGGACCGGCAGCACGGAGCTCCTCGGCGACACCATCGGAAGCAACCTCGACCGCGCGATCGCAGCCTTCCCCGAACGGGAGGCGCTCGTCGACGTGGCATCGGGGCGTCGCTGGACCTACGCCCGGTTCGGGGCTGACGTGGACGAGCTGGCCCGCGGACTCCTCGGAGTGGGGGTCGGCAAGGGCGACCGGGTCGGGATCTGGGCGGTCAACTGCCCGGAGTGGGTGCTTGTCCAGTACGCCACCGCGCGGATCGGCGCGATCATGGTGAACATCAATCCGGCGTACCGGGCGCACGAGCTGGAGTTCGTGCTGAAGCAGGCCGGGATCAGCCTGCTGGTGGCATCTACCGGCCACAAGGGGAGCGACTACCGGGCCCTGGTCGGTGAGGTACGCGGCAACTGTCCCGAGCTGAGGGCCGTCCACTACATCGGTGATCCGTCCTGGGACGATCTGGTGGCCGCGGCGCGGCCGGTGCCGCTGGATGCGGCCCTCTCCTGCGACGACCCGATCAACATCCAGTACACCTCGGGTACCACGGGCTTCCCGAAGGGAGCCACACTCTCGCACCACAACATCCTCAACAACGGTTATTCCGTAGGGGAGTCGGTGCACTATTCGGAGCGGGACCGGATCTGTCTACCGGTCCCCTTCTACCACTGTTTCGGCATGGTCATGGGGAATCTGGCCGCCACATCGCACGGCGCCTGCATGGTCATCCCCGGGCCCTCCTTCGATCCTGAGGCCACGCTGCGCGCCGTCGAGCAGGAGCGCTGCACCTCGCTCTACGGGGTGCCGACCATGTTCATCGCGGAGCTGAACCTCCCCGGCTTCGCCGAGTACGACCTCTCCTCACTGCGCACCGGAATCATGGCGGGCTCGCCCTGCCCGGCCGAGGTGATGAAGCGGGTTGTCGCCGAGATGCACATGGCCGAGGTGTCCATCTGCTACGGAATGACCGAGACCTCACCCGTCTCCACCCAGACCCGGCGCGACGACGACCTGGAGCGGCGCACCGGGACCGTCGGCCGTGTCCTGCCGCACATCGAGGTGAAGGTCGTGGATCCGGCGACCGGTACGACGCTGCCGCGCGGCAAGCCGGGTGAACTCTGCACCCGCGGATACAGCGTGATGCTCGGCTACTGGCAGGAGCCGCGGAAGACGGCCGAGGTCATCGACGCCGGCCGCTGGATGCACACCGGCGATCTGGCGGTGATCCGTGACGACGGCTATGTGCAGATCGTGGGGCGGATCAAGGACATGATCATTCGCGGGGGTGAGAACGTCTATCCGCGCGAGATCGAGGAGTTCCTGCACGGACACCCCCAGATCGTCGACGTCCAGGTGGTCGGGGTGCCGGACGAGAAGTACGGCGAGGAGATCCTGGCCTGTGTCATCCCGCGCGACCCGTCCGACCCTCCCACGCTGGACGGGATCAGGGAGTACTGCCGCGGCCGGCTGGCCCACTACAAGGTCCCCCGTGTGCTGCAGCTCCTGGACACCTTCCCGATGACCGTCAGCGGAAAGGTGAGAAAAGTGGAACTCCGGGAGCGCTTCGGCCATCACTAAGGGTGCGGGGGCGCGGGAGTGGCGGGCCGCAGTGATGGACTCAGGCCTTTCGCGCCCGCTATACACTCACTCTATACTCGCTGTGTATAGTCCAGGTCATGTCATTGCTGAGGAAGAAGACGGCTGCGCGTTTCGGAACCGCTGCCGGCGTGGCCGCGCTCATGACCCTTGTGCTGAGCGGCTGTTCGATGGACACCACATCGCCGTCCGCGGCGCGGGATCACGCGGACGGCAAGAACGCGGCGCAATTCGGACCGGTCGACTGCCGCAGGGCCAAGTGCATAGCGCTGACCTTCGACGCGGGGCCGGGGCCGAACACTCCGCATCTGCTGGACGTCCTGAAGGAGAAGAAGGTCCATGCGACCTTCTTCCTCCTCGGCAAGAACCACGTGATGAAGTACCCGGAGATCGTCAAGCGTGAGGCGGCCGAGGGGCACGAGGTGGGCAACCACACCTGGACCCACAAGATCCTGACCAAGCAGAGTGCCGATGTGGCCCGCCAGGAGATAGAGAAGACCGAGGTCGCGGTCGAGAGGATCACCGGAACCAGACCCAGGGTGATGCGCCCTCCGCAGGGCCGCACCAACGACGACGTCTCCAGGATATGCAAGGAGCTCGGTGTGTCCCAGGTGCTGTGGAGCACCACGGCGAAGGACTTCTCCACATCGGACACCGCTCTCATAGAGAAGCGCACGCTCGAGCAGGCCAGGCCCGACGGCATCATCCTGCTGCACGACATCTACCCGGGCACCGTGCCGGCCGTCTCCGGCATCATCGACGCGCTGAAGAAGCGCGGCTACACACTGGTCACCGTGCCCCAGCTGATCGCCCCCGCCGAACTGAAGCCGGGCGCGATATACCGCCCGTAGTGCCGTAGTGCCGTAGTGCCGTAGTGCCGTAGTCCGTAGTGCGGCAGTGCGAATCCCTGTGGCAACCGCTCCGGCGCTCTCCGCGGTTCAGGCGCCGGAGTCCACCAGGTGGGTGGCAGGCTCGTTGACCGGCTGCGGGGCTCCGGTCAGATCCATCACGAAGAGCGGGACGGCGAGTTCGTCGGCCCGGGCGCGCGCCTCGTCGGCGTATCCCGCGAGCGAGAAGCAGACGCTCACCGCCGACGCGCTCAGCCCGTTCAGCCACAGGCACTCGATGTCCCGCAGCGCCGCGGGCCGGGTGCTCGCCTCGACCGTGGCGACCAGATCCCGGCCGCGCAGATCGATACCGGACGCCGGGCGCCTGTCGGGCTGCTGGACATCCCGGAAGCCAAGCCACCGCAGATAGAGCGCGGCCGCGGACACCGCGTCGCGTGCGGTACGGATCGTCACCGGCCGGAATTCGGGCCGGCCGGCCCTCGCGCCGGGCACGGCCGGTCCGCCGGCGGCCGCCGGGTGTGCCGAGGCGGGCGGCGTGCTCGCCTCGCGCACCCGGATGCGCAGGACCGTCCCGCAGGAGCAGCCGAGTTCGGGCTGCGGCCACTCGTCCTGGCGTCCGCAGGCCGCACAGCGCACCGTGACCCAGTCGTCGGACCAGGTCCGATGGGCGACCGGTTCCGGCGGTGCCTCCTTGAGCAGCGGTGGCGCGAGCGGCGCACCGCAGGCGCACGGCAGGACCGCGGCCGTGTAGGTGTGCACCCGGAAGCAGGACGGGCAGCGCACCAGTACGTGCTCCGCGGCCGGCTCCTCCGCGTCCTCCTCCGCGCCTTCTCCCGTGCCCGCGCCCGTTCCCATGGGTCCCATCGTCCACCAAGAGCGAGGTGTTGGGGACGGACTTCGGACATTGCGGCCGCCCCCGGAGCACGACTGCCCGCCCGGTCCCACTCCCTTGACGGCGGACCGGCCCAGCTCTTACATTGCTTCCGTATAGCAGAAATAGACTTCCGTAATACGGAAATGGGCGACCTCAGGTTGGCGCGACAGGAGGCCCACTCCGACAGGCCGAGCAGGAGTACTCCATGCCTCGTATGACCGCTGCCCGAGCGGCAGTTGAGATCCTCAAGCGTGAAGGCGTCAGCCATGCCTTCGGCGTGCCGGGCGCAGCGATCAACCCGTTCTATGCGGCCCTCAAGGCCGCAGGCGGTGTCCGGCACACCCTCGCGCGCCATGTCGAGGGCGCCTCGCACATGGCCGAGGGCTACACCCGCACCCACCCCGGCAACATCGGTGTCTGCATCGGTACGTCGGGCCCGGCAGGCACCGACATGATCACCGGTCTCTACTCGGCGATCGGTGACTCCATCCCGATCCTCTGCATCACCGGCCAGGCCCCGACCGCGGTGATGCACAAGGAGGACTTCCAGGCAGTCGACATCGCCTCGATCGCCAAGCCGGTGACCAAGGCCGCGACCACGGTCATGGAGGCCGCGCAGGTGCCGGGCGTCGTCCAGCAGGCCTTCCATCTGATGCGTTCCGGCCGCCCGGGCCCGGTCCTCATCGACCTGCCGATCGATGTCCAGATGACCGAGATCGAATTCGACCCGGAGACGTACACTCCGTTGCCGGTGTACAAGCCGGTCGCAAGCCGCGCGCAGATCGAGAAGGCGATCGCGCTGCTCAACGAGTCGCAGCGCCCGCTGATCGTCGCAGGCGGCGGCATCATCAACGCCGACGCCGGCGATCTGCTGGTGGAATTCGCCGAGCTGACCGGTATTCCGGTCGTCCCGACCCTGATGGGCTGGGGCATCGTCCCCGACGATCACGCGCTGAACGCCGGCATGGTCGGTCTGCAGACCTCGCACCGCTACGGCAACGCGACCTTCCTGGAGTCCGACTTCGTCCTCGGCATCGGCAACCGCTGGGCCAATCGGCACACCGGCAAGCTGGACACCTACACCAAGGGCCGCACCTTCGTCCATGTCGACATCGAGCCGACCCAGCTGGGCAAGATCTTCGCCCCTGACTACGGAATCGCGTCGGACGCCAAGGCCGCGCTGGAGCTCTTCGTCGAGGTCGCACGGGAGCTGAAGGCCGCGGGCAGGCTCCCCGACCGTACGCAATGGGCCGCATCGGCCCAGGACCGCAAGGCGAGGCTGCAGCGCCGCACCCACTTCGACGATGTGCCGATCAAGCCGCAGCGGGTGTACGAGGAGATGAACCGCGCCTTCGGGCCGGACACCCGGTACGTCACCACCATCGGGCTCTCGCAGATCGCGGGTGCGCAGATGCTGCACGTCTACAAGCCACGTCACTGGATCAACTGCGGCCAGGCGGGCCCGCTGGGCTGGACGATCCCGGCCGCGCTGGGTGTCGCGACGGCCGACCCCGACACCACGGTCGTCGCGCTCTCCGGCGACTACGACTTCCAGTTCATGCTCGAAGAGCTGGCGGTCGGCGCGCAGCACAACATCCCGTACGTCCATGTCCTGGTGAACAACGCCTATCTGGGCCTGATCCGCCAGGCGCAGCGCAACTTCGACATCGACTTCCAGGTCAACCTGGAGTTCGAGAACATCAACACCCCCGAGATCGGCGTCTACGGCGTGGACCACGTCAAGGTCGCCGAGGGCCTCGGCTGCAAGGCGATCCGCGTCACCGAGCCTGACCAGCTGCTGCCCGCGTTCGAGGAGGCCAAGAAACTGGCCGCCGAGTACCGGGTGCCCGTTGTCGTCGAGGCGATCCTGGAGCGGATCACCAACATCTCGATGAGCGGCGGCGACATCGCCGGTGTGAACGAGTTCGAGGACCTCGCGACGGAGCCGGGTCACGCTCCTACGGCGATCCTCCCGCTCATCACCTCCTGACGGCTCTGCGGACAGGGGCGGGCCGCCGGTTCACGGCGGCCCGCCCCTTCGGTCTGCCACGGGCGCGCCTTCCCCGGCGGCCGCCGCGGGCGCGCCTTCCCCGGCGGCCGCCGCGGGGATGCCGCCCGGCCGCCGCGCTGCGCCGTTCCTGGCCTGCGACGCGTGGCCCGCTGTGGAGTCTGCCGGGCTGCTTCTGCTGAGAGCCGTGACCGGGGTGCTTGTATCGGCACTCCTCCCGTTCGCGGCGGCGCCCGTCGCCCACCCGGCAGGGTGCCATGCTGCGGATCAGTGGCGGCAGTGCGTACACCACCGGAATGCCGGTCCTGAGCGCTCCGACGGCAGTGCCCTCCTGCCGCTGCCGTTCATGCTGCTGCCGGCGAACTCCGTGCTCACTTTTCGGCAGGCGGGTCCGTACGCCCGCGCGGAGCGGCAACACCTACCGTTCGCGGACGGGTCGCCGTGCCCATGCCCTGCATCGCCGGCTCCGGCACTTCCGCGTACGGCGACCTGTGTGATCTCCGGGTGGTGGTCACGGGGGCCGCCAGGACCGTGACGGTCACCCCGGGCCCGCACGCAAAGGAGCGCGGAACAAGGGACCGTAGACCTTGTTCCGCGCTCCGGCATCGCATTCTGGTGCCGCCCGGCGGCGCGAGGCTGGGCGCGACAGGACGTTCGCGCCGCCGGGCGGGGCTTGTTGTACCTGAAGACCGCGGCGGGCGCGACCGGCCTCCCGGCCCTCGTCCTTCAGGTCAGAACGGGGCGCGGGCGGCCTTCACCACCGCACTGGCGTCGCGTCTCCGCCGCGGTCCTCGGGTGTGTCCGTACCGCCGGCCACCCCTCACTCGGGTCGGCGGACGGACAGTCAAGAGGGGACGCTGTCTCAGTCCTCGCGCAGCGCGCGAACCGCATCCTCGACGCGCTTGCCGTAGTCGGCGTCGGCGGCGTGGAAGTGCGCGAGGTTCTTCTCGATCACGTCGTCGAGACTGACCTTCGAGAGGCCGCTCGCGATGTTGGCGATCAGCCGGGACTTCTCGTCCTGCGACATCAGCCGATAGAGCTCGCCCGCCTGGAAGAAGTCGTCGTCCTTGACGTGCGCCGAGGCCTCATGGGTGCCGGTCCAGCCCGTCACGGCGAGCGGCGACGCGAGGGCGGCGTCCGACTGGGCCGGGCCCGCATGGGAGTTGGGCTCGTAGTTCTTGTCGTGGCGTGAGCCGTACCGGGTGGCCATGGCGCCGTCGCGGCCGTAGTTGTCGGCGGTGGTCTTCCGCGGTGCGTTGACCGGGAGCTGCGTGTGGTTGATGCCCACCCGGTAACGCTGGGCATCGGCGTAGGCGAACAGCCGGCCCTGCAGCATCTTGTCCGGCGAGGGGCCTATGCCGGGCACGAAGTTGTTCGGGGAGAACGCGGCCTGCTCCACCTCGGCGAAGACGTTGTCGGGGTTGCGGTCCAGAACCAGACGTCCCACCCGCTGCAGCGGGTAGTCGCTGTGCGGCCACACCTTGGTCACATCGAAGGGGTTGAAGCGGTAGTCAGCGGCCTCGGCGGCAGGCATGATCTGCACGTGCAGCGTCCAGGACGGATTGACGCCGCGTTCGATCGCCTGGAGCAGGTCCGTCTGGTGGCTGTCGGAGTCCTTGCCCACCAGCTCGGACGCCTGCTCCGCGGAGAGACTGCGGACACCCTGGTTCGTCTTGAAGTGGTACTTGACGAAGAAGGCCTCGCCCTCCGCGTTCGTCCACTGGTAGGTGTGCGAGCCGTAGCCGTTCATGTGGCGGTAGGAGGCGGGGATGCCGCGGTCACCCATCAGCCAGGTCACCTGGTGCGTGGCCTCGGGGGAGTGCGCCCAGAAGTCCCAGACGTTGTCCTGCTCCTGCTTGCCGGTGAACGGGTCCCGCTTCTGGGAGTGGATGAAGTCGGGGAACTTGATCGGGTCCTTGATGAAGAACACCGGGGTGTTGTTGCCGACCAGGTCGTAGTTGCCCTCTTCGGTGTAGAACTTCAGCGCGAAGCCACGGGGGTCGCGCACCGCGTCCGCGCCGCCCAGCGAGTCGGCCACCGTCGAGAAGCGGATGAATGTCTCGGTGCGCTTGCCGACGGCCGAGAGGAAGTCGGCGTGGGTGAAACCGGTGACGTCGTCGGTCACCTCGAAGTATCCGTACGCGCCCGAGCCGCGGGCGTGGACGACGCGCTCCGGGATGCGCTCGCGGTTGAACCGGGCGAGCTTCTCCAGCAGATGCTGGTCCTGGAGGAGGATCGGGCCGCCGACGCCGGCGGTGGCGGAGTTCTGGTTGTCGGCGACCGGGGCGCCTGACTCGGTCGTAAGCACGCGCTTCGACATCGTGGACCTTCCGTGCTGGAGCTGCTGACGGCCCGAGGAGCGTAGATTCGCCGTGAACGTCGCGTCAACAGTTTGTTGAAATTCAAGTATGGGTCCGGGCGGCGGCAGCGCCTGGGCGCGACAGGACAGGTGTCAGCGCTGCCGCAGCCCGGAGTGGAGGGGGAGGCCGGAGGCCTCCGCTGGGTGGAGCCGAAGGTCAGACCTGCGCGCCGGACAACCGCTCGACCGAGCGCAGCAGTGCCGAGTGGTCGAGACCGCCGTCGCCCTGGGTTCGCAGCGAGGCGACCAGCTGGGCGACCACCGCGCCGACGGGCAGGGCCGCGCCCACGTTGCGGGCGGCGTCGGTGACGATGCCCATGTCCTTGTGGTGCAGATCGATCCGGAAGCCGGGCTTGAAGTCGCGGTTCAGGAAATTGTCCTTCTTGCGCGTCAGCACGGTGGAGCCGGCGAGACCGCCGTTGAGTACGTCGAGGGCGGCGGCCAGGTTCACGCCGGACTTCTCGAGGAAGACCACGGCCTCGGCGCAGGCCTGGATGTTCACCGCCACGATCAGCTGGTTGGCGGCCTTCACCGTCTGGCCGGAGCCGTGCGGACCGCACAGCACGATGGTCTTGCCCAGGGCCTCGAGGATCGGCCTCGCGGCATCGAAGTCGCTCTGCTCGCCGCCGACCATGATGGAGAGCACGGCCTCGATGGCGCCGGCCTCGCCCCCCGACACCGGCGCGTCCAGGACGCGCAGGCCCTTCTCGCCGCCGGCCCTGCCCAGGTCGACCGAGGTCTGCGGCGTGATCGAGGACATGTCGATCAGCAGGGAGCCCGGCTTGGCGTTCTCGAGAATGCCATCGGGTCCGTAGGCGATCGCCTCGACCTGCGGCGACGCGGGCACCATGGTGATCACCACATCGGCCTCGCGCACAGCCTCGGCGATCGAGGGTGCGGCGGTGCCTCCGGCGGCCGCGAGACGGTCCAGCTTGTCCTGCTCCAGCGTGAAGCCGGTCACGGAGTAGCCAGCCTTGATCAGGTTCTCGGACATGGGGGAGCCCATGATGCCGAGGCCGATCCACGCAATCTTGGGGAGGGTGCTCATAGGGGTGCCTCTTTCAACACACTGATGAAGACGGTCAGTTGGGGAGCCAGTCGAAGGCCTCGGCGCTGGGCCGGTCGCCCGGCTTGTACTCGAGGCCGACCCATCCCTGGTAACCGGCCTTGGCCAGCCGGCCGAGGAGGTCCGCCAGCGGCAACGAGCCGGTGCCGGGAGCGCCGCGGCCCGGGTTGTCGGCGATCTGCACATGGCCGGTCTTGTCGGCGTAGGTGTCGATGACCTCGCCGAGGTCCTCGCCGTTCATCGACAGGTGGTACAGATCGAGCAGGAACTTTGCGTTGCCGAGCCCGCTGAGCTGATTGACCTTGTCGACGACGTCGATCGCCGCCGGCGCGCTCACCAGCGGGTAGAGCGGCGACTCCGGCTTGTTGAGGGCCTCGACGAGCAGTACGGCTCCCACCCGGTCGGCGGCGCGGGCCGCCAGTACCAGGTTCTCCAGGGCCAGTGCGTCCTGGACGGCCGGGTCTGTTCCCTCGACGCGGTTGCCGTAGAGCGCGTTGAGCGCCTTGCAGCCGGTGGAGGCGGCGAAGTCGGCCACGACATCGATGTTGGCGCGGAACCGGTCGGATTCCTCGCCCGGCTCGGAGAGCGCGCCGCGGTCGGGGCCGGGGAGCCTGCCCGCGTAGAAGTTCAGGCCCACCAGCTGGGTGCCGGCGTCGTCGAGCGCCCTCTTCAGGGCGTCGAGCTCGGTCTGCGGAGGGGTGGGGGTTTCGATCCAGGGCCACCACAGCTCGACCGCCGTGAAGCCGGCCGCTGCGGCTGCCGCAGGACGCTCCAGGAGCGGGAGTTCCGTGAAGAGGATCGAGAGGTTCACATCGAAGCGCTGGTCCGTGAAGGCCATGTAACGTGCGCTCCTTCCGTATTGCGGAAGTTATTTTCTGCTTGATGGAAGGTTGCCTGCACTTCGGGAGGGCTGTCAAGTGGGCCTGCCGTTTTTTGTGACGCGCGCAGTAGGTTGAGCGCGTGCGATTGAGAGTGGAGTTCACGACCGAACCCTTCGACCTGGACGAGGCGCCCCCGCATGCCGTGGTGGCCCGCGAAGTCATTCAGGCGGCCGAGCTGGACGCGGTGGACGTCGGTCCGTTCGGCAATACCGCGGAGGGTGGGGCCGACGCCGTGCTGACCGCCGTCGACACCCTGCTCCGCCGCACCCTCGCGTCGGGCGCCACGCGCGTCTCGCTCCAGGTGAACGTGATCGGGCAGGACGGGGAGGGCGACAAGTGACCGAGCCGGGAGAGCACCCGCTGTTCGCCGCGGTGAAGCCGCTGGTCGATGCCATGGGTGCCGAGATACTCGTACCGGACCAGGCGTCCGAGGACGATGTCGTCCTGGCCTGGGAGGGCGAGGATGTCCTGGCGGTGCGGCTGCCGCAGCTCTCGGACTCCCTCGATCACATCCTCGCGGCGCTGGAGCGCCGGCACGGGATGCCCCTGTCGGAGCTCGACAGGAAGACGAAGCAGTCGGTCGTGCGCGTACTGGAGGCGCGCGGCGCCTTCTCCGTCCGGCATGGCGTGGAGACAGTGGCGAACGCCATCGGGGTCAGCCGTTTCACCGTCTACAACTACCTGAACAGGGACAACACCGCCAAGAGCGAATGAGGATCCCTGTCGTACGGCGAACCGTCGCCGGGCAACCGGGCGACGGTAATTTGTAACCGCAAGTTTTCAACAAAGTGTTGACGTGGTGATTTCGAGGGCGTTAGCTATCCGCAGCCCGTTCAGCACAAGGCCGCCCAATCGGCCACGGAGGTCCACCGTGACTTCGCATTCGACTCCGGGCCTTGCCCGGTTCAACACCCTGCAGGACAGCGCGGCGCGAGCCGCGCTCCACGAGGTGTGCGCCAGTTCGGCGTGGGGGAGCAGTCTGCTCGCCCGGCGCCCGTACGCCACCGTTGAAGCCCTCCTCCTCGCCGGCGACGCCGCTACGGCAGCGCTGACGACGGAAGATCTGGCCGAAGCGATGGCCGGGCACCCGCCGATCGGCCGTCCGAAGCCCGGAGATCCCACATCGTCCCGTGAACAGCGCGGGATGGCCGGAGCGTCCGATGAGCTCAAGGCCGAAATCCTTGATCTGAACCTTGCCTACCAGGAGAGGTTCGGACATGTCTTTCTGATCTGCGCCACCGGCGCGACCGGTGAGCAGATGCGCGACGCGATGAGGGCCCGGATCGGCAACACGCCCGAGCAGGAGCGCGGACACGTGCGCACCGAACTGGGGAAGATCAACCGCATCCGGCTGACCGGCCTCGTCGCAGCGGTCGCAGAAGAAGGAGAGTGACGGCCTTGAGCACGCAGACCACCGCGTCGGTTTCCACGCACGTACTGGACACCAGCGCGGGCCGTCCCGCCGGCGGCGTCACCGTTTCGCTCGAGGCCCGCAGCGGCCCGGGCGTACCGTGGACGGCGCTCGGCGGATCGGCCACCGACGCCGACGGACGCTGCAAGGACCTGCCGGCTCTGCCGGAAGGAACCACCCACGTACGGCTCGACTTCGACACCGAGACGTACTTCTCTTCGAACCAGCACCACGCCACAAGGCAAGCCGAGGCACAGCAGGACGCCCCCCGCGTAAGGGACAGCGGCGCTTTCTTCCCGGAGGTGGCGATCACATTCGCCGTCGTGCCGGGTGAGCACTTCCACGTACCGCTGCTGCTCAACCCGTTCGGCTACTCCGTATACCGAGGGAGCTAGCACCGACATGCCCACGATTCTCGGCCAGAACCAGTACGGCAAAGCAGAGAACCGCGTAGTCAAGATCACGCGGGACGGCGACACCCACCACATCAAGGACCTGAACGTCTCGGTCGCCCTCTCCGGCACCATGGACGACGTCCACTACTCCGGTTCCAACGCCAACGTCCTGCCGACCGACACCACCAAGAACACGGTGTTCGCGTTCGCCAAGGAGCACGGCATCGAGTCCGCCGAACAGTTCGGCATCCATCTGGCCCGGCACTTCGTGACCAGTCAGGAAGCGATCAAGAGCGCGCGGATCCGGATCGAGGAGTACGCGTGGGAGCGCATCGCGACCTCCGACGCCACCTCGCAGTTCATCGGCGCCGACGAGGTCAGGCACTCCTTCGTACGTCAGGGCCAGGAGATCCGGACCAGCGAGATCACCTTCGACGGTGAGAACTGGCAGATCATCTCGGGCCTCAAGGACCTGACCGTGCTCAACTCCACCAACTCGGAGTTCTGGGGCTACGCCAAGGACAAATACACCACGCTCAAGGAGGCGTACGACCGCATCCTCGCGACCCAGGTGTCCGCCAAGTGGCGCTACAACTGGACCAGCGACGCGGACCGCATGCCGAACTGGGAGAAGTCGTACGTGCAGGCCAAGAAGCACATGCTCCAGGCCTTCGCCGAGACCTACTCGCTGTCCCTGCAGCAGACCATGTACCAGATGGGCTCACGCATCATCAACAACCGCAGCGAGATCGACGAGATCCGCTTCTCGCTGCCCAACAAACACCACTTCCTGGTGGACCTCGAGCCCTTCGGGCTCAAGAACGACAACGAGGTCTACTACGCGGCCGACCGCCCGTACGGACTCATCGAGGCCACCATTCTGCGTGACGGCGTCGAGCCCAGGATCCCGGTCGACATGACGAACCTCTGACGCCCGGCCGGTGCGCCATCGCCCCGGTGGCGCACCGGATCCGACCACACGTTCTTCCACCACCTCGGCACCCGGAGCCACGCGGCTGCGGCACTCAAATCCTCCTGGGGTCCTGCCGTGCCCACATCGCCACTGCGAGAGAAGGAAGCACCATGGCAGCAACGGCAGTCGCGCGCACCGTCATCGAGAACGCGGCCATCGCCACGGTAGACGCACAGGACACCGAATACGCGTCGGGCCATGTGGTCATCGCCGGCAACCGGATCGAGTCGGTCGGCGCCGGCCGGGCGCCCGAGGGACTGTCCGGTGTCGTACGCAGGATCGACGGCAGCGGGCATCTGGTCACGCCGGGCCTGGTCAACACCCACCACCACTTCTACCAGTGGATCACCCGTGGTCTGGCCACCGACCACAACCTCTTCAACTGGCTGGTCGCTCTCTACCCGACCTGGGCGCGTATCGACGAACAGATGGCACGGGTGGCCGCGCAGGGCTCCCTCGCCATGATGGCCCGCGGCGGTGTCACCACCGCCATGGACCACCACTATGTATTCCCGCAGGGTTCCGGCGATCTCTCCGGCGCGATCATCGGTGCCGCAGCCGAGATGGGTGTCCGCTTCACGCTCGCCCGCGGCTCCATGGACCGCAGCGAGAAGGACGGCGGCCTGCCCCCGGACTTCGCCGTGGAGACCCTCGAAGGTGCGCTCGCCGCCACCGAGGAGACCGTCGACCGCCACCACGACGCCTCGTTCGACGCGATGACTCAGATCGCCGTCGCGCCCTGTTCGCCGTTCTCCGTCTCCACCGAACTGCTCAAGCAGGGGGCCGAGCTGGCCCGGCGCAAGGGTGTGCGGCTGCATACCCACGGCAGTGAGACCGTGGAGGAGGAGCAGTTCTGCAAGGAACTGTTCGGCATGGGGCCGACCGACTACTTCGAGTCGACCGGATGGCTCGGCGACGACGTATGGATGGCGCACTGCGTCCATATGAAGGACTCCGACATCGCCGCTTTCGCGCGCACCGGCACGGGCGTAGCCCACTGCCCGTCCTCCAACGCCCGCCTCGGCGCGGGCATCGCAAGGGTTCCGGACATGCTCGCGGCCGGTGTCCCGGTCGGCCTCGGCGTCGACGGCACCGCGTCCAACGAATCCGGCGAACTCCACACCGAACTCCGTAACGCACTGCTCGTCAACCGGCTCGGCGCACACCGTGAAGCCGCGCTCACCGCACGCCAGTCGCTGCGCCTCGGTACCCACGGAGGCGCGCAGGTCCTTGGCCGTGCCGACCAGATCGGTTCGCTGGAGCCCGGGAAGCTCGCCGACCTGGTGCTGTGGAAGATGGACACCCTCGCCCATGCGTCGATCGCCGACCCGGTGACCGCACTTGTCTTCGGCGCCGCGGCGCCCGTCACCCTCTCTTTCGTCAACGGCAGAGCCATCGTCGAGGACAGCCGGCTGACCACGGTCGACGAGGACGCCATCGCACGTTCGACCCGGGACGAGGCACAGCGCCTCGCACGGATCGCCGCGCAGGGCTGAACCGCCCGGTGAGACTCCGGCCGGGGAGGACGGTCCCCGGCCGGTGGCCGTGAACCCGAGCGGGGTTCACGGCAGCCGTGACCGGAGGGCGTATGCCCAGAGCGCATACGTTCCTCCGGGGCGGTGACGTACCCGTCAGCAGCCCCATACGCGCAGCCCGCACCTGCGATGCACCACTTCGCACCACCTCCCTGATACCCGCGTCACCGCCGACGCGTAACCGACCGGAGGAGCCGCCGTGGCCGCCCAGCCCAGGTTTCGCAATGATGCAGTCGTAGTCGCCAACACCCCGCACGAGAAGCACGCAGTAGACGAGGTTCTACCGCCCTTCCGGATGTTCACCAGTGGCCTGCAGCATGTGGCCGCCATGTACGCGGGCGTCGTCGCCCCACCGATGATCGTCGGCCCGGCCGTTGGCCTCAGCGCCAAGGAGACCGCGTTCCTGGTGGGGGCGAGCCTCTTCACCGCCGGGCTCGCCACCCTGCTCCAGACCCTCGGGTTCTGGCGGGTCGGAGCCCGGCTGCCGTTCGTGAACGGTGTCTCCTTCGCCGGTGTCACCCCGATGATCGCCATCGGCAAGGACCGGGGGCACGACGGTATCGCCGTGATCTTCGGCGCGATCATCGTGGCGAGCGTGATCGGATTCGTACTCGCCCCGTATTTCAGCAAGTTGCTCCGCTTCTTCCCGCCCGTGGTCACCGGCACTGTGATCACCCTGATCGGTGTCTCGCTGCTGCCGGTCGCCTTCGGCTGGTCGCAGGGCACCCAGGGGGCCCCCGGTTACGGCTCGATGAAGAACATCGGGATGGCCGCCCTCACCCTGGCGATCGTGCTGGTGCTGCGGAAACTGTTGCGCGGCTTCCTCCAGCAGATCGCGATCCTGCTGGGCCTCGTGATCGGCACAATTGTGGCGATCCCGATGGGGATGACAGACTTCGGCGCGATCACGGACGCCGATCCGATCGGTTTCCCGACGCCTTTCCACTTCGGAGCACCGCAGTTCGAGATATCCGCGATCATCTCGATGTGCATCGTGATGCTGGTCTGTCTGACCGAGTCGACGGCCGACATGCTGGCACTGGGGAAGGTAGTGGGCCGTCCCGCTGATGAGCGGACCATCGAGGGCGGGTTGCGCGCAGACACCCTTGGCAGCGCGCTGAGCCCGCTCTTCAACGGCTTCATGGCGAGTGCGTTCGCGCAGAACATCGGCCTGGTCGCGATGACCAAGGTCCGCAGCCGGTTCGTGGTCGCGGCCGGTGGCGGCATTCTGATCGTGCTCGGGCTCTGCCCGATGGCTGCATCGGTGATCGCGGTCGTTCCTCTGCCCGTGCTGGGCGGGGCGGGTGTCGTGCTCTTCGGGTCGGTCGCGGCTAGTGGTGTGCAGACCCTTGCGGGCGCCGCCATGGAGAAGGGCGAGAACGCTCTGATCGTCGCCACCGCTCTCGGTATCGGGCTGATCCCGATCGCGGCTCCGGACTTCTACCACGCCTTCCCGAAGGACGTGCTGGTCGTGCTCGACTCGGGCATCTCCACCGGGTGCGTGGTGGCCATCGTGCTCAATCTGGCCTTCAACCACCTGGGGAGGAAGCCACATCCGGAGGAACTGGAGCAGCAGGCACTCGCGGAGGTCACCGCCGTGCACTGAAGCTGACATGACAGATACGGCGCGTACCGCACCCCTGGTGCCGTACGCGCCGTACCGCTTTTCCGGGCCGGAGATCAGCCGATGTGGTACGGGTCGCCGTAGACCTTCCAGTCCAGCGGCGGAGTCAGGCCGAGGTTGCCCTTGTTCAGGAAGACACGCTGCTCGGTGTCCACCCGGCTGGTGTCGCTGTGCGCCTCCTCCTGCTGCATCGCCCAGACCCGGGCGTCGAGGAAGGCGTTGAGGTACGTCACCTCGTCACCGCCCTGCGACGGCGGCTTGGCCTTGGCCAGCGCGCGCTTGCGTATCGCGCCGAAACCGGTGTCGTCGTCGCCGTCACCGTGCATCACGATGGCGTCGTAGTACGCGAACTGGCCGAGCACACCGATGCCGTCCGTCTTGCCCTGCTCGACCGCCGGGTCGAAGTAGACCCGGTCACGCTCGTCGTTCTGCGCGGTCTGGAAGGCGGTGTCCTTGGCCGCGGTCTTCCAGGCGCTCTCGAAACCGGAGCCGAGTCCGGAATGCGAGTCGCTGCCGTTCACCTTGCGGAGCGCCGGGAGGTACCTGGCGAGCGGGTTGCCCGGTTCGCGGTCGGTGTACAGCTGCACCAGATCCAGCATGTCGCCGGTGCCGGAGCAGAAGCCGATGATGCCGGCGGTGTATCCGCGACCGTCACCGATGTCCTCGATGTACTTGTACTGCCCCTTCCAGTCCAGCGAGGAGTTCTCCGCGCTGGAGACGAGCTCCATGGCGAGCTCCTTCTTCGCCGGGTCGTCGAGGCCGGTCGCCGCTGCCGCGGCGATCCGGTGCGAACTCGTCGTGATATCCGATGAGTTGGCCGCGAAGGCGGTGGCGGGTACGGCGACCAGGGCCAGTCCGAGCACCGTGCGCGTGATGATTCTCCTGCGGCGTGCCGTGGTGTTGCGGTGGGGGACGTTCACCAGACCTCCAGGGGAGTTCGTCGTTCAGGGGTTCTGTTAGGAAGCTTTCCTATCAGCTGGCTTTCGGGCCGTACACCCCTGAAGGGCAAGGAGTTGAGCGTTTTTGGTCATGAAGAGATCGATGCTGACCAATCTCTAAGTGATCGGCGACCGGTGTCGCTCGGAATGTGCCGTCGGAATCGACCCCGCGAGCGCTGTAGCGTCTGCGGTATGGACGATCACTCTGTAGTCGATGTCGGCGATGTGCGGCTGGCCTACCGCGCCTGGGGAGACCCCTTCGGGGCGCCGGTGGTGCTGTTGCACGGACTCGGTGGTTCCTCCGCGGACTGGGAGGCGACCGGCCAGGCGCTCGGCGACGAGTGGCGGGTGTACGCGCTCGACCTGCGCGGACACGGCGAGAGTGACTGGCCGGACGAGTACTCGTTCGAGCTGATGCGGGACGACGTATTCGGTTTTCTCAACGAGCTGGACCTGGACCGGGTGGGTGTCGTCGGGCACTCGATGGGCGGGGTCGTCGGATATCTGCTCGCCCAGGAGCACCCTGACCGGGTGGAGCGGCTCGTCCTCGAGGAGACCCCGCCGCCGTTCTCCCGGGAGATGCCGGAATCGGCACGCCCCGATGGGCCGGTCGACTACGACTGGAACGTGGTGCCCGCCATCAGGGGCCAGGTCGGGGACCCCGATCCGGAGTGGGCCGACCGGCTGGACGAGATCGTCGCCCCGACACTGATGGTCACCGGCGGACCCGACAGCTCCATGCCGCAGGACCGCATCCCCGACATGGCGGCGCGGATCCCCGACTCCCGCACGATCATGATTCCGGTGGGCCACAACGTGCACGCTCTGGAGCCGGGGCAGTTCGCCGCGGCCGTCAGCGACTTCTTCACGAGCTGACGAGGCCGCCCGCCCCGGGGCCGGCGACCCGGAACGTGCACCCCGAGGCCTCAGCGACGGCGGAGGACGAACTCACCCTGTCCGCTGCGCAGTCACCATCGGCCTGCTGCCCCCACCCGGAGCCCCGAACGTCACCGGGTGAGCGGCGGGTCGTCCTGGCCGGCTTCCGCGGTGCGCGGGAGGCGGCGGAGCGGGCGTGGCCGCCGGTTGCCGAGGGCGGAAGACCGACGGGGCGCGGACGGGTGGGCGGGCGCAGCGGTGCGCCGAGGACCGCGGTCGGGCCGGTGCGGAAGTGCTTCGCGGTACAGCCAGGTGTGTTGGACGGTGCCGGATCCGGTCCCCGCCGGGTCAGGCCTTCCACCGGGGGTCGCGACCGCTGAGTCCGATCACCCGGTCGACGAACGGGGCGTCCTCGGGGACCTCCACGACCGGGCCGAAGGCGGTCCCCCGTCCGATGGCGTCGGCCGGCTCCAGCATCCCGAAGGACACCCCGAGGCTCGCCCTGTCCGCGGAGTACTCCTGTCCGGTGGCGCGGGCGAGATCCCAGCCGTGGATGACCAGCTCGTTCAGCGCGACCCGCCCGGCGATCGAGGCCGGCATGGTGAAGCCGCCCGCCCGGGTCTCGCCTTCCCAGGCGGCCGGATCGCGCCAGGCGGCGACCAGCTCGTTCAGCTGCCGGGGCAGAACGGTCCGCCAGTCCGCTTCGAGTACCGGCCGAGTCGTGCCGGGGGCAGTGTCGGTGTTCGCCCCGAAATCCTTGCCGGCGGCGCCGCAGAAGGCCGCTGTCAGCCCAGCCACATGGGCCAGCAGCTCCCGGACGGCGTAGTCGGGGCAGGGGGTGGGGTCGTCCATCTGCCCGTCGCTGATGCGACCGGCCAGCTCCTCGATGTGGCGGGCCGCCGGGCCGAAGTCGAGAAGGGCGCCCGCGTCCTGCTGTGAGTCCATGTCCGTGTTCATACTCCTCAGACCGCGCGGGGTCCGAGAACTCATCGGTCGGCGCACAATCCGTCTCCGGCTTCGGGGCCCGCCCCCACCGTCGGCCCTTGCGCGCCCGGTCCCGGGCCCGCTGCGCCGAGGCGGCCGCCGCGGGCGGATCGCCCCTCCCGTTGCGGGATCGGCCCGCGTTCCGCAACCTGAATTCATGATTCCGGCCAACACCACGGGCCCCGGTGACACGCTCGTCCAATACGGGGACCCCGATCCCGCGCACGTACTGAGCGTCTACGCCGACCTGCGCTGCCCCTATTGCAAGCGCATGGAGAACGGGCTCGGGGCGGTCATGGAGGAAGCCGCGGACGCGGGTCGCTTCAGCATCCGGTACCAGTTCGCCACGCTCATCGACGAAGGAGCGGGCGGCACCGGCTCCCTCGAGGCACTGGCGGCTCTGGGAGCGGCAGCCGACGAGGGGCAGAAGCCGTTCATGCGCTATCTGCACGAGCTGTACGCCGAACAGCCCGATGAGAGCGATGACGCGTTCGCCGACCGGGGGCGCCTGCTCGCGCTCGCCGACGAGATCGAGGCGCTGCACACCGAGGACTTCCGGAAGAAGGTCCGGGACGGCGTGTACATGCCGTGGGCGCAACGGGTCTCCGCCGCATTCGAGACGAGCAGCGTTCCCGGCACCCCCACGGTGCTCATCGACGTGACCCCGGTACCCGTCATCAATCCGCTGGGATACGCGATCACGGCGGAAGCCTTCCTCGCGCAGCTGCCCGGCTAGCGCAGAGAGATCGTCGCGTGGGCCCTGGCATTCTCGGCACGTCTTGATGCCGGCACCGGTGACCACGGCGATCGACACCGCCGTGGCCGAGGCAGCGCGGACATGGCTCGTCCCGCCCGGGTCGCTCCCTGTCGCCGCCGAACCGTGTCCGCCTCGGCGGCGGTCCCCGGATACCTGCCCGGGACTGGAATAAGTCCAGGGGCATCAACGCCCCGGGTTACGAGTCCTGGGCGGAGGGGGACGCGGCGATGGCGCCGGACTTCGATCCGGCCGCCGTCGCTGCCCACTCGCAGCGCCCCACCAAAGCCTCCAGGCGCTCGACGACGATCTCGCGCTTGAGGATCTTGCCTGTCGCGCCCTTGGGGAGCTGGTCGGTGAACGTGACGATCCTGGGGTACTTGTAGGCGGCCACCCGTTCCCTGACGAAGTCACGGATCTGGGCCGCCGTGGCCTCGCTGCCGTCCCGCAGGGCGACAACGGCGGCCACCTCCTCCCCGTGCAGGTCGTGGTGCACGCCGACGACCGCAGCTTCGGCCACCGCGGGGTGCTCGTACAGCACCTCTTCGATCTCCCGTGGGTAGACGTTGTACCCGCCGCGGATGATGAGGTCCTTCTTGCGATCGACAATGAAGTAGAAGCCCTCCTCGTCGACGCGTGCGAGGTCGCCGCTGTGGAACCACCCGTCGTGAAATGCCTCGGCGGTCGCCTCGGGACGGTTCCAGTAGCCCTTCATGATGTTCTCGCCGCGGATCGCGATCTCGCCGACCTCGCCGGTTTTCACCGGGGTCCCTTGCGGCGACACGAGGGTCATCTCGACGCCTCGGATGGGCAGCCCGATCGCCCCGGGCTTGCGAGGCCGTCCCGGATGGTTGAACGAGGTCACCGGGGAGGTCTCCGACAGCCCGTACCCCTCCAGCACGATCACGCCGAAGTCCCGCTCGAACGCGTGCAGGATCTCGACGGGCAGCGCCGAACCGCCGGACACGGCCAGCCGGAGCTGCGAGAGGTCGGAGCCGTCGGGGATCCCGGTCCGGAGCAAGGCGGTGTACATGGTGGGCACGCCGAGGAAGACGGTGACCCGGTCCCGGTGCATGATCTCCAGCGCCTGGCGCGGATCGAACCGCGGCAGCAGGGCCAGGGCCGCTCCTGCGGCGATCGCGGCGTTGAGGGCACAGGTCTGCCCGAATGCGTGAAACAGGGGAAGCCCGCCGAACAGCACGTCGTGCGGACCCACCGTCAGCAGCGTCTCGACCGCGGTGACCGTGTTGCTGATGAGATTGCGGTGCGTGAGCTCGGCGCCTTTCGGCGTGCCGGTTGTGCCGGAGGTGTAGAGGATCACCGCCGTGTCGTCCGCCGCCCGGTTGGCGACGGCTGGCATCGGCGACACGGCCCACAGCACGGCATCGAACGCCGCCGAGCCCATCACCAGGCTTTCGGCCCCGGCCTCCGCTGCGGCCTGGGCGGCCTCCTCCGCGGCCATCGGGGACGTCACCACCGTCCGCGCACCGGAGTCGCGGAGCACGAACGCCATCTCCCGCGCCTTGAGGAGCGGGTTCATCGGCACCACGATGGCACCGGCGCGGAGGATGCCGTAATACGCGATCGGGAAGGAGGTGATGTTGGGCATGACCAGTGCGACCCGGTCGCCGGGCTGGACGCCGTCGGCGCGGAGCAGCGACGCCACTCGGGCGCTCGCGTCGTCCAGTTCCGCGTACGTCAGGACGGCCTCGAACTCGCATACGGCGACTCGGCCGCCGTGCTCCTGGGCGGCGTGCACCAGGTACGTGGCGAGGTTGGTCATGTCATTGCCTCCTTGGGTCGGGACAGCCGGCGCGTCCCGCGCGGGCACGGTGCCGCGTGTCCGCCCGTGGTCAACGCCGGATCCTCTGCCAGGGCGTCTGCGCGGTGGCAGGCCGGCCGTGGGTCGCCTGCGGTGCACCCCGCGGCGCCACTACGGTAGGTCGCACGGCATCTGAACGCTTGACGTGGCGGGACAATCTCCTTACCTTTCCGGGACGGGGCAGTGAGGAGCGCGATGAGACCGCTTGTTCGCACTGCGGCACTCAACGGCTATGTGGAGTTGAGCCGTTCGCTGGGAGCCGATCCGCAGGTGTTGATGCAGCGCGTGGGCCTGGACGTCGCCGCTCTCACCTTGCAGGACCGGTGGATCTCCGGTGCGGCCGTAGTCCGCCTGCTGGAACTCTCGGCTGCCGACTCCGGAAGTCAGGACTTCGGCCTGCGGATGTCCGAGCTCCGGCGCCTCGGCAGTCTCGGCCCCATCAGCCTCGCCCTCCGCGAGGAGCCGGACGTCCGCAGTGTGCTGGAGCTGCTGCTGCGCCATGAGCACATGTACAACGAGGCACTGCATGCCCGCCTCTCCGAGCGGGAGGGCCTGGCCACTCTCAAGGTGGGACTTGACCTCGGCGAGGCGTTGGAGGCCCGGCAGGCCACCGAGCTGGCCGTGGGTGCGTTCCACCTGGTGCTGCGCACGTTCCTGGGCCCCCAATGGCTGCCTCTCTCCGTGTACTTCGCCCATGGTGCGCCGGCGGACTGCGGTACGCATCGGCGGATTTTCGGCCCGGCGGTGGAATTCGACCAGGAATTCAACGGAGTCATTTTCTACGCGAGCGATCTCGACTCGCCCAACACACCGTCCGACCCGCTGCTCAGGAACTATGCCCGGCAGTACTTCGAGGCCATCGCGGTCCCGAGGGACGCCGACACAGTGGACCGGGTGCGCGAGCTGATCGAGATCCTGTTGCCGACGGGGCGGTGCTCGGTGGACCATGTCGCCCGTAGCCTGGGCGTGGACCGGCGCAGCGTCCACCGGCGCCTCGCATACTCGGGTGAGACATTCTCGTCACTCCTCAACTCGGCGCGCATCCGGCTGGCCGAGCAGTTTGTGGCGAACCCGCGCCGCTCCCTCACGGAGATCTCCGATCTGCTGGGCTTCTCTGCAGCCAGTGCCTTCTCCCGCTGGTTCCGGGAGCAGTTCGGATGCAGCCCCAGGGAGTGGCGCCGCCGGGCGACGACCGGGTCCGACCTCACGAGGACCGACCCCCACTGATTGCGCGCCCTCCGTGGGCCCGCTCGTTCCATGGCTACGGCGTCTTCAGGTGCCTGACATCGGGCCGCCACCGCGCCGTCACGAGTGAGTCCCCAAACGGCAAGTTCTCCGTCCCGCAGGGTTAAGCACGAGACGTCATCGACTCCTACCTTTGGCTTCACCGCAACGCAGCCGCGTTCCGCGAGGACGGCCCGCACGGACGCCCCATCCGAGCCACCGATGCGCGAACCGGGGTCGTCACGGCTTCACGCCCGTCCTTGCCCTCAGGGCTCGTGCAGCCCCGCGTACCAGGCGCGGGGCGGGCCGACCCAACCCACGAAGGAGACGGACCGTGCACTTCCACGACGACTCGCTCTATCCCGAGAACCAGGAGCCGCTGGTCATCCAGGCAGCGCCCTACGGACCCGAGTGGCTGCCCGGTGACGCCGAGGACCTCCCCCTCACCATGGAGGAGCACGTCCAGGCCGCCGTCGACTGCTACAACGCCGGCGCCACCGTGCTGCACATCCATGTGCGCGAGCTCGACGGTCACGGCTCCAAGCGGATGTCCATGTTCAACGAACTGATCGGTCGGCTGCGCGAGGCCGTGCCGGACATGGTCCTGCAGATCGGCGGATCGATCTCCTTCGCCCCCGAGGGCGAGGGCGACGAGGCGAAGTGGCTCAGCTACGACACCCGCCACCTGCTGGCCGATCTCGACCCCAAGCCCGACCAGGTGACGATCGCCATCAACACCAGCCAGATGAACATCGTCGAGATCATGACCGACGACGACCTCCAGGGCACGTCGATCGCGAACCCGGCCATGAACAAGGCGTACCGCGACATGGTCGTCGAGGCCGGACCGGACTTCTACCTGGAACACCTCAAGCGGCTCCACGCGAACAGCATCCAGCCGCACTTCCAACTCGCCACGCTGGCCCAGCTGGAGACCGTGGAGCGGCTGATCAGGGCCGGAATCCACACCGGCCCGCTGATCCTCAACTATGTGGCGATCGGCGGCGGCTTCGCCGGCCGGCACCCTGCCGACCTGATCGAGTTCATCCGCCGCACCCCGGACGGCGCCGTCCTCACCATCGAGAGCTCGATGCGCGCCGTGGCGCCGATGAACGCGATCGGGATCGCGCTCGGAGCACACGTGCGGGTCGGCAACGAGGACAACCTGTGGGGCCGCAAGGGCGAGCGCATCAGCTCGGTCGCACAGGTGGAGCAGATGGTCAGGATTTCGGAGAACCTCGGCCGCGACATCGCGACCGGGCTCGAGGCCAGGAAGATCTACCGGCTGGGCGAGTACTACGCGGACGCCGACGAGACCCTCGCCCAGCTCGGCATGGTGCCGAACCGGCGCGCCGGGCAACGCGGCTCCATGCTGCGCAACCCCAAGATCTGACTCCCTTCCCCACGAACCGGCCGTGGTCGCGGCAGTCCCCCCCGGGCTCCCGCGACCACCGCCACCCCTCAGACAGCAATGGAGTTCTCCGTGGCACACGCCATCCGCTTCCACGAGACCGGCGGCCCCGAGGTACTGCGCTGGGAGGAGGTCACCGTCGGTGACCCGGGTCCCGGCAATGTGCGGATCCGCCACGAAGCGGTCGGGCTGAACTTCGCCGACACCTACTTCCGCACCGGGCTCTACCCGGCTCCGCTCCCCGCCGGACTCGGCGTGGAGGCCGCGGGCGTGATCGAGGCGGTGGGCGAGGGCGTCGCCGGCTTCGCCGAGGGCGACCGGGTGACCTACACCGGCAGCCCGCTCGGGGCCTACAGCACCGAACGGGTCATGCCCCCGGGCTCGATGATCAAGCTGCCGGACGAGATCAGCTTCGAGACGGCCGCCGCGATGACCATGCGCGGCCTCACCTCCTCGTACCTGCTGCGCAGGATCCACCCCCTGAAGCCCGGCGACACGGTGCTGCTGCACGCGGCGGCGGGCGGCGTCGGGCTCATGGTCTGCCAGTGGGCCAAACTGCTGGGCCTCACGGTGATCGGCACCGTGTCCACCGAGGAGAAAGCAGAGCTCGCCCGCGCCCACGGCTGTGACCACATCGTGTACTACCGGCGGGAGAACGTGGCCGAGCGGGTACGCGAGCTGACGGGTGGCGCCGGTGTGCCGGTGGTGTTCGACAGCGTCGGGGCGACCACCTACGCCGGTTCGCTCGCCTCGCTGCAGCGGCGCGGCCTGCTGGTCTGCTTCGGCACCGCCTCCGGTCCCGTGCCGCCGATCGACGCCATGCAGCTCGCGATCCACGGATCGGCCTTCGTGACCCGCCCGGCCCTGGCCGACTACATCGCCGATCCGGCGGAGCGCGCCGAACTGGCGGGCGAGCTGTTCGCCCATGTCGCCTCCGGGCGCATCAAGATCGAGATCAACCAGCGCTACTCCCTCGAGGAAGCGCCCCAGGCGCACCGCGAACTGGAGAGCGGCCGAACGACCGGATCCTCCGTCTTCGTTCTCTGACCACCCCAGGGCCCCGCTCACCGTCGCTGAACACCACACGGACCACGAGCCTGCACAGGAGGTACCACCATGACCCAGATCAGCACCCCGAACCCGGCCGCTCCCGCCCTTGTCCGGCCGGAAGTCCGCCGCTCGATCAAGACCGAGCCGCTGACCTGCACCATCGGCGCCGAGCTGTTCGGCGTGAACCTCGCAGACGCCGCACACGACGACGACCTGTTCGCCGAGCTCCGGGAGCTGCTCCTGAAGTACAAGGTGCTGTTCCTGCGGGGCCAGGACATCACCCGTGCCGAACACGTCGCCTTCGCCTCGCGGTTCGGCCCGCTGGAGGCCCACCCGGTGTCCGGCAGCGATCCCGACAACCCCGGGCTGGTCCGCATCTACAAGGACCTGGACAGCGCGCCCGAGCCCTACGAGAACGCCCTGCACACCGACGGGACGTGGCGCGAGAACCCGTCGATGGGTGCCGTGCTGCGCTGTCAGGAGACACCACCGGTGGGCGGGGACACCGTCTGGGTCAACATGGTCGAGGCCTACCGCAGGCTGCCGGAGCACATCAAGACGCAGATCCGCGGTCTGCGGGCCCGGCACAGCATCGAGGCGTCGTTCGGCGCGGTGATGTCCGAGGAACGCCGCCACGCCCTGACGGCCCAGTACCCGGACGCGGAGCACCCCGTGGTGCGGACCCACCCGGAGACCGGCGAGGAGATCCTCTTCGTCAACAGCTTCGCCACCCATTTCACGAACTACCACACGCCGCAGAACGTCCGCTTCGGCATCGACTACGCGCCAGGGGCGAGCAACCTGCTGACCTACCTGCTCAGCCAGGCCTCGGTGCCCGAGTACCAGGTCCGCTGGCGCTGGCAGCCGAACAGTTTCGCCATCTGGGACAACCGCTCCACGCAGCACTACGCCGTCCAGGACTACTGGCCGGCCGTCCGCCGGATGGAGCGCGCCGGAATCGTCGGCGACCGGCCTTTCTGAGAAGCAGACCAGGATCATAGGAGGTGGTATCGATGAGTATCCCAACCACGGCGGATCCGGCGCCCGGGATCGACTCCCCAGCACCGGCTGTCTCCCGGCGCTACGCCTGGACTGTTTTCGCCCTGAGTTTCGGGCTGCTGCTGTCCGACTACATGTCGCGGCAGGTACTCAATGCGGTCTTCCCGTTGCTGAAGGCGGAATGGGGTCTCACCGACGCGAAGCTGGGCTCGCTCAGCGGCGTGGTGGCGCTGGCTGTCGCTCTGCTGACTTTCCCGATGTCCCTCCTGGCGGACCGTTGGGGGCGGGTGCGCAGTCTGGTGGTCGCCGCAGTGATGTGGAGCCTGGCCACGCTCGTCTGCGCAGTGGCGGCCGGCTACGGGGAGATGTTCCTCGGCCGGCTGTTCGTCGGCATCGGTGAGGCCGCGTACGGCAGCATCGGCATCGCGGTCGTCCTCAGCGTCTTCCCGGCCCGCCTCAGGGCCACCCTCTCCGGGGCGTTCATCGCCGGAGGAGCGTTCGGCTCGGTGCTGGGCGTGGCGCTCGGCGGCGCGATCGCGCAGCACTTCGGCTGGCGCTGGGCGTTCGGCGTGATGGCGTTCTTCGGACTTGCCCTGGCCGCGGCCTTCGCCGTGGTCGTCACCGAGAACCGGCTCGACCCGCGACGGGACGCCTCCGACGACCGCCCCGAGGAGCATGCCAAGGCCCGGCTGCGGTCCCTCCTGCCGCAGCTCTTCTCCTCGGTCTCGGTGGTCAGCGCCTATGTCGGCAGCGGCCTCCAACTGTTCATACCCGGGGCGCTGCTGGCCTGGCTGCCCAGCTTCTTCAACCGCTACTACCACATGCCCACCGCCAAGGCGGGTGTGACCGCCGGCCTGTTCGCGCTCCTCATCGGGGCCGGCATGATCATCGGCGGTGCCGTCGCCGACCGCATCGGCCGGACGCTACAGATCCGTAGGTGGGCCACGGCGATAGTCTGCAGCTTCCTTTCCCTCGTCCTGCTGACGGCAGCCTTCCGCGCAACGACCGGCACGGCGCAGATGCTCCTGCTCGCAGCAGGAGCTCTGGTGTCGGGAGCAACGGCCGGCCCGGCCGCCGCGATGGTGGCCAACCTGACCCCAGGAGCCATCTCCAGTACGGCCTTCGGCACCCTGACCCTGGCCAACAGTCTGCTCGGGCTGGCCCCGGGGTCAGCGGTGACCGGCATGGTCGCGGACCACCTCGGACTGCTCGGTGCGCTGAGGCTGGTGCCGCTGATCGCAGCCGTCCCCGCGCTGGCCTTCGTGGTCGGGCGCCGGTACTACGAGCGCGACATCACCCGGCTGACCGCCCTCGCCGCCCCTGCGCCCGCCCAGGCAGCGGCGGCGACCGCATGAGCGCCCGCACCGGGGCCACGATCGTGGTCGTACCAGGACTGCGTGACCACGTCCCCGACCACTGGCAGACCCTGCTGGCAGAGCGGCTGACCGCCGCCGGGCGCAGCGTGCACACCGTCACACCGCTGACGGAGAACCAGCTCAGCCGTGCGGCAAGGGTCGCAGCCCTGGAGGGGGTGGTCGCAGCAGTCCCCGGCCCCCTGGTGCTGGTCGCCCACAGCGCCGGGGTGATGACCACCGTGCACTGGGCGCGGGGCAGCAGACGCCCGGTCGTGGGCGCACTGCTGGCGACCCCTCCGGACTTCGACACCCCGCTGCCGGAGGGCTACCCGACCCCCGAAGTGCTCGGCCGCAACGGCTGGACACCCACCCCGCGGACCGCCCTGCCGTTCCCCAGCGTCGTCGCGGCGAGCAGCAACGACCCGCTGGGCCGCGCGGTGCGCGTCGCCCGGCTCGCCGAGTCCTGGGGCAGCCGCCTCGTCCGGCTCGGTGAGGTCGGGCATCTCAACCACGCCTCGGGCTACGGACCGTGGCCGCAGGCGGAGGAACTGATTCGCGAGATCGAACAGGGTTGACGAGCGGGCGACCCGCACCTGTGCCCCGGACAGCTCGGCGTGACCGGGGCACAGGCGCGGGCCGGACGGCGGCTCAGCCCCGCAGCTGCTCGTACGCCGGGAGCGTCAGGAAGTCCGCGTAGTCCTGGTCCAGCGACACCGTCAGCAGCAGGTCGTGCGCCTGCTGCCACCTGCCGGCGGAGAAGGCTTCCGCGCCGATCTCGTCGCGGATGGCCGACAGTTCGTCCGCGGCGATCTTCCGCGCCAGGTCCGCCGTGGCGCGTTCGCCGTTCTCGAAGACCACGTCGGCGTTGATCCACTGCCAGATCTGCGAACGCGAGATCTCGGCGGTGGCGGCGTCCTCCATCAGGTTGAAGATGGCGACGGCGCCCATGCCACGCAGCCACGCCTCGATGTAACGGATGCCGACCTGCACCGCGTTGACGAGACCGCTGTACGTGGGCTTCGCGTCGAGCGAGTCGATGGCGATGAGATCGCCGGGCGCGACCGAGACGTCCTCGCGCAGCCGCTCCTTCTGGTTGGGCTTCTCGCCCAGGACCGCGTCGAAGGAGGCCATGGCGATGGGCACCAGATCGGGGTGGGCGACCCAGGATCCGTCGAAGCCGTCACCTGCCTCGCGGTCCTTGTCCGCCTTGACCTTCTCGAAGGCGACCTTGTTGACCTCGGCGTCGCGGCGCGACGGGATGAAGGCCGCCATCCCGCCGATCGCGTGAGCGCCGCGCTTGTGGCAGGTGCGGACCAGGAGTTCGGTGTACGCGCGCATGAACGGGGCGGTCATGGTGACCAGATTACGGTCCGGGAGGACGAACTTGGAGCCGCCGTCACGGAAGTTCTTGACGATCGAGAAGAGGTAGTCCCAGCGGCCGGCGTTCAGCCCGGAGGCGTGGTCGCGCAGCTCGTAGAGGATCTCCTCCATCTCGTAGGCCGCGGTGATCGTCTCGATCAGAACGGTCGCGCGGACGGTGCCCTGCGGGATTCCGACGTAGTCCTGCGCGAAGACGAAGATCTCGTTCCAGAGGCGCGCCTCCAGGTGGGACTCGGTCTTCGGGAGGTAGATGTACGGGCCCTTACCCAGCTCGATCAGGCGCTCGGCGTTGTGGAAGAAGTACAGGCCGAAGTCGACCAGGGCGCCGGGAACAGCGCGGCCGTCCAGCTGGAGGTGGCGCTCGTCGAGGTGCCAGCCGCGCGGTCGCATGACCACGGTCGCCAGCTCGTCGGCAGGCTTGAGCGCGTACGACTTGCCGGATTTCCCGTCCTTGAAGTCGATCCGGCGCTCATAGGCGTCGGTCAGGTTGAGCTGGCCGGTGACGACGTTCTCCCAGGTGGGGGCCGAAGCGTCCTCGAAGTCCGCGAGCCAGACCCTGGCACCCGAGTTGAGGGCGTTGATCGTCATCTTGCGGTCGGTCGGGCCGGTGATCTCGACGCGGCGGTCGTTCAGCGCGGCGGGGGCCGGTGCGACCTTCCAGCTGTCGTCGGCACGGATGCGCGCGGTTTCCGGCAGGAAATCGAGCGAAGAGGTGCGGGCGATCTCGGCGCGGCGCTCGCCTCGGCGGACGAGCAGCTCGTCACGGCGGGGCGTGAACTGCCGGTGCAGCTCAGCCACGAAGGCAAGGGCCGCATCGGTGAGGACCTCGTCCTGCCGGGGCAGGGGCTCGGCATCGACGATGGCCAGCGGGGACGGCGCTGGTGCGGACATGAGCGGTCACTCCTTCAGCGAGCGGTGCCTGACGGCCGCCGGACGCTCGTGCATGGCACGCGGTGCCATGGGGCCTCAATGCGGTCGCGGGCGCCGTGTGGGGTACAGGGCGCTTCTGACGTGTGGATACTAGTTTCCTCATGGTGGAAGTTCAACGCTCTGTTGACATCGAGATTCTCCGTATCGACAGAAGTTGTCGCTGAGTGCCAGGCCGATCACTCCAAGTGGATCAGGTCGTCGACGGTATCGATGTCATACGCCTGAGCGACGTCGGAACACTCCACCAGCGTGATCTCCTCCTCGTGCGCCTTCAGATAGTCGCGCGCCCCCCGGTCGCCCACGGCGCTCGACGCGATGTCCCCCCAGCGGTCGGCGCCGAACAAAACGGGGTGCCCGCGCCGGCCGTCGTACGCGGCCGCGACCAGGCTCGACCGGGAGCGGCAGGCGCCGCGCACCCGCGCCACCGCCTCTGCCCCGATACCGGGCTGGTCGACCAGCAGGACAAGTGCGGCATCGGCGCCGGACGTGCTGAGCGAGGCCAGGCCGGCCCGCAGCGACGAGCCCATGCCCTGTTCCCAGTCCGGGTTGTCGACGGGCGTGCTGCCGGAGAGATCCACCCGCTGTCCCACTTCGGCCGCTTCGGCGCCGAGCACCACGTGCACAGGCCCGCAGCCACCCTCTCGCAGGATGTGCAACGCATATTCGGCCAACGGCCGGCCGCGGTGTTCCAGCAGGGCCTTCGGCCGTCCGCCGAGCCGCCTGCCGCCGCCCGCCGCGAGCAGCAGCCCGGCCACCACGGGTTCTGCGCGTTTCGTGGAATCCGTCTCTGAATCCGTCATCAGGCCTGGATACCTCATGGACACCTGGAGGTCGCGATGAATTCGGTCTGTGGAGTGGCGGGAACGGTGTGTAGTGGCGTTAACTGGCGGCGACCCACGGTGTCCGACCAGCGCCGGACAGGGGTCGAATCGTGTGCGGACGACACCAGCACAGCGTTGTGCGAGGGGGAGAGCTTTGTTGCGAAGCGTGGGGCAGAGACGGGTGACCGGCAGCGGCGAGGATCCGAGAGTGCTGGAGCTGCGCTTATCGGTCTCCCGGCTGCGCCGCGAACTGGCCTCCCATCCAGCCGAGTTCCCCGACCGTGCGATCGCCGAGGACGAGCTCGCCTCGCTGGACGCGATGGCGCTGAGCGGAGTCCCCGAAATCCTGCGGCTGCGCCGTTCGCTGCTCCTGGTCGCGGGGGCGATCGGCTCGGTGAGCGCACTGGCCGCGGCCCTCAGTGAGGTACGCAACGCAGTCGAGCTGTTCGGAATCCCGCAGGGCCACGGCACGGCCCAGGGGCAGGACCATCACGGTCAGGGCCACCCTAGAGGCTGAGGGCTGCCCCGCTCTCAGGAGCGTGCGGGCTCCCGTCGCCGAGATCTGGAGCGGGCTGGGGTGCCGGTGCGGCACTTCTTCCCTGATGTACCAGCCGGTGTACTGGCCTCGCGCGTCGACGGGCGGACCCATGAGGCCGGCGGGTCGAAGACCAGGGCATCGGGGAACCGCGCAATGCAACTCCCGGACCGGAGTGGTCTTCCCGCTCCCGAATGCGCCGTTCACCCAGATGGTCATGCGCCACTCCTGAGTCCGCTTTCGCCGGTCACAGCCCGGGATGCCAGTCTGGTCATCCGAACACGGACCGATCCGAGGGATGTGGCCGATGACAGTACGCCGAGTGGTGCCGGACTTCTCGACCGGGGACATGGGGGCAAGCAGGGATTTCTACGGCCTCATCGGGCTGCGGGAAGTCATGAACCAGGGCTGGGTGATGACGCTCGCCTCGCCCGCCAACCCGACCGCCCAGCTCACCTTCACCACCCATGACGAGTCGGCGGCCGTCCAGCCCGACCTCTCCATCGAGGTCGAGGATGTCGACACCGTGCACGCGGCCGTGGTCGCGGCGGGTGCCGAGATCGTGCATCCGCTGCAGGACGAGGAGTGGGGCGTACGCCGGTTCTTCGTCCGCGATCCCAACGGCAAGGTGGTCAATGTGGTGAGCCACCGGCGCGACGGATGAGATGGCGGCGGTCCCGCCGTGACCTGTACATGCAGACCTGATGGTCGCGATGGCCGGCGGGAGCCGCCGTCCCGGCCTTCCGGTCGCAGGACCGGTTTCGATCACGTGACCTGGGCGGCGACAGCCCGCGCACAGTCCAGGGACTCCGTGTGCGTGGTGTCGACCTCCAGGTCGTAGACCACGCCCCGGTGGACCAACTCCGCCTGCGCTGCGGCCATACCCCGGACCCGGTCCCCGCGGGCGGCCTCGCGGCCTGCGGCGACCGTTGCCTCGCACCTCACGCCGACCCAGAGCACATCCAGTCCGTCAAGAGCCTTCTGCCACCGCTCCTGGGACGTCGCCCCGCCGAGGAAGACGTCATCGACGATGACCCGGGCGCCTGCACGGGCCATCGCGGCGACCCCCTCCATCCATGCGGCTTCGAGCTCACGGAATGACGTTCCGACATTCACACTGCCGTCGGCCGCGAGTTCGATTCCGGCGTCCGATGTCTGCAGGGAAGCGGGCATCGCCTCGATCAGCGCGTCGACCGCGGCGGCAAGCCAGGGGTCCTGCAATACCGCCTGCAGGCAACGGAGGATCCCGGACTTGCCCGAGCTGGACCCGCCGTTCAACACGATCACCTGAGTTGTCACCGGCTCACGGTAGGGGCAATCGCCACGGAGCTGGAAGCGGTTATCGGCAAGCCCGCCCCGCCGGTACCCGCCGTGGCGCCGTTCCCGGTCGCAGCGTCAGGGCCCTTGGTCCGGATACTGCCGGGCCCGGCACTGTTCCGAACGAGAGGCGCTAGCCGTGCTGGGGTCCGGCGCTGGCGAGGGTCGCCGAGAGTTCCTGGGCGATGCCCTGGAGGATCGGCACGATCCTTCCGGTCGCCTCCTCGGTCACCCGGCCGGCCGGTCCCGAGATCGAGATCGCCGCCGCGGTGGGGGAGTTGGGGACCGGGACGGCCAGGCAGCGGACGCCGATCTCCTGCTCGTTGTCGTCGACCGCGTACCCGGCCCGGCGGACCGTGTCGAGCGCGTCCAGGAACCCCTCGGGGGTGGTGATCGTCTTCTCGGTGGCGGACGGCATGCCGGTCCTGGCGAGCAGCGCTCTCACCTCGGCGGGCGAGGCGTGCGCGAGCAGGGCCTTGCCCACACCGGTGGAGTGCGGCAGCACCCGTCGTCCCACCTCGGTGAACATCCGCATCGAGTGCTTCGAAGGCACCTGTGCGACGTAGACGACCTCGTCGCCGTCGAGCAGCGCCATGTTCGCCGTCTCGCCGGTCTCCTCGACCAGACGTGCCAGATAGGGCCGCGCCCAGGTTCCGAGCAGCCGGGCCGAGGACTCGCCGAGCCGGATCAGGCGCGGCCCCAGTGCGTAGCGCCGGTTGGGCTGCTGGCGTACGTAACCGCAGGCGACCAGGGTGCGCATCAGCCGGTGGATGGTAGGCAGCGGCAGACCGCTGCTGGCCGAGAGCTCGCTGAGGCCGACCTCGCCTCCCGCGTCGGCCATCCGCTCCAGCATGTCGAAGGCGCGCTCCAGGGACTGCACGCCACCGCTCGCCGCGGCGGGCTTGGAGTCGGCTGCGCTGGTGTGGGACTGCGGCACGGCGGCGGTCCTTTCGAGGCGGGCGGGGCAAGGCGCCAGCCTACCGGGCCGTATTCCACGTCACCTCGGTGACGAGACGGTTGTTCTGGCCGGTCAGGCACGCTTTGTCCGGGTCGGGCGGCCGGATGTGTGTGCTCCGGCGCCACTGAAGGCACAGGACATACGTTCCGGGTGGCGAAATTATACTTTCACTTTGTGGAAACATCCAAGCGTTCTGACGCCCTTGACTGCTCGCGGCCCGAAGTGAAGACTCGTTCAACAGAACGTTGAATTCTCCGTTCCGGCCGGTCGGCCGGAACGGCCGCAGCACATCGTACGGCGGCAGAAAGAGGAGCTCGGGTGTCCGACACCGAACTGGTACTGCGCTCGACGCGGGTCATCACTCCGGACGGAACGCGCGCAGCGGCGGTCTCCGTCGCCCGCGGGAAGATCACGGCGGTGCTGCCTCACGACGCCCCGGTGCCGGCCGGCGCGACATTGCAGGACTTCGGCGACGACGTGCTGCTCCCCGGTCTCGTCGACACCCATGTCCATGTGAACGACCCAGGCCGCACCGAGTGGGAGGGCTTCTGGACCGCCACCCGCGCGGCGGCCGCCGGCGGCATCACCACACTCGTGGACATGCCGCTCAACTCGCTTCCGCCGACCACCACGGTCGGCAACCTCCGGACCAAGCAGGAGGTCGCGCGCAGCAAGGCGCATGTCGACATCGGCTTCTGGGGCGGCGCTCTGCCCGGCAACGTCAAGGATCTGCGCCCGCTGCACGACGCGGGAGTCTTCGGTTTCAAGTGTTTCCTCTCGCCCTCCGGGGTCGAGGAGTTCCCCGAACTCGACCAGCAGCAGCTCACCGCGTCGATGACCGAGATCGCCGGGTTCGGCGGTCTGCTGATCGTGCACGCGGAGGACCCGCACGAACTGGATGCCGCCCCGCACCTCAGTGGCCCCAAGTACGCGGACTATCTGGCCACCCGGCCGCGCGTCTCCGAGAACACCGCGATCGAGGCTCTGATCGACGTCGCGCAGCGCATCGGCGCCCGGGTCCATGTCCTGCATCTCTCCTCGTCCGACGCCCTGCCGCTGGTGGCAGCCGCCAAGCGGGCGGGCGTCCGGCTCACCGTCGAGACCTGCCCGCACTACCTCACCCTGACTGCCGAGGAAGTCCCGGACGGCGCAAGCGAGTTCAAGTGCTGCCCGCCCATCCGCGAGGCGGCCAACCAGGATCTGCTCTGGGACGCGCTGGCGGACGGCACCATCGACTGCATCGTCACGGACCATTCGCCGTCCACCGCAGATCTGAAGACCGACGACTTCGCGACCGCCTGGGGCGGTATCTCCTCGCTCCAGCTCAGCCTCCCCGCGATCTGGACCGAGGCCCGGCGCCGGGGCCGGTCCCTCGAGGACGTCGTCCGCTGGATGTCCACGGCCACCGCGAACCTGGTGGGCCTGGAACAGAAGGGCGCCATCGCGCCCGGCCGCGACGCAGACTTCGCGGTCCTCGCCCCCGAGGAGACCTTCACCGTCGACCCGGCCGCACTGCACCACCGCAACCCGGTGACCGCCTACGCGGGCAAGACCCTGCACGGAGTGGTGAGGTCGACCTGGCTGAGGGGTGTGCGGATCGCGTCGGACGGCACGCTCACTGAGCCCACCGGCCGGCTGCTGGACAGGAGCTGACCGGGCCCCCTCACCGGGCCGGGCGGCGGGCCCGGGGTGCTATGCCGAGTGCCCGCCGTCCACCACCAGCTCGGCCCCCGTGATGTACGCCGCCCCGTCGCTGACCAGATACGCGACGAGCGAGGCGACCTCGTGCACGCTCCCGAAGCGGCCGAGTGCCGTCGCCGCCCGCTGCGCTTCGGCGAACGGCCCTTCAGCCGGATTCATGTCGGTGTCGACCGGGCCGGGGTGGATCAGGTTGACCGTGATGCCCCGGCCCCCCCAGCTCCCGGGCGAGTGATCTGGTCAGCCCGCCGAGTGCGGACTTGCTCATGGCGTAGAGGGTGCCGCCGGGGCCACCCGCATAGCGGGCCAGGGCTGAGCCGGTCGACACGATCCGTCCGCCCGGACGCAGCAGACCGGCCGCCGCTCGGCAGCCGAGGAAGACCTCCCGCACATTGACCGCGAGCGTACGGTCCACGTCGTCCGCCGAGAGGTCACCGATGGGGCCGAGCACACCGACGCCCGCGTTGTTGACCAGGATGTCGAGACCCCCGAAACCCTCGGCGGCCCTGGCGACCGCCGCCGCCGCGTCGGTCCGCAGTGCCAGCGCCCTGCTGCCCGTCGATTCGACCGCGGCAACGACCTCCTTGGCCGCGGTCTCGTCCTGTGCGTAGGTGATCGCCACATCGGCGCCCTCCCGGGCCAGCCGCAGAGCGACAGCGGCGCCCATTCCCCTGCTGCCGCCCGTCACCAGTGCCGCTCTGCCGTTCAGTGAAGACATTCCGTACTCCTTCGTCGGTAGTGTGTGTGCGCCTTCGAGCAAAGCCGCGTACGCCCTCCGGCACCGGCGGTAAACGGACGTCGGGTCCCGGGGCGGAACCTCAGCGTCCGGGTCGCCGTTGACCGGGTGGTACGCCGGTACCGCAGCTATCCGTCCGAGACCGTCAGGAGAAACCGGCAGTGACCCTGCAGCAAGAGATCGTCGGCACTGCCATGCAGATGGCCGTCGTCAGCCTTCAGCCCGGCCAGACCGTCTACTGCGAGGCCGGGAAGTTCCTGTTCAAGACGGCGAACGTCACGATGGAGACCCGCCTTTCCGGACCCGGCGCCGGTGGCGGCAGGCCACAGGGCGGCCAGCCGGGGCAGGCTGGCGGCATGGGTGGCATGCTCCGGCAGGCCATGGGCACCGCCATGCAGGCCGGCCAGCGAGCCATCGCGGGGGAGTCGCTCGCCTTCCAGTACTTCACCTCCACCGGCGGTGAGGGCACCGTCGGCTTCGCTGGGGTACTCCCCGGCGAGATGCGCGCCCTCGAACTCACCGGCGGTCGTGCGTGGTTCGCCGAGAAGGACGCCTTCGTCGCCGCCGAGTCCACCGTCGACTTCGGTATCGCCTGGCAGGGCGGCAGAGCGGGGCGCAGCGGCGGCGAGGGCTTCATCCTGGAGAAGTTCACCGGTCGCGGCACTGTGATCATCTGTGGTGCGGGAAATTTCATCGACCTCAACCCGGCGGACTTCGGTGGCCGCATCGAGGTCGACACCGGCTGCATCGTGGCCTTCGAGGAAGGCATCGAATACGGAGTGCAGCGCATCGGCGGCCTGAACCGCCAGGGCATGATGAACGCGGTCTTCGGCGGTGAGGGCCTGTCGCTCGCCACCCTGGAGGGCAACGGCCGGGTGATTCTCCAGTCGCTCACCATCGAGGGTCTGGCCAACGCGCTGAAGAAGGCGCAAGGCGGCGACAAGCAGGGGCCGACGGGCGGGCTGTTCTCCACCAACGCCGGATAGCAGCGCGCACGAGGCGCTCCGCGGGCGCCGGCATGCCGAGCGGAGCGAGCCCGGTGTTGGCAGCGGAGCCGGCACGGGCCGCTTCACTGCGGTGCGGGTGTGCCCGTCTGCGGGATCCGAGCGGTCTCGTCCGGATACGGTGGTCGGCCCACGTGCCGGCCGATGGCGTCCGCGCCCCGCAGCGGATGCTGGAGACCCCGTTGACGTCGATCGCCGTGCCCGTACCCGCCCTCGCCCCGCGCCGGGCCTGGCTGACCGATCTGCCGGTCCTGCTGGTGGCCGTGGTGTGGGGCGCCAGCTATCTGGCGGCCAAGGACATCACCACGCCGGCCACCGTGGTGGCCGTGCTCGTGCTGCGGTTCGCGATCGTTCTGCCGGTTCTCGCGGTGGCCGGCCTGCACAGGCTGCGCGTGCTGACCGCGGCACAGTGGCGGGGAGCGGGGCTGCTCGGGCTGATCCTCAGCGGGATCTTCCTGCTGGAGACCTACGGGGTGGTCCACACATCGGCGACCAACGCCGGTCTCATCATCAGCCTCACCATGATCTTCACCCCGCTCACCGAGGCAGCGGTGACCAGGACCGCGCCGTCCCGAGGGTTCCTGGCCGCCGCTGGGCTCTCCGTTCTCGGCGTGGTGCTGCTGAGCCAGAGCGGTGGTTTCACCGCCCCGTCGGCCGGTGATCTGCTGATGCTGCTGGCCGCCATCGCCCGTACGGCCCATGTGCTGGCGATGTCCCGGATCAAGGCGGTCAGGGGGGCCGGCTCACTGCCGCTGACCACCGTCCAACTGGGGTCGGCCGTCTTGGTGTTCGCCGTGCTGGCAGCGGTTCCCGGCGCCGGCGAAGCCCCCTGGCGGGTGGCAGCGGGCTTCGGCGCACACGAGTGGGCCGGGCTGCTCTTCCTCTCCGTGTTCTGCACTCTCCTCGCCTTCTTCGTGCAGATGTGGGCGGTCCGCCGCACCTCTCCGTCGCGCGTCAGCCTGCTTCTGGGAACAGAGCCGCTCTGGGCGGCAGCGGCCGGCATCGCGATCGGCGGTGACCGGCTGGGTGCCGTCGGCCTCTGCGGGGGGCTGCTGGTTCTCGCGGGGACCGCCTGGGGGCGCCGCTCGGCCACCCGGGACGCCTGAGGCAGCCCGTCTCTCCCGATGCGCCACCGCGGAGGTCCTGGTCACGGCCCCGCGCAGCCGGCCAGGTGGCCGGGCCGCTCGGCCGAAAGTCTGAGCCTGCCCGACTTCGGTCTCCGCTTCGGCCGCCGTGACACCGTCCGCGGGCAGGTCTGCGTAGCGTGACCTCATGACGCGTTCGGAGTACTCCTGGCTGCTGCCTTCGGCCCTCGCGGATCCGGAGCTGCCGGCCGAGCGGGAGCGGCCGCGCCGAACCCTGCGCGACTGGGTCGTGGACACCACCGCCTTCCTGATCGCCCTGGGCATCGGTCTGCTGACGCTGGACTCACTCACCGCCGGGGCCGAGGAGTCCACCCCGGTCCTCCTCGCCGACCTGCTGGCGGGGGCGGCCGCCTGCGGCGCCCTGTGGGTACGCAGGCGTCGCCCGGTAGCACTCGCCGTGGCGCTGGTCGTTGTCACCGCCATCGCGCCGCTCGCATCGGGCGCTCTGCTCGTCGGGCTGTTCAGCCTGGCCGTGCACCGGCCGTTCCGGCCCGCCGCCCTGGTCGCGGCCGCGGCCGTGGCGAGCGGAGTGGTGCAGGCCTGGCTGCGCCCCGACCCCACCAGCTCCTGGACCGTCTCGGCCCTGGCGGGCACGGTGCTGGTCCTGCTGGTGATCGCCTGGGGCATGGTCGTGCGCTCCCGCCGTCAGCTCGTCGTGGTGCTGCGCGACCGTGCGCGGCGCGCCGAGGCGGAGGCGGATCTGCGCGCCGAGCAGGCGCAGCGGCTCGCCCGGGAGGCCATCGCCCGTGAGATGCACGATGTGCTGGCCCACCGGCTGACCCTGCTGAGCGTCCACGCGGGCGCCCTGGAATTCCGTCCCGGCGCACCGGTGGCCGAGGTGGCCCGCGCCGCCGGGGTGATCAGGGACAGCGCCCATGAGGCGCTGCAGGATCTCCGGGAGATCATCGGAGTGCTGCGGACCCCGGGGGAGGGAGAGCAGAACCGCCCGCAGCCCACCCTCGCCTCGCTGGACGCCCTGGTGGACGAATCCCGGCAGGCCGGAATGAAGGTTGCCCTCGCCCATCGCGTGGCCGATCCGGCCGGTGTCCCCGCGGCCACCGGCCGTACCGCCTACCGCATCGCCCAGGAAGGGCTCACCAACGCCCGTAAGCACGCCCCGGGGGCCGAGGTCACCGTCACGGTGGAGGGCAGCCCGGGCAACGGGCTCACCATCCAGGTGCGCAATCCCGCCCCGCCGTCGGATGTGCCCGAGGTGCCGGGGTCCGGTCAGGGGCTGATCGGACTGACGGAGCGCGCCACCCTGGCCGGCGGGCGGCTCGAACACGGAGCGGGGGACGACGGCGGCTTCCGGGTCGATGCCTGGCTACCGTGGCCCGCATGACCATCAGGCTGCTCGTCGTCGACGACGACCCACTCGTACGCGCCGGACTCGCCCTCATGCTCGGCGGCGCCGACGGCATCGAGATCGTCGGTGAGGCGGCGGACGGATCCGAGGTGGCCGCACTGGTGGCCGATGTCCACCCCGATGTGGTGCTGATGGACATCCGGATGCCGGGCGTGGACGGGCTGACCGCCACCGAGCGGCTGCGGTCCAGGCCCGGCGCCCCCGACGTGATCGTCCTGACCACCTTCCACGCCGACGAACAGGTCGTACGGGCGCTGCGCGCGGGGGCCGCCGGGTTCGTACTCAAGGACACGCCGCCCGCCGACATCGTCACCGCGGTGCGCCGGGTGGTGGCCGGTGAACCTGTGCTCTCCCCTGCGGTCACCCGGCAGTTGATGTCGCGGGTGGCGGACTCCGCCCCCGGCGACAGGACCGATCGCGCCCGGGCGCGGCTGGGTCAACTGGGCGTTCGCGAAAGGGAGGTGGCGGTCGGGGTCGGGCGCGGCCAGTCCAACGCGGGCATCGCGGCGGCGCTCTACATGAGCGTGCCGACAGTCAAGACGCATGTGTCGCGCATCCTGGCCCGTCTCGGTTTCAACAACCGTGTCCAGATCGCGCTGCTGGTGCACGATGCGGGCCTCCTCGACCGGGACACGGACGTAGGCTGACCGGATGGAGACCGATCTGCGGGAGCACGCCGAGGACTTCCGTGCCAACCCGTATCCCTACTACGAGAAGATGCGCGCCGCCGGTCCCGTGCACCGTATCCGTACCCGTGAAGCCGATGGCGTCTGGCTGGTCGTGGGGTACGAGGAGGCGCGGGCCGCGCTGGCGGACACGCGGCTGGCCAAGGACCCGAGGGTCATGGGGGACTGGCTGGACGAGTCGCAGGGGCTGTTCTCCAACATGCTGGACACCGATCCGCCTCAGCACACCCGGCTGCGCAGGCTGGTGGCACGGGAGTTCACCACCCGCCGGGTCGAGGCGCTGCGCCCGCGGGTCCAGCAGATCACCGACGACCTCGCCGACACCATGCTCGCCCGGCGGGACCGCAGGGCCGACCTGGTGGATTCGTTGGCCTTCCCGCTGCCCATGACGGTCATCTGCGAACTGCTCGGTGTACCCGACCTGGACCGGGCGGCGTTCCGCCGGTGGTCCAACGAGATGGTCGCCCCGACCGGCCCCGGCCAGGAGAGCGCGGCGGTCGCCGCGATGAGCGAGTATCTCGTCGCGCTCATCGAGGACAAGCGGAGCACAGGACGGAGGGGCGATCTGCTGAGCGCGCTGATCCGGACCCGGCACGAGGACGGCGACCAGCTGTCGTCCCGGGAACTCGTTGGTATGGCCTTCCTGTTGCTCGTCGCCGGGCACGAGACCACGGTCAATCTGATCTCCAACGGCATGCGGGCCCTGCTCTCGCATCCCGTTCAACTCGCCGCCCTGCGGGCTGATATGAGCCTTCTCGACGGCGCCGTCGAGGAGATGCTGCGCTACGACGGGCCGGTGGAGACCGCGACGTACCGGCACACCCGGGAGCCGGTCAGGATCGGTGACACCGAGATACCGGCGGGGCAGGACGTCCTGGTCTCTCTCGCATCGGCCGACCGGGACCCGGCCCGCTATCCGGATCCGGACCGTTTCGACATCCACCGGGCCCCGCAGGGGCATCTGGCCTTCGGACGCGGCATCCACTTCTGTCTGGGCGCCCCGCTCGCCCGGATGGAGGGGCGGATCGCGGTCCGCACGCTGCTCGAACGCTGTCCGGATCTGGCGCTCGACCCGGACGGCGGGGCGTACGAGTGGCTCCCGGGTCTGCTCATCCGCGGAGTGCGCACCCTGCCGGTGTGCTGGTAGAGAGGTGTGCCATGCAGGAACTCGATCTCCAACTCGCCCGCAAGACCCTCGAGGCACAGCCGTTCAGCCGCCTCGTCCAGGCCCGCATCACCGCTTTCGGCGACGGCCGGGCGGTGCTCGAGGTGGACAGCCGTACGGAGCTGCACCAGCAGAACGGGTTTCTGCACGGGGGAGTCCTGGCGTACGCCGCCGACAACGCCATCACCTTCGCGGCCGGCACCACCCTGGGTGCCGCCGTGCTGACCGGTGGCTTCTCCATCAGCTATGTGCGTCCCGCCGTCGGCCGGACCCTGGCAGCCCGCGCCCAGGTGATGCACACCGGGCGCCGGCAGGCCACCGTCCGCTGCGACCTGTATGTCGTAGGCGAGGACGGCGAAGAGGCCCTGTGCGCCATCGCGCAGGGGACCGTACTGTCCGCAGCACCGTCGTCCTGAGAGGACGCCCGTGACCACCGAGACCAACGCCACCGGCGCAGCAGCCGTCGTCGACCTCGCCGCGCTCGGCGAGGACTTCACCCGGGACCCCTATCCCGTCTACGCACGTCTGCGCGAGCAGGGGCCTGTCCACCGGATCCGGATGCCCGAGGGCGCGGAGGCCTGGCTGGTCGTCGGCCATGCGGAGGGCCGCGCCGTGCTCGCCGACCCCCGGCTCTCCAAGCAGTGGGAGAACGCGGCGCCCTCGCTGGGTGTCTTCCAGGTCGCGTCGGGCAGCACCATGCTGAGTTCGGATCCGCCGATGCACTCCCGGCTGCGCAGGCTGGTCGCCAGGGAGTTCACCGCCCGGCGTGTCGCGCAACTCGCGCCACGCATACAGGAGATGACGGACGAGCTGCTCGACGGGATGCTGGCGCGGCCGGCCCGCACGGCGGATCTCGTGCAATCGCTGGCCTTCCCGCTGCCGATGACCGTCATCTGCGAACTGCTGGGGGTGCCGTTCCTCGACCGGGACACCTTCAGGGACTTGTCCAATGCCGCCGTCGCCGCCACCGATCCGCAGGAGCGCATGGCCGCGGCCAAGGCCATGCCCGCCACCCTCGGTGCGCTGATCGAGTCCAAGCGGCAGCAACCGGGTGACGATCTGATGAGCGCGCTGATCCACGCGTCGGACGAGGACGGCGACCGGCTCTCGCCGGATGAACTCCTGGGAATGGCCTGGCTGCTGCTGGTCGCCGGCCATGAGACCACGGTCAACCTGATCTCCAACGGAGTGCTCGCGCTGCTCACGCACCCCGACCAGCTGGCGGCCCTTCGCACCGACCACACCCTCATCGACAACGCCGTCGAGGAGATGCTGCGCTACGAGGGCCCGGTGGAAACCCCCACCTACCGATTCACCACCGAGCCCTTCGACGTCGCAGGCACCGTGATCCCCGGCGGCGGCGAACTCGTGCTGGTCGCGTTGTCCGACGCCAACCGCGACCCGGCCCGCTATCCGGATGCGGACCGTTTCGACATCCGCCGCGACGCCCAGGGACATCTGGCCTTCGGACACGGCATCCACTTCTGCCTGGGCGCACCGCTGGCCCGGCTTGAGGCGAAGATCGCCGTCCGTTCGCTCCTCGACCGCTGCGCGGACCTCGCCCTCGACATCCACCCGGCTGCCGTCAGCTGGCGCACCGGACTGCTGATCCGCGGCCCGCAGGCACTGCCGGTCTCCTGGTAGTCCTGCGGCTCAGCCCGCGGTCAGCTCTTCGATCCGGACCGGCCGGTGCTCGCGCCGTGACCGTTCGCACGCCTCGGCGATCCGCAGGGCCTGCAGCGCCTCCCGTCCGTCGCACGGATTGTCCAGCTCCCCGCGGGCCACCCGCAGAAACGCGTCCAGTTCGGCCTCATAGGCCGGCGCGAAGCGTTCGAGGAAGCCGGGCCACGGCTTGTCGGCGGGGGGCGGACCCTGGGGTTCGGTCGATGTGATCGGCGTACGGTCGTCGAGGCCGACGGAGACCTGGTCGAGTTCACCTGCCAGTTCGAGCCGTACGTCGTAGCCCGCACCGTTGCAGCGGGTGGCCGTCGCGGTGGCGAGCGAACCGTCGTCCAGGGTCAGCACCGCGGCTGCGGTGTCGATGTCGCCCGCCTCGCGGAACATCGCGGGCCCCGCGTCGGAGCCGGTCGCGTACACCTCGACCACCTCGCGGCCGGTCACCCAGCGCACCATGTCGAAGTCGTGCACCAGACAGTCCCGGTAGAGCCCGCCGGAGAGAGGCAGATAGGCGGCGGGCGGCGGAGCGGGGTCGGACGTGATCGCCCGGACCGTGTGAAGCCGGCCCAGCGCCCCGGACCGTACGAGCTCCCGTGCGACCGTGTATCCCGCGTCGAAGCGGCGCATGAAACCGAGCTGGAGCACGCTGCCGGCCGTCTCGACCTCCCGCAGGGCAGCCAGCGTGCCGGGCAGATCGAGGGCGATGGGCTTCTCGCAGAAGACCGGCAGCCCGGCCCGTGCGGCGCGGCCGATCAGCTCGGCGTGCGAGGAGGTCGCCGATGCGATCACCACGGCGTCCACCCCCCAGGTGAAGACCTCGTCCACCGAGGGCGCCGCCGTGGCGCCGATCCGCTGGGCCACCTCGGCGGCCCTGGACCCTTCGGTGTCCGCCACGACCAGGGCGCCCACATCCCGGTGAGCGCTGAGCACGCCCGCGTGGAAGGAGCCGATACGCCCCGTCCCGATCAGTCCGATACGCATGGCCCCAACGTGGCCGCAGCTCAGCCCGCTGTCAAGCCTTTGTCCTGACAACCGGACCTGGGCTACGCTTTCGGGCGTGTCCAAACCCGTGGCCGACCCCGCCCTCAGCCTTGAGCTCAGTGTGGACCGCACGAGCCCCGTCCCGCTCTACTTCCAGCTTTCCCAGCAGCTGGAATCGGCCATCGAGCGTGGCAGGCTCACCCCGGGCAGCCTTCTCGGCAACGAGATCGAGCTCGCGGGCCGGCTCGGACTCTCCCGTCCCACGGTCCGCCAGGCCATCCAGTGCCTCGTCGACAAGGGCCTGCTCGTGCGCCGCCGCGGCGTCGGCACCCAGGTGGTGCACAGCCAGGTCAAGCGCCCGCTCGAGCTCAGCAGTCTCTACGACGACCTGCTCGCCGCCGGTCAGCGGCCCACGACCCGGGTACTGCGCAACGAGACGATCCCGGCCGCCGCCGAGGTCGCGGCCGCCCTCGCGCTGCCCGAGGGCGGCCCGGTCCGCTGCGTCGAACGACTCCGGCTCGCCTATGACGAGCCGATGGCCCAGCTCTGCAACTACCTGCCCGACGGGCTTCTGACGCTGGACACGGCGCAACTGGAGGCGAGCGGCCTCTACCGGGTGATGCGCGCTGCGGGCATCACCCTGCACAGCGCACGCCAGTCGGTTGGGGCGAGGGCCGCGACCGCCGATGAGGGCGTGCGCCTGTCGGAGCCCGTGGGCGCACCGCTGCTGACCATGCAGCGCACCACCTTCGATGCCACCGGCCGGGCGGTCGAGTTCGGTACGCACACCTATCGCGCGTCGCGATACGCGTTCGAGTTCCAGCTGCTGGTGCGGCCGTAGAACTTCGTAAGAATGTTCTGACAAAGTCTTGACGGGGCCGCGCGCCCGCCGTTAGAACTCCCCTGCCGCACCCCGGCGGCCGGAGAGAAGGCGGACCCCATGCGTACGACCCGTACAGCAGCAGCGCTCCTCGCCGCACTCACCCTCGCCGTGGCCGGGTGCAGCAGCTCGGGCGGAAAGCACTCCGAGGACGGGCCGGCCGGAAAGGACAGCGGCAGGTCGGCCACCACACCCCGGTTGAAGATCGCCATGGTGACCCACTCCGGCCAGGGAGACACCTTCTGGGACATCGTGCAGAGCGGGGCGAAGCAGGCGGCGGCCAAGGACAACGTGCAGTTCCTGTACTCCGCGGACGAGGAGGGCAAGGAACAGGCGCAGCTGGTGCAGGCGGCCATCGACAAGAAGGTCGACGGAATCGTGGTCACCCTCGCCAAGCCCGATGCCGTCAGGGCAGTCGTCAAGAAGGCCGTCGCGGCCGGAATCCCGGTGGTCACCATCAACTCCGGAGCCCAGTACAGCAAAGAGGTCGGCGCCCTCGGCCACATCGGCCAGGACGAGTCGGTGGCCGGCCGGGCGGTCGGTGACGAGCTGAACGCCCGGGGGCGCAAGAAGGCCCTCTGCGTCATCCACGAGCAGGGCAACGTCTCGCTGGAGGACCGCTGCGCCGGGGTGAAGAAAACCTTCAAGGGCACGGTCGAGAACCTCAACGTCGACGGCACCAACACCCCCGCCACCGCATCGTCGATCGAGGCGAAGCTCCAGGCGGACAAGGACATCGACACGGTCGTCACGCTGGGTGCGCCCATCGCTGACGCCGCGGTCAAGGCCAAGGGGGACGCGGGCAGCAAGGCCGAGGTCGACACCTTCGATCTCAACGCCGCGGTGGTGAGGAGTCTCAAGGCCAAGGACGTCGGCTTCGCGGTGGATCAGCAGCCTTATCTCCAGGGCTACCTCGCGGTCGACGAACTCTGGCTCTACCGGACGAATCTCAACGTACTGGGCGGCGGCAGGCCGGTGCTCACCGGACCCGCGATCGTCACGGGCAAGGATGTGCCCGCGCTGGAGAAGTACACCGCACGCGGTACCCGCTGACTGCCGTGCGATCACACGTGACCCATACTTGGGCCGCCGGTCCTGGCCGGAGCGGTCACCGGCCGCACCGGCGGGTACGGCAGGAAGTACACGCACAGCAAGAAGGGCACCACCTCGTGGCAAGGGTACGGAGCTGGGTCAGCGGGGCGATGGCGGCTGCGGTCGGACTGTCCCTGGCGGGATGCAGCAGCACGGGCGGCAAGCGGGCCGAGGACCGGGCGGCCCGGGCCGCCGCCGTCGGCAAGGCGGCTGTGAACACCCCCAAGTGGAAGTTCGCCATGGTCACCCACTCCGGCGACGGCGACACCTTCTGGGACATCGTCCAGAAGGGCTCCCAGCAGGCCGCCGCCAAGGACAACATCACGTTCCTCTACTCGCACAGCGAGGAGGGCCAGCAGCAGGCCCAGCTGGTGCAGACCGCGATCGACCAGAAGGTCGACGGGCTGATCGTCACCCTCGCCAAGCCCGACTCCATGAAGGCCGTCGTGGCGAAGGCCGAGAAAGCCGGTATCCCGGTGATCACGGTGAACTCGGGCTCCGAGGTGTCCAAGAAGTTCGGTGCGCTCACCCACATCGGCCAGGACGAGACGATCGCCGGCGAGGCCGTGGGCAACGAGCTGAACAAGCGCGGCCGCAAGAGGGCCCTCTGTGTCCTGCACGAACAGGGCAATGTCGGTCATGAGCAGCGCTGCGCCGGCGCCAGGAAGACCTTCCACGGCAAGCTGCAGAACATCTACGTCGACGGCACCAACATGCCCGATGTGCAGTCGTCGATCGAGGCGAAGCTCCAGGCGGACCAGTCGATCGACTCCGTCGTCACGCTCGGAGCGCCGTTCGCCGACGCCGCCGTCCAGGCGAAGGACACCGCGGGCAGCAAGGCCGAGATCGACACCTTCGACCTCAACGCCAAGGTGGCCGACGCCCTGCAGAAGGGCACGCTCGGCTTCGCCGTGGACCAGCAGCCGTATCTCCAGGGCTACGAGGCCGTCGACCTGCTCTGGCTCTACAAGTACAACCGCAACGTCCTCGGCGGCGGCCTGCCTGTCCTCACCGGACCGCAGGTCATCACCAAGCAGGACGCGAGCGCACTGGCCGACTACACCAAACGGGGGACCCGATGAGCGCGACCCTGGAAGCGCCTGACGAGCGGCTGTTGCGGCCCTCGCTGCTGCGCAGGCTGCTCGGACGCCCGGAGCTCGGCTCGGTCGTCGGCGCCGTGGCGGTGTTCGTCTTCTTCTCGGTCGTCGCCGAGAGCTTCCTGCGGCCCTCCAGCCTGTCCACCGTCCTCTACGCGGCATCGACGCTGGGGATCATGGCGGTACCGGTGGCTCTGCTGATGATCGGCGGCGAGTTCGACCTGTCGGCCGGGGTCATGGTGACCAGCTCGGCGCTCGTCTCCTCGATGTTCAGCTACCAGATGACGGCCAACGTGTGGGTCGGCGTGGTGGTCTCGCTGCTCGTCACCCTTGCCCTCGGCGTCTTCAACGGCTTCATGCTGACCCGTACGAAGCTCCCCAGCTTCATCATCACGCTGGGCACCTTCCTGATGCTGACCGGTCTCAACCTCGGGTTCACCAAGCTGATCAGCGGCACCGTCTCCACGAAGTCCATCGGCGACATGGAGGGGTTCCCGTCGGCCAGGAAGGTCTTCGCCTCCCAGCTCACCATCGGCGACGTGAACCTCAAGGTGACCCTCCTGTGGTGGGCAGCGCTGATCGCGGTCGCCACCTGGGTGCTGCTGCGCACCCGAGCGGGCAACTGGATCTTCGCGGTGGGCGGCAACGACGACGCGGCGCGCGCGGTCGGCGTCCCCGTCGTCAAGACCCGGATCGGCCTCTACATGGGGGTGGCCTTCGCGGCCTGGATCTCCGGCCAGCACCTGCTGTTCAGCTATGACGCGGTGCAGTCCGGCGAGGGAGTGGGCAACGAGCTGACCTACATCATCGCGGCCGTCATCGGGGGCTGTCTGATCACCGGTGGTTACGGCTCCGCGATCGGCTCCGCGATCGGTGCCTTCATCTTCGGTATGACCAACAAGGGCATCGTGTACGCGGAGTGGAATCCCGACTGGTTCAAGTTCTTCCTGGGCGCGATGCTGCTGCTGGCCGCCCTGCTCAATGCCTGGGTACGCAAGCGAGCGGAGGCGTCGCGATGACCGAGCAGCCCACCAAGGACCCGAACCCGGCGGAGGGGTCCACGCCGCTGGTCGAGCTCGAAGGCGTCAGCAAGTTCTACGGCAACATCAAGGCACTGGAGGACGTCTCCCTCGTCGTGAAGGCGGGTGAGATCTCCTGTGTGCTCGGCGACAACGGCGCGGGCAAGTCGACCCTCATCAAGATCATCTCAGGGCTGCACCGGCATGACGCCGGCCGTTTCCTGATCGGGGGGCAGGAGACATCCCTCGGCAAGCCGCGCGAGGCCCTCGACCGGGGCATCGCCACCGTCTACCAGGACCTCGCGGTCGTCCCGCTGATGCCGGTCTGGCGGAACTTCTTCCTCGGCTCGGAGCCGACGAAGGGCGCGGGCCCCCTGAAGCGCCTCGACGTCCGCTCGATGCGTGAGACCACCCGTGCGGAGCTCCTTCGCATGGGCATCGACCTGCGCGACGTCGACCAGCCGATCGGCACCCTGTCGGGCGGGGAACGCCAGTGCGTGGCGATCGCCCGCGCCGTCTATTTCGGCGCGAAGGTGCTGGTGCTCGACGAGCCCACCGCCGCGCTCGGAGTCAAGCAGTCCGGCGTGGTGCTGAAGTACGTCGCAGCCGCCCGCGACGCGGGACTCGGCGTGGTGCTCATCACGCACAACCCGCACCACGCCTACCTGGTGGGTGACCGTTTCGTCCTGCTGAAACGCGGCGCCATGTTCGGTAGCCACACCAAGGACGACATCACCCTGGACGACCTCACCCGGCAGATGGCCGGCGGCAGCGAACTGGAGGAGCTCAGCCATGAACTCCAGCGGGCTCCGTCGCCCAGACACCTCGGTGGCCACCCGTCCCAATAGGGTGCTGGGGCGCCTCCCCGGCCGGCGGATGGCAGAATCGGCCCGATGAGTACGTACCGTGACTTCGCGCACCGCGGCTCCGCCCGCGCCACGGTCCTGCGGACCGTCGGAACCCGCGAGCGGCGCTCGCACCTCACGGCGCCCCGCGTCCCGACCGTCGGCATCGACATCGGCGGTACGAAGGTGATGGCCGGCGTCGTCGATGCCGACGGCGTCATCCTGGAGAAGATCAAGACCGAGACGCCCGACAAGTCGAAGAGCGCAAGGGTCGTCGAGGACACCATCGTCGAGCTGGTCCTCGATCTCTCCGACCGCCATGACGTGCACGCCGTCGGCATCGGAGCGGCGGGCTGGGTGGACGCCGACCGCTCCAGGGTGCTCTTCGCCCCCCATCTCGCCTGGCGCGACGAACCGCTGCGTGACGCGCTCCAGGGCCGTCTCGCCGTTCCCGTCATGGTCGACAACGACGCGAACACGGCCGCATGGGCGGAGTGGCGCTTCGGTGCGGGCCGGGGCGAGGACCATCTGGTGATGATCACGCTCGGCACCGGTATCGGCGGCGCGATCCTGGAGGACGGTCAGGTCAAGCGGGGTAAATACGGCGTCGCGGGTGAGTTCGGTCATATGCAGGTGGTTCCCGGTGGTCACCGCTGCCCCTGCGGCAACCGTGGCTGCTGGGAGCAGTACAGCTCGGGGAACGCGCTCGTGCGGGAGGCCAAGGAGATGGCCGCCGCCGACTCACCCGTCGCCTACAACATCATCGAGCGGGTCAAGGGGAACATCCCCGACATCACGGGGCCGCTCATCACCGAACTCGCCCGTGAGGGCGACGCGATGTGCGTCGAGCTCTTCCAGGACATCGGTCAGTGGCTCGGCGTCGGCATCGCCAATCTCGCCGCCGCGCTCGACCCGTCCTGCTTCGTCGTCGGAGGGGGTGTCAGCGCCGCCGACGACCTGCTCATCGGGCCCGCCCGCGACGCCTTCAAACGGCAGCTGACCGGCCGTGGATACCGACCCGAGGCGCGGATCGTCAAGGCGCAGCTCGGTCCCGAGGCAGGTATGGTCGGTGCGGCCGACCTCGCCCGGCTGATCGCCCGGCGCTTCCGCAGGGCCAATCGCCGCCGTGTCGAGCGTTACGAGCGGTACGCGCAGGCCGCCCGCACCGACCCCGATACCCAGGGATCCCCCGAATGACCACATCCGTGCCGCGTCAGTCCTCACCGCCCGAGGAGGACGTCATGCAGTCGCCGGAGGACCGGCGCCATATGATCCGCCGGCGCTGGCTGACGGCGGTCATCATCGTGCTGCTCATCGGGATCCCCGCGGGCTATCTGGTGATCGCCGCGGAGCAGAGCCGCGACAGCGGCCGCCACAACGAGAAGAAGGCCATGGCAACCGGCCTCACCCACGGCTGGCCCACGAAGGTGCAGCGCCGCACCTTCGATGTGCCGGTCCCCAAGCAGGCCATCGGCGTCTGGTACTACCAGACGAGCAACTGGAAGGTCAGCCGGCTGTACGTGCAGTTCACCACCGACCAGGCCGGTGTGAACGGCTTCCTCGACGCGGTGGGCGCCAAGCCCGGAGCGCTCAAGGACGGCAAGGTGACGGTCGGCGCGCGGGACGCCAGGATCGCCGGCTGGAAGTTCAACCGGAGCCGCGACTGGTCGGGCACCACCTTGCCGCAGAAGGACCCGCTGCCCACGCTGAACATCACCGTCGACAGCACCCTTCCGCACGCCCGACGGGTGTATGTCGTCTCCACCGACACCCCCTGAACGACCCGTCCCGGGGTGGCCCGGGGGTGACGGAGCCCCGCCGGCTGACGACACCCGCGCGTCCCGTACGGCCGGTTCAGGAAGGCGCGCCGGCCAGGAAATCCACCGTGCCGGTATCGAGCGAGTAGTAGGCGCCGATCACGGCAAGGGCGCCCTTGGCCACGAGCGGGGCGAGGTCCGCGTTGGAGCGCAGGTCGGCGGCGGTGAGCTTGACCTGGGCGCGGGCCATGGTGTCGACCGGGTCGGTACCACCCTCCCGGACCGCCTGCTCGTACGCCGGCCGCAGCGCCCTGACGATCGCCTGCAGGTTGCCGGGCAGCGGCTTGCCGTCACGAAGGGACTTGTAAGCCGCCTCGACGGCGCCACAGCGCTGATGCCCGAGGACCACGATGAGTGGGGTGCCGCTCGTCAGGGGGCCGTACTCGACGGAACCCGTGACCACCGGGCCGACCGCCTCCCCGCCGGTGCGCATCACGTAGAGGTCACCCAGCCCGGTGTCGAAGAGGAGTTCGGGCGGGACTCGGGAATCGATGCAGGAGAGGATTGCCCCGAAGGGTTCCTGCTCCTGGGCCACGAACTGGCGCCGGTCCGGATCCCGGTCGGGGTGTTGCAGGTCTCCGCTCACCCACCGCTCGTTGCCTTCCCGCAGTCTTGCGAACGCCGCGGCCGGTGTGGTCGGCCGCGCTGTCGGCGAACCGCTGGGTCCCGGCGTCGCCGCCTTCGGCGGTGCGCACCCCGCAAGCGCGACCGTGGCAACCGCAAGGCCCCCGGCAAGCAGGGCTCTGCGATCCCGGCGTCCTGCTCCGTCCATCGGTCGTTCCCCTCATGTCAATCGGAGATGTCCTGATGTCGTGACCTGGCAAGTGTTCACCGAGGTGCCCGCGGCCGGGCGGCAGGCGCGAGCGCGCGCGGGCTGTTTGGCCACCGACGGCGCACAGCGGCGACTCGGCGGTACGCGGGTGCGCCCTGACCGGATCGACCACGGTGTGGCGCGCCGCCCCACGGACGACGTCACGGTGGGCACCGGACGATCAGCGTCCGCCGGCTGCCCCGGAGGAGCCGCAGGCAGAGGGCTGTTTCGATGCGGGCGGCGGCCGCGAGCCCGTGGGGCCCGGGGTGGAGGATCTCCGGCCGGCGGCGGACACATGGGGAGGTCCGGCAAGTGTCCCGACCCGCTCCCGTGCGCAATGGTGAGATGTGGGAGCGTGAGCGGGTGAGCACGACGACGAAAACCCTGCAATACCGCCTCGACGGGCCGGAAAACGCCCCCGTCCTGGTCCTGGGCCCCTCGCTGGGCACGACCTGGCACATGTGGGACCGGCAGACGCCCGAGCTGTCCCGCACCTGGCGGGTCCTGCGCTTCGATCTGCCCGGCCACGGCGGGGCCCCGGCCCACCCGGTGCCCTCGATCGCCGGGACGGCCGGCATGCTGCTGGCCACCCTCGACGCGCTGGGAGTGCAGCGCTTCGGCTATGCGGGCTGTTCCATCGGCGGCGCGATCGGGATGGAGCTGGCCCTGCGCCATCCCGATCGAGTCGCCTCGCTGGCTCTGGTGGCCGCGTCGTCGCGCTTCGGCACGGCCGACGAGTTCCGCCAGCGCGGAGTGATCGTCAGGACCAACGGTCTGGACCCGATGGCGCGCAGCGCTCCCGAGCGCTGGTTCACCCACGGCTTCGCGACGGCTCAGCCGGCGATCGTGGAATGGGCCGTGCAGATGGTCCGTACGACCGACCCGGGCTGCTACATCGCCGCCTGCGAGGCCCTCGCCTCCTTCGACATCCGGTCCGAGCTGGGCCGCATCGGGGTCCCGACGCTCGTCGTGGTGGGTGCCGAGGACCGGATCACCGGCCCCGCGGACGCCCGGACCCTGGTGGCCGGCATACCGGACGCCCGGCTCGCCATGGTGCCCGCAGCCTCGCACCTGGCCCCCGTCGAGCAGCCCGCGGCCGTCACCGACCTCCTGGTCCGCCACTTCTCCACGGCCTGGCAGGACACGTCCTCGTCCACGACCACCGGGATTCCGGTGCCGTCCGCGGTGCAGGGTGCCACAGCCCCGGCGGGGCCCGTGGCGGAGATCGAGCCCGCCCCGCTGCAGCCGGACGCCGTGAACACCGGGCGCCCCGACCCGTACGAAGCGGGGGCGAAGGTCCGCCGTGAGGTCCTGGGCGACGCCCATGTGGACCGGATCGAGGATGCGACCGACGGGTTCACCGGGGACTTCCAGGAGCTGGTCACCCGCTATGCCTGGGGCGAGATCTGGACGCGGGACGGGCTGGACCGCCGGACCCGCAGTGCCGTGACGCTGACCGCGCTGGTCTCGGGCGGTCATCTGGAGGAACTGGCGTTCCACGTCAGAGCGGCACTGCGCAACGGGCTCACCCCCGTCGAGATCAAGGAAGTGCTGTTGCAGACCGCGGTCTACTGCGGTGTTCCGGCCGCGAATTCGGCCTTCAAGGTGGCTCAGTCGGTGATCCGGCAGGAGACCACCCCCGAGGCGTAGCAGGATGGGGGGATGACGATCAAGCTGACGAAGAAGACCCACGCCTGCATCCGGCTGGAGAAGGACGGGCGGACGCTCGTCATCGACCCGGGTGCCTTCAGCGAGGAGGACGCGGCGGTCGGCGCCGACGCCATCCTCGTCACGCACGAGCACCTCGACCACTTCAGCGAGGACCGGCTGCGTGCCGGACTCGAGGCGGCGCCGGCTGCCGAGATCTGGACGCTGCGCAGCGTCGCCGACCAGCTCTCCGCGGCCTTCCCCGGCCGCGTCCACACCGTCGGGCACGGCGACGCCTTCACGGCCGCCGGTTTCGACGTGCAGGTGCACGGCGAACTGCATGCGGTGATCCACCCCGATCTGCCGCGGATCACCAACGTCGGGTTTCTGGTGGACGGTTCGGTCTTTCACCCGGGCGACGCGTTCACCGTGCCCGAGCACCCGGTCGAAACGCTGATGCTCCCGGTGCACGCTCCGTGGAACAAGGTCTCCGAGGTGATCGACTACGTTCGGGAGGTCAAACCGCAGCGGGCCATCGACATCCATGACGTACTGCTCAAGGACATGGCCCGGGGGATGTACGACATGCATATCGGCAACCTCGGAGGCTCCGACCACGCCCGTCTCGCACCGGGTGAGTCCACGGAACTGTGACTGTCGGTCCCACCGGCTAGGTTTGGTGTATGCGCATCGCCACCTGGAACGTCAATTCGATCACCGCCCGGCTCCCGAGGGTGCTGGCCTGGCTCGAGAGCACCGGCACCGATGTGCTGTGCATGCAGGAGACCAAGTGCTCCGCCGAGCAGTTTCCGTCCGAAGCGCTGCGAGAGCTCGGCTACGAGTCGGTGGTCAACGCCACCGGCCGGTGGAACGGCGTGGCTCTGGTCTCCCGGGTGGGGCTCGACGATGTGACCTCGGGTCTGCCCGGTGGCCCGGACTACGAAGGCGCGCAGGAGCCGAGGGCGCTCTCGGCGACCTGCGGCCCGGTGCGCGTCTGGTCGGTGTATGTGCCGAACGGCCGCGAGGTCGACCACGCGCACTACGCGTACAAGCTGCAGTGGTTCGAGGCGCTCCGGGCCGCGGTCGCCGGTGACGCCGGCGGGCAGCGGCCGTTCGCGGTCCTCGGCGACTTCAACGTCGCACCGGCCGATGAGGACGTCTGGGATCCCGCGGTCTTCGAGGGCGCCACTCATGTCACCCCTGCCGAGCGGGCCGCGCTCGGCGCGTTGCGGGAAGCGGGCCTGGCCGACGTGGCGCCCCGCGCTCTCAAGTACGACCGCCCGTACACCTTCTGGGACTACCGTCAGCTCGCCTTCCCGAAGAACCGGGGCATGCGGATCGACCTGGTGTACGGCAACGAACCCTTCGCCGCGGCGGTCAAGGACAGTTATGTGGACCGTGAGGCGCGCAAGGGCAAGGGCGCTTCGGACCATGCCCCGGTGGTGGTCGATCTCGACGTATGAGCGTGCGCGATCCCGCGCGCCCTGTGGTGTGACGTGCTGCCGAATGCGAGGCTGAGTGGTGTGAATATCCCTTTCTTGGACAACTGGCGCAGGCGGCACGGCACTGAGCACGCACACACACTCACGGCGGCCATGAAGAAGGATCCGCAGGGTGTCGGTGAACTCCTTGCCGAGTGCGAGCTGCTGCGGGTCCGCGCGGGGCAGGAAGGGCTTCAACTCGACGACTCCCCGGAGTCGTTGGCCGCGCTCGACCAGCTGCCGCCGCGCTGGCGGGACGACCCGGAGGAGCTGCCCTGGCTGGGCAACGACGCCGGGCTCTATCTCGGAACCATCATTGTCAGGACCGTTCCGGGGGCGGTCTGGGATGTGTGGCCGGGCGGACAGCCGGTGGTGCGGCTGACGTCGGGGCGCGAGATCAATGTGGTGGAGGCCGGGCTCGACTGGGCGGTGGCCGGTGCGCCCGAGCTCTCGCAGGTCTACGGCGAAGCTGCTGAGGCCTGACAGCATCCCGATCGCTTTTCAATGCAAATACGGTTTATGCCCGATTTGAGCGTGTCGAGGATGAACCCCCTCAGTGCGGTGGTTAGTTTGCGCTGACCTCGACACAGCTGAGAGTGGGCAGGCCAGCGTATGGCGGTTGATCCGTTGATCGTGCTGAGTGACGTCAACAAGTTCTACGGGACGTTGCACGTTCTTCAGGACATCAGTCTCACCGTTGGTCGCGGGGAGGTGGTGGTGGTCATCGGCCCGTCCGGTTCGGGGAAGTCGACGCTCTGCCGGACGATCAACAGACTCGAGACGATCGAGTCCGGCCGCATCACGATCGACGGGAAGCCGCTCCCCGAGGAGGGGAAAGGACTGGCGCTGCTCCGTGCCGAAGTCGGCATGGTCTTCCAGTCGTTCAACCTGTTCGCGCACCGGACCGTACTGGCCAATGTCTCGCTCGCCCAGCTCAAGGTCCGCAAGCGCGCGAAGGCCGAGGCCGACCGGCGCTCCCGGGAGCTGCTGGACAGGGTCGGTCTCGCCTCGCAGGCCGACAAGTTCCCGGCGCAGCTGTCCGGCGGCCAGCAGCAGCGGGTGGCCATCGCCCGCGCGCTGGCCATGGATCCCAAGGCGCTGCTCTTCGACGAGCCCACGTCGGCGCTCGACCCGGAGATGATCAATGAGGTCCTCGAAGTCATGCAGCAGCTCGCCAGAGACGGCATGACCATGGTCGTCGTCACCCACGAGATGGGCTTCGCCCGGTCGGCTGCCAACCGCGTGGTCTTCATGGCCGACGGCTGCATCGTGGAGGACCGCACACCGGAGGATTTCTTCAGCCATCCCGAGAGCGACCGTGCCAAGGACTTCCTGTCCAAGATCCTCAAACATTGACGGGAGGCTCCCTGTTGCGTACGAGAAAGGCTCCGGCCGCAGTCCTGATCCTCCTGCTCGGCATGCTCGCCGCAGGCTGCGGCAAGGACGGCAGCCCGCCCGTCAACGGGCCAAAGGCCGGTCAACTGCCGCACTACAACGTCGTCACCGGCTTCAGGCTGCCCGGTTCGAGCACCTGGCGCACGGCGCACCGGCGCGGCCATCTGGTGGTCGGCGCCAAGGAGGACCAGCCCTATCTCGGTGAGAAGGACCCGGCCACCGGTCTCTACTCCGGTTTCGACATCGAGATCGCCAGGATGATGGCCGCGTCCCTCGGCTTCGATCCGAGCACGATCCGTTTCCGGACGATCGCGTCGGCCAACCGGGAGACCGCGCTGCAGAACGGCCAGATCGACTACTACGTCGGCACCTACACGATCAACGACCTGCGCAAGAAGCTCGTGGGCTTCGCCGGCCCCTACTACCTGGCCGGTCAGGGGCTGCTGGTACGCACCGACGAGCACGACATCCATGGTCCCCAGGACCTGGCGGGCAGGACGGTGTGCTCGGCCGCCGGGTCGACGCCGTACCAGCGCATCGCTGCCGACTATCCGGAGGCGAAGCTGGTCTCCTACGACACCTACTCGATCTGTGTCGACAACCTGCTGACCTATCAGGTCGACGCCGTCAGCACCGACGACGCGATCCTGCTGGGCTTCGCGGCGAAGGTTCCCGACGAACTGAAGGTCGTCGGCAAGCCGTTCTCCGAGGAGCCGTACGGAATCGGCGTCCCGCGCGGTGACAACGCGCTTCGATCGGCGCTCAACGACGCGCTGGAGGCGCGCGAGAAGAACGGCGACTGGAAGAAGGCGTACGACGTCACGCTGGGCCTCTCGGGGGCGCCGGCGCCAGCGCCGCCGCCCATCGACCGCTACCCGGCAACCTGAGGGGACCGGCCTCCATGGACGTACTCACCCAGAACTTCTCGCTCTACGGCAAGGGCTTTCTCGGCACCGTGGAACTCACCGTCTACGCCTCGGTCCTGGCGCTGCTGCTGGGGTTCGTGATGGCTTCGTTCCGGGTCGCTCCGGTCCGGTCGCTGCGGGCGCTCGGCACGGCCTGGGTGACCGTGCTCCGCAACACGCCGCTGACCCTGCTCTTCTTCGCGGTACTGCTCGGACTGCCCCGCTTCGGGCTGGTGCTGCCCTTCGAGGTCTTCGCGGTGCTCGCCCTGGGCTGCTACACATCGGCGTTCATCTGTGAGGCGCTGCGGTCGGGCATCAACACCGTGCCCACCGGCCAGGGAGAGGCCGCGCGCAGTCTGGGGATGACGTTCGGTCAGACGCTGAGCACCGTGGTGCTGCCGCAGGCCTTCCGCTCGGTCATCCCGCCCGTCGGTTCGACGCTGATCGCCCTGGCCAAGAACTCCGCTATCGCCGGAGCGTTCAGTGTCACGGAACTGCTCGGCACTTACAAGGTCCTCAACGAGCGGGGCTACAGCATCGTCTGGTCCTTCTTCTGGATCGCCGTCGGGTATCTGATCATCACGCTGGCGATCAGCGGGCTCTTCGCCGTGCTGGAAAAACGTCTGGGAGTCGCCCGATGACCCTTTCCCCGCACTCCGCCACGGCGCTGTACGACATCCCGGGGCCGCTCACCCGTAAGCGGCACTTCGCCTACGGACTGATCTCGACCGCCCTGATCCTGGCCCTGGTCGGCTGGATCGTCTATCTGCTCTTCGACACCGGCCAGTTCACCAGCCGGAAGTGGACGCCCTTCGAGTACAAGGGCATTCAGGAGCTGCTGCTGCGGGGCCTGGGCAACACGCTCAAGGCGTTCGCCTGCGCGGCGGTGCTGTCCCTGCTGTTCGGGGCGGTACTCGCCGTGGGCCGGCTCTCGGTGCACCGCCCGCTGCGCTGGACCGCCACCCTGCTGGTCGAGTTCTTCCGCGCCATGCCGGTGCTCGTGATGATTTTCTTCGTCTTCGTCGCGCTCAAGGTCCAGCCGTTGCCGGCCCTGGTCGCCGGACTGACGCTCTACAACGGTTCGGTGCTCGCAGAGGTGTTCCGCACCGGAGTCGGCAACGTGGAGCGCGGGCAGCGGGAGGCGGCGTACGCGCTCGGGATGCGCAAGACGCAGGTCATGTCGTACGTCCTGGTGCCCCAGGCGTTACGCGCGATGCTGCCGACCATCATCAGCCAGCTGGTTGTCGCGCTGAAGGACACATCGCTCGGCTATCTCATCACCTATGAGGAGTTCCTCCATGCAGGCAAGCTCATCGCGTCGAATCTCGACTACGATTTGCCGTTCATCCCCGTGGTGATGGTGATCTCTCCGATCTACATCGGGATGTGCATACTGCTTTCCTGGTTCGCCACCTGGGTGTCCGGAAGACAGAGGCGCAATCCCAAGACCGAGGCCGTGGAAGTGGGTCCGGCCGAACCAGGGACGCTGCTGCCGGGTGTGCAGTAGCTCGTAGGGCCATGCCCGCCCGGCAGCAGCCGGTGATCACTTCTCGCGCAGCGGGACCGACAGATACGACGGGTCGGACTCGGGTGAGGAGAAGGTCAGCTGCGCGCCGGTCGGGTTGTGCTCGATGTACAGCGGGTCGACAGTGTCGGTCACCAGGGCCAGATGGTGGCCCGCCGGCACGTCGTACGCAGTGGAGAACAGATCCAGGTCCACGGGGAACGGCCTGCCCGGCGTTTGTCCGTGGAAGGTGTACGGCGCATTGCTGACCAGCTTGCCGAGGCCGAGCGGGCCCACGTCGTAGAGATACGCGACGAGGGTGCCGCTCTCCTTGGTACTGGTGAGGGTGGTGTGCAGGGTGGCCGTACCGCGGATGTGCTGCTCGGCATGATGGCGACCGTCCTGCCAGACCGCTGCCCAGGCGCGCGGGAGCAGCGGGATCGACGCCAGCGGCGGGATCCTGAGGAACTGGTCCAGGGCGTTGGTGAGGATCGAGATGCCGCCGTCCGCGCCCGAGTCCACATTCGTGAGGATCTCTTTCGTGCCGTCGAGCGAGAGCCTTTCCTTGCTGTTCGGCACGGCGGCCCAGCTCGGGTAGCCCTCGTAGCCGCCGCCGGTACGCGATGCGAGCTGCACGGGCTGTTCGTGATCGATGCCGTTGGCATCCCCCTTGAGATAGTGGTCGAACCAGCGGTGCGCGTCGGTCCAGGTGTCGTTGGGCAGACCGAGCAGGCCGGTGGCCTCGGCCGTGGCATGGTCGCCCGGGCGGAGTTCGAGCCGCTTGGGACCGGTCAGCCGGTCGAAGAACTTCGCATAGCTGTTGGGCGGGAAGATGGTGTCGCCCCAGGCGTTGCCCATCATGACGGCCGGGCCGTTCTTGTTGATCCGGTCGAGATACGCGGCCGGGGAGCGCTTCTTCCCCCAGGCGATCATCTCCTGCTCCTTGGACAGATCCGAGCCGAGGAACGCTTTGAGCGTCCGGCTCAGTTCCGCACTGGGACGCCCGGTGATCTCACCCAGGCCCCCGAGCAGAGCGGCGGCCTGGCGGTGCTCGGTACGCCCGCTGTAGATCGAGTCGATGAGGTCGGCCCAGCCGCTCATCGCCACCACTGCCTTGATCCGCTTGTCGTGACCTGCGGCGAGGAGGCTGATGCCCGCCCCGTACGAGACGCCGCCCACGCCGATCCGCCGGGGATCGGCCGCCGTGTGGGCGAGCGCCCAGTCGATGACGGACGAGACGTCGGCGATGTCCGGCGGCCCGGCGGTCTCGATGCGGCCCCCCGAGCCCCAGAAACCCCGCGCGGTGTAACTGACGACCACATAGCCCGCGTCGGCCAGCTTCTTCGCCTGGGCCAGGTACTCGATCTGCGGTATCGCCCAGCTGGCCGGGAGGACGATCAGCGGGTACTTCGCCGCGCTCCGCGCCGTGGCCCCGGCCGGGGCGAAGACATTGCCCTTGAGCGTGATGCCACCGGAGCCCGGTATGTCGTGGAACTCCGGCCCGGCGGATGCCTGTGCGGCAGGTGCCGCCCGGTCCGGCTGCGCGGCGCCGGCCGCGGGTGCCAGGCCGAAAGTCGCTCCCGCGACAAGTGCCGCCACTGTGAGCACAGAGGCCGTGGCCGTACGGGGCTGTCCCATGAATCGCTCTCCTCGCTTGCACCCTTGCAGAGTCAGGAGTAGCTAACCGTCTGCGTTTACCTCTGGTAACTGGTCAGTAAGTTACGCGCGGGTAACGATTGTTGGACATGGCGTCAATGAGGCCTGGCCAGGCCTGCCCCGCTGCCCGCAATTCAGTGCGGCCTCTGGCGCAATCGCGTCGGAGGTTCCAAGCTCTCGGTGTGACGAATTCAGAGAGCGGAGCAGAGTCCGCGCGGACGGACATGACCTTGCGGCTCAGGGGGAAGCTGCAGTGGGTCCCGGTCGCGGCCGTGGTGGTGCTGGTCGCCTGGGTGCTGGCGATACCGCCGGTCGTCGACGGCGCGTACGGAGCGGTGGGCGGCACCCTGATGGTGATAGCGGGGATCTTCCTCGCCTTCTTCACCGTCACCTTTGTCGGCTACCTGGTGCGCCCGCTGCGGCTCACGGTGAGCGGCGAGGGTCTGACCGTACGGCTGCCGACCTGGCCGGCCAGGACCGTGCCCTGGTCCGCGCTCGCGCGTGTGGCCGACGAGACCGTCACCACGGGCGGCCGCACCAGCGCGTACGTCGTGGTGGACTTCACGCAGGGGACGCAGGCGCTGCCCCGGCTCTGCCGCCCGCGGTCGATGTACCGCAGGATCGCGCCCGCCATCGGCCGTGCCGAGGGAACACAGGGGCTCTGCATCGAAGAACAGGTCTTCGAGCTGGACGCGGCCGGCCTGCTGGCGGCGGTCAGGGAGCACGCGCCGGCGGACATGCCGGTCAGTGGTCCGCGCGGTGCGTCGTACGGGGAGCCGGAGCCGGGGTCTGCGCGGCGCGTGTGACATCCGCGATCAGCTCGACCACGTCGGGCCCGTACGCCTGTGAGTTGATGACCTTCAGCAGCAGGCAGAAGGACTTGTCGCCATGCTTGCGCGCCAGCTTCTCGTGGTTGCGGGCCAGATAGCGCGACGCCGCCTGATTGGTGATGGACTGCTGGCCGCAGAAGAGGAAGACCGGCCGCGCGCCGGATCCCGTGGTGAGGCGGGCCAGAAGGACATGGGCCACCCTGCCGCTCTCGAGGCGGTAGCGCTCGCTGCCGATCCGGAGGGCGCCGCGATCGGGCCCGGGTTCCACGTCGGTGTTGACATCGACACCGGGAAGGAGCGACTGGAGGTGCGCGGTCATCCGGCGGTTGGACGCCGGGCCGCCGACGCAGAACTCCGTACGCTCGCCTATGCCCTGTTGCGCGGTGTCGGCCGCGACGATCTGCGCGTGCGCACCGCAGTCCTTGATCAGGGCGGAGAGCTCCAGCAGTGCGAACACGTCATTGCGGGCCACCGCACCGTCACCGCCCGCTTCACGGTTGACGACCAGCAGGCACTCGGAATTCCCCGGCAGCCCGAAGAAGGCCTGCTTGCGGCGGAGTCTGCGCCGCCAGAGATACGTACGGGCGAGCCAGCCCAGAGCGGCGCTGATTCCGGCAGCGATCACGCCGAGCAGAATGTTGCGTACATCGTCGGTCACTGGGATCCACCTTGTGAAGGAACGGTATCTGGGGCGGCATGGTATCGACGTGTCCATGACCGGTGTGCGGCGGTCGGGCTAGGCTGCGCCTACATCTCTCCTCTGGAGGTCGTGGATGCATCCCCAAACTCTCCGGGCAGGGCGCCGGCACCCCACACGCGCCGCCCGGAAGTTCTCGTGCCTGGCCGTCGCCGTCGCCGTGGTGTCGCTCGGAGCGACCGCTCCGCATCCCGAAGCCGGCGCACCGCCGGGGAAGTCGCCGGTCGCCGTGGGCTACGGGGGAGCGGTGTCGAGCGTGGACGCGGACGCGTCCGCCGCCGGCATCGAGGTGCTCCGCAACGGTGGCAACGCGGTGGACGCGGCGGTCGCAACGGCGGCGGCACTCGGTGTCACGGAGCCCTACTCCGCGGGCATCGGCGGAGGCGGCTATTTCGTCTACTACAACGCCAGGTCCCACCGGGTGCAGACCATCGACGGGCGTGAAACAGCCCCGCACTCCGCCGACTCCTCCCTCTTCCTGGAGAACGGCAAGCCGCTGGCCTTCGCCGACGCGGTGACCAGCGGGCTGAGTGTGGGCGTCCCCGGAACGGCGGCGACCTGGGACTCGGCGCTGGACGCCTGGGGCAGCAAGCCGCTGAAGACGGTACTGAAGCCGGCCGAGCGGATCGCGAACGACGGGTTTACCGTCGACCCGACGTTCCGCGGCCAGACCCAGGACAACGCGGCGCGGTTCGCCGATTTCCCCGCCACCGCGAAGCTCTTCCTGCCGGGCGGGCAGCCGCCCACTGTGGGATCGACCCTGAAGAACCCCGATCTGGCCCGTACTTACCGGGAGTTGGGCCGTCAGGGTATCGGCGATCTGTACCACGGCGCCCTCGGACGCGACGTCGTCCGCACGGTGCGCCATCCCGACCTCGCTCCGGGTTCCACCCGAGACGCCCGCCCCGGTGACCTGACGGCGGACGACCTGCGGTCGTACCGGGCACTGCACCGCGAGCCGACGAAGGTCTCCTACCGGGGTCTCGATGTGTACGGCATGGCGCCGTCCTCGTCCGGCGGCACGACCGTGGGAGAGGCGCTCAACATCCTGGAGCGCACCGACCTTTCGAAGGCGACCCAGGAGCAGTACCTGCACCACTACATCGAAGCGAGCCGGGTCGCCTTCGCCGACAGGGGCCGGTGGGTCGGCGACCCGGCCTTCGAGTCGGTACCGACCAGGGAACTGCTCTCCCAGCGCTTCGCGGACTCCCGCGCCTGCCTCATCAAGGACGACGCGGTACTCACCAGCCCGCTCGCGCCGGGCGACCCCCGCCACCCCGCGGCGTGCGCGGCCGGCGGCACGGCGGCACCCACCACCTACGAGGGGGAGAACACCACCCATCTCACGGTGGCGGACAAGTGGGGCAACGTCGTCGCGTACACCCTCACCATCGAACAGACCGGGGGCAGCGGGATGGCCGTGCCCGGGCGCGGATTCCTGCTCAACAACGAGCTGACCGACTTCTCGTTCACTCCGGCGGACCCGGCCGTGCACGATCCGAATCTGCCCGGCCCGGCCAAGCGTCCGCGCTCCTCGATCTCGCCGACCATCGTGCTCGACGGTGGGAAGCCGGCTCTGGCACTCGGCTCCCCGGGCGGCGCGACCATCATCACCACGGTTCTTCAGACGCTGATCGGCCATCTCGACCGGGGACTGCCTCTGGTGGACGCCATCGCGGCGCCGCGTGCCAGCCAGCGCAACGCCGCGACCACTGAGCTGGAGCCCGCCCTCTACGACAGTCCGCTGCGCAGCCGGCTGGAGTCGCTCGGTCACTCGTTCAAGCTGAACCCGGAGATCGGTGCGGCCACCGGAGTGCAACGGCTGCCGGACGGCCGCTGGCTGGCGGCCGCCGAGCCGGTACGCAGAGGCGGAGGGTCCGCGATGGTGGTGCATCCGGCCGGGCGGCCCTGACGTGAAGGCGCGGCCGGCCGTACCGGAGCCGGGCCGCGCCGCACCCGGACACGACGGGTCATCGCCGAAAACCGTCCCGTAGCGCCGCCGTAACACTGCTGCGGTCGAATGGCCCGCCATGACGGTGAGCCAACTCCCGGCGGAAGCCGATGCGTTCGCACGGTATCTGCGAGACCTGACGGCCGTGCTCGATCCGGCCGACGGCTGGTGCGGCGTGTTCTGGCGGCGTGATCCCGAGGGGATGCGGGCCTGTCTCGACGGCAGCGAGATCCCGCCCTGGGACGTGGTCGATTCGCTGCTCCAGGATCTCGCGGCGCTCCGGGGGGAGGAGACCGCCCGGCGAGCGGCGGAACGGGCCGGGGGGCTCTACGCGGCCTCGGCTGCCGCACATGACCGGAGCCCCGGCGGATCGGAAGCAGTGCGCGAACGGCTGGCGCTGATGCTCGGCGAGCAGGCTCGTGCGTCGCGGCGCGAACGGGAACTGGAGCACCGGCTGCGGGTGGCGGACGACGCCGAGGCGCAGCGGCTCGGCGCCGAACTGGCATGGGTGCGCGACGACGGCCGGCGGGCCGCCGCCCGGTGCGCGGAGCTGCGCGAGCGCCTTACGGCAGTGCCGGCCGTCGGCCAGGGCCCCAGGCCGGCTGCGTCCCGGGGGCCGGGCGAGCGTGGTGCAGGTGCGACGGCCGCTCCGGCCCCCGCGGAGCCCGTGGCCGGAGCCGAGCCGGACCCGCCCCGGCACCGCCCGCGCGGCGCCAGGTTCGCCGGGCTCGACGACGAGGGCAGCACGGCGGCGGCCCTGCCGTCGCCGCCCGAGGCACCCGTCGCGGAGCCACGCGGTGCCAGGTTCCGCGGAGCGCCCCGTGCGGCCGGCCGGGAGCGGCCGCCGACGCGGCAGCAGACCGCGGACCCCGCCGCCCTGCGCGCCGCCACTCAGGTCGTCGGCCGGCTGTCCCGGCTGCGCGCTGATGGCCTCAGCGGCGAGGCGCACGCCGTGCTCTGCCAGGCCGCTCTTCTGCCGGCCGGCGCTCTGCCGGTGCTGGCGGCCGAGCTGTCGAGGGCGGGACTCGAGGCCGACTGGGCCACTCTGCTCTGGGAGGCCGCGTCACTGCCTCCCGAGCGGCTGGCCGCGGTCGCGGGCGCGCTCACCGCGGCGGGCCTCGGCGAGGACTGCGGGCACATGCTGCGTCAGGGCGCCGCCCGTCCCGCCTCCGAGATCGCGGATGCGGTCATCGCCCTCGGCGCCGCCGGCCGTGACAGCGAGTCGCTGGCGCTGCTCGGCGCGTTCGTGCGGGCGCACCCGCCGGAGGAGTCGGTCATGATCGCAGAGCGTGATCCGCGCACTCTGGTGCCCCGGCTGCTCGCAGCTGCTGCGACGGCCTCCCCGGCCCATGAACGCGATGTCTCGCGTGCACTACGGGTAACCGGGCTCACAAAATGATCACTGCCGAGAGCTGAAGTGATCAGCGATAGGCGATACATGATCGACTCTGCCGGTTAACGGCGATGGTCTTGCCCCTGTGTGTGACGGGGCTTACGTTCTCCTCCTACGCAACCTGTCTACGTGCGTAGAACGTTCGTGGCGCCCTGTTGAAGGAGCTGCTCATGTCCCATGTCGTACGCGCCGCACTGGTCCAGGCCACCTGGACGGGCGACACCGAATCCATGATCGCCAAGCATGAGGAACATGCGAGGGAAGCAGCCCGCAGGGGTGCGAAGATCATCGGATTCCAGGAGGTCTTCAACGCTCCTTACTTCTGCCAGGTGCAGGAGCCCGAGCACTACCGCTGGGCCGAGCCGGTGCCCGACGGGCCGACGGTCCGCAGGATGCAGGAACTCGCCCGTGAGACCGGCATGGTGATCGTCGTCCCGGTCTTCGAGCTGGAGCAGTCCGGCTTCTACTTCAACACCGCCGCAGTCATCGACGCCGACGGCTCGTACCTCGGGAAGTATCGCAAGCACCACATCCCGCAGGTCAAGGGGTTCTGGGAGAAGTACTACTTCAAACCGGGAAACCTGGGCTGGCCGGTCTTCGACACGGCCGTCGGCAAGGTCGGCGTCTATATCTGCTACGACCGCCACTTCCCCGAGGGCTGGCGTCAACTGGGCCTGAACGGAGCTCAGATCGTCTACAACCCCTCCGCCACATCACGTGGTCTGTCCGCCCATCTCTGGCAGCTGGAGCAGCCGGCTTCCGCGGTCGCCAACGAGTACTTCATCGCCGCCATCAACCGCGTCGGTCAGGAGGAGTACGGCGACAACGACTTCTACGGCACCAGCTACTTCGTGGACCCCCGGGGGCAGTTCGTCGGGGAGGTCGCCGGAGACAAGGAGGAGGAACTCCTCGTCCGTGACCTCGACATGAGCCTGATCGACGAAGTGCGCCAGCAATGGGCGTTCTACCGGGACAGGCGCCCCGACGCGTACGAGGGCCTGGTGCAGCCGTGACCGATCTGTACAACAGGCACCGTGCCGTCCTCCCCGACTGGCTGGCGACGTACTACGAGCATCCGATCGAGATCACGCAGGGCGAGGGCCGCCATGTCTGGGACACGGACGGCAACCGCTACCTCGACTTCTTCGGCGGCATTCTCACCACCATGACCGCACACGCGCTGCCCGAGGTGACCAAGGCGGTGAGCGAGCAGGCCGGCCGGATCATCCATTCGTCGACCCTGTACCTGAACCGCCCCATGGTGGAACTCGCCGAACGGATCGCGGCGCTGTCCGGGATCCCGGATGCCCGGGTCTTCTTCACCACATCGGGTACCGAGGCCAACGACACGGCTCTGCTGCTGGCCACCGCGTACCGCAGGTCCAACCAGATCCTGGCGATGCGCAACAGCTACCACGGGCGCTCCTTCACGGCCGTCGGCATCACGGGCAACCGCGGCTGGTCCCCGACCGCGCTCTCCCCGCTCCAGACGCTGTACGTCCATGGCGGTGTCCGCAGCCGCGGCCCCTATGCGCAGCTCAGCGACGCCCGGTTCATCCAGGCATGCGTGGCCGATCTGGAGGATCTGCTGGGTCAGACCCGTGACGTCGCCGCGCTGATCGCCGAACCGGTCCAGGGCGTGGGCGGTTTCACCGCCCCGCCGGACGGACTGTTCGCCGCGTTCCGGGAGGTACTCGACCGGCACGGCATCCTGTGGATCGCCGACGAGGTGCAGACCGGCTGGGGGCGGACCGGCGACCACTTCTGGGGCTGGCAGGCGCACGCCGAGAACGGACCGCCGGACATGCTCACCTTCGCGAAGGGGATCGGCAACGGCATGTCCATCGGCGGGGTCGTGGCCCGCGCCGACGTGATGAACTGCCTGGACTCCAACTCGATCTCGACCTTCGGCGGCTCCCCGGTCACCATGGCCGCCGGGCTGGCCAATCTCACCTATCTGCTGGAGCACGACCTGCAGGGCAACGCCCGCCGCGTCGGCGGACTGCTGCTGGAGCGCCTGCGGGCCGTCGGAGCCCAGTCCCCCGTGGTGCGTGAGGTGCGCGGCCGCGGCCTGATGATCGGTGTCGAGCTGGTGAAGCCCGGCACCGACGACGCCAACCCGGAGGCTGCGGCGGCCGTGCTGGAAGCGGCCCGCGAGGGCGGCCTGCTGCTCGGCAAGGGCGGCGGCCACAACACCAGCGTGCTGCGTATCGCACCTCCGCTCTCGCTCAATGTCGCGGAGGCGGAGGCGGGCGCCGCCATCCTCGAACAGGCCCTGCACACCGTGTAGTCACGTACGACGTCCGGCTCGTGAAGGAGCGGACGAGAGAGGGAGCGCACCACCATGAGCACCCGCACCCTGATCCGCGGCGGCCTGGTCATCACGGCCGCCGAGGAGACCCACGCCGATGTCCTGATCGAGGACGGCCGCGTCGCCGCCCTCGCTGCCCACGGGTCCACCGTCGCCGAGGGCTGGACCGCCGACCGTACGATCGACGCCACCGGAAAGTACGTCATTCCGGGCGGGGTCGACGCGCACACGCACATGGAGATGCCCTTCGGCGGCACCTACGCGGCCGACACCTTCGAGACGGGTTCCCGGGCAGCGGCCTGGGGCGGCACCACCACCTTCGTGGACTTCGCCATCCAGTCCGTCGGCCGTTCGCTGCGCGAGGGGCTCGACGACTGGTACGCCAAGGCCGACGGCAAGTGCGCCATCGACTACGCGTTCCACATGATCGTCTCGGACGTCAACCCGTCGAGTCTCAAGGAGATGGACCTTCTGGTGGGGGAGGGCGTCACCTCCTTCAAGCTCTTCATGGCCTACCCAGGGGTCTTCTACAGCGACGACGGGCAGATCCTGCGGGCGATGCAGCGTGCCGGGTCCAACGGCGGACTGATCATGATGCACGCGGAGAACGGCATCGCGATCGATGTGCTCGTGGAACAGGCGCTGGCCGAGGGCCGGACCGACCCGCGTTACCACGGCGAGGTCCGCAAGGTCCTGCTGGAGGCCGAGGCCACCCATCGGGCGATCAAGCTCGCCCAGGTCGCCGGGGCCCCGCTGTACGTCGTGCACGTCTCCGCCGACGAGGCGCTGGCCGAGCTGACCGCGGCCCGCACCAAGGGGCTCAACGTCTTCGGCGAGACCTGCCCGCAGTATCTCTTCCTCTCCACGGACAACCTCGCCGAGCCGGACTTCGAGGGCGCGAAGTACGTGTGCTCGACCCCGCTGCGCCCGCGCGAGCACCAGGAGGCGCTCTGGCGCGGCCTGCGGCGCAACGACCTCCAGGTCGTCTCCACCGACCACTGCCCGTTCTGCTTCACCGGGCAGAAGGAGCTGGGCCGGGGCGACTTCTCCAAGATCCCCAACGGGATGCCCGGCGTGGAGAACCGGATGGACCTGCTCCACCAGGCGGTCGTCGAAGGGCGTATCTCTCGCCGCCGCTGGATCGAGATCGCCTGCGCCACCCCGGCCCGGATGTTCGGGCTCTATCCGAAGAAGGGCACCATCGCCCCGGGGGCGGACGCCGATGTCGTCATCTACGACCCGCACACGGAGCAGACGCTCTCCGCCGCCACACATCACATGAACGTCGACTACTCGGCGTACGAGGGCAAGCGCATCACCGGCCAGGTGGAGACCGTGTTGTCGCGCGGCGAAGTCGTCATCTCGGAGCGGGACTTCACCGGCCGGGCGGGACACGGCCAGTACACGCCGCGAGCCACCTGCCAGTACCTGGTCTGACCCGGGCCCGGAAGGGCAGACCGATGAGCCCCCACCGCAGTGAGCGCGGCAAAGGCAGCGCACCGACCACCGCTCGCTGATCCGGCCCGTGCGACCGGACACTCCCCGAACCAGGAGCCCCCGTCATGGACTTCGGACTCGTCCTGCAGACCGACCCGCCCGCATCGGCCGTAGTGGGCCTGATGCGGCGCGCGGAGCGCAACGGTTTCCGCTACGGCTGGACCTTCGACTCGGCCGTGCTGTGGCAGGAGCCGTTCGTCATCTACAGCCGCATCCTCGAACACACCACCGATCTGGTCGTGGGCCCGATGGTGACCAACCCCGGCACCAGGACCTGGGAGGTCACCGCCTCCACTTTCGCCACCCTGAACGAGATGTACGGCAACCGCACCATCTGCGGTATCGGACGCGGCGACTCGGCGATGCGGGTCGCCGGCCGCAAGCCCAACACCCTGGCCAGACTGGGCGAGGCGATCGGAGTGATCCGTGATCTCGCCGAGGGACGCGAGGCCCAGGTCGACGGCCAGAGCCTCAGACTGCCCTGGGTGAAGGACGGAAGGCTGCCTGTCTGGATGGCGGCCTACGGCCCCAGGGCGCTGGCCCTGGCAGGCCAGCAGGCCGACGGCTTCATCCTGCAGCTCGCCGACCCCTTCCTCACCGAATGGATGGTCAAGGCGGTGCGTACCGCCGCATCCGACGCCGGGCGGGACCCGGACTCGGTGAAGATCTGCGTGGCAGCGCCCGCGTACATCGGCGACGACCTCACGCACGCGCGGGAGCAGTGCCGGTGGTTCGGCGGAATGGTCGGCAACCACGTCGCCGACCTGGTGTCCCGCTACGGTGAACACTCGGGGCTGGTGCCGGAGGCGCTCACCGCGTACATCAAGCAGCGGGAGGGGTACGACTACAGCCACCACGGGCGCGCCGACAACCCGGACACCGCCTTCGTGCCCGACGAGATCGTGGACCGCTTCTGTCTGCTCGGTCCCGCCGAGGCGCACATCGAGAAGCTGCAGGCGCTGCGGGCGCTGGGTGTCGACCAGTTCGCGGTGTACGCCATGCACGATGCGCGGGAGCGGGTCATCGACACCTACGGCGAAGAGATCATCCCCGCTCTCGGCGGGGCGGCCCGCTCATGACGGACACTGAGATACCGATACCCGCCCGGTACGAGGCGGACAACAGGTTCGCCAACGAGGACCTGCAGCCCGTACCGGAGTCCCGGCGTACCTGGACGACGTACAACTTCGCCGCGCTCTGGGTCGGCATGGCGCACAACATCCCGTCCTGGACCCTGGCTTCGGGTCTGGTCGCCCTGGGCATGGACTGGAAGCAGGCCGTCTTCACCATTGCGCTGGCCAACGTCATCGTGCTGGTCCCGATGCTGCTCACCGGTCATGCGGGACCGAAGTACGGCATACCCTTCCCGGTCCTCGCGCGCGCCTCCTTCGGGCTGCGCGGCGCCAATCTCCCCGCACTCGTGCGAGCAGCCGTGGCCTGCTGCTGGTTCGGCATCCAGACCTGGATCGGCGGCCAGGGCATCTTCGTCCTGCTCGGCAAGGTCTTCGGCGGTGGCTGGGCCGACGTCGGCGAGGTGGGCGGCTACCCCTGGACACTGTGGCTCTGCTTCGCCGTCTTCTGGGTGTGCGAACTGGCCATCATCCACCGGGGGATGCAGACGCTGCGCCGTTTCGAGAACTGGGCCGCGCCGTTCGTCCTGGTCGGCGCCGTGGTGCTGCTGGTCTGGATGGCCGGCAAGGCGGGCGGCTTCGGACCGCTGCTCGACCAGCCGTCGAAGCACGGCTGGGGCTCAGGCTTCTGGCCGGTCTTCTTCCCCTCCCTGATGGGCATGATCGGCTTCTGGTCGACGCTGAGCCTCAACATCCCCGACTTCACGCGCTTCGGGAAAGGGCAGCGCGCCCAGGTCTGGGGCCAGTCCCTGGGGCTGCCGACCACCATGACCGCATTCGCGCTGCTCTCGGTGTTCGTGACCTCCGGATCGCAGGCGGTGTACGGGGCCCCCATCTGGGATCCGGTGGCGCTGACCGCCAAGACCGACAATGTCTTCGGTCTGCTCTTCGGACTGGTGACGGTGCTGATCGCGACGGTCTCGGCGAACCTCGCCGCCAACGTCGTGTCACCGGCGTACGACCTGGCGAACCTCCTCCCGAGAATCATCAACTTCCGTACCGGCGCGCTGATCACCGGGGTGGTCGGGGTGCTCTTCCTCCCGTGGAAACTCACCTCGACGCCCGAGCTGTACATCTACACCTGGCTCGGTGTGGTGGGCGGGGTGCTCGGCACGGTCGCCGGCATTCTGATCGCGGACTACTGGATCATCCGCCGCACGGTCCTGGAAGTCGCGGAGCTCTACCGTACCGACGGCCGCTACTGGTACACGGGCGGCTGGAACTGGCGCGCGGTCGCCGCATTTGTGGTGGGCGGGCTGCTGGCCGTCGGCGGTTCGTACTCCACCGTGGACGAACACGGCGCCAAACAGGGGCCGTTCCCGGTGGACGGGATCATCGGGTTCCTCAAACCGCTCGCCGACTACGGGTGGGCGATCGGTCTTGCCTCTTCGCTCGTGCTGTACACGCTGCTGATGGCCGCGACCGGCGCCGCGCGCAGGCCCGCCCTGCGATGAGCGCCCGGGACCGGCCGCCCCGGGGCGGCCGGTCGGCGGCGTGTGCGTCCCGGGCGGTCAGTCGGCGGCGTGTGCGCCCCGGGGCCTCGGCGTCGTGTCCCGTCGGGTGACCGCAAGATGATTGATCAGGACGATGATCGGCACCAACAACGCGAGAGTGACGGCCCCGGTGCCCCAGCCGAGCCCGCCCCTCCCGGTTCCCACGCCCATCCAGTCGGCGAAGGAGGCGCCGAGCGGCCGGGTGAGGATGTACGCCCACCAGAAGGCCGCCACCGCGTTGAGTCCGAACAGGCGCCGGCTCAGGGCCGGCAGCGCGATGAGGGCGCCGAAGGCGACGCCCGACGTGAGATATCCCAGATGCAGCGTGCCGGCCGTGAGGTCGCCGACCGCGGTGCCGAGGGCGAAGGTCGTGAGGACGGTCGCCCAGTAGAAGGTCTCCCGCCTGCGGGTGCGGATGCTGTGGATGGAGAGCGTGCCCTCGCTCGCGTACCAGACCGTCAGAACGGCTGCCAGGGCCACGGAAAGCCCCACGGCCGACATCACGTAGGGGACTCCGGCCACGACGTGGACGACATCGGCCGCCATGGTTCCGAAGACGCTCACCGCCACTATCGCCGACCAGTAGGTCCAGGCGCCGTAGCGGGGCGCACGGAACTGGAGGAACAGCAGGGCCGTCAGACCGGCCAGTCCGAGGCAGCCGGCCGGTACCGGGCCGAGCACTCGGGCCAGATAGTCCGATGCGGTCTCCCCCATGCCCGTGGTGAGCACCTTGACCACCCAGAACCAGGCGGTCACCTCCGGTACCTTGGTCGGGCCCGGCACGGCGGCTGCCGCCGTCCGGGACGTGCCCGGACCGCCCTTCGGGTCGGCTGTGATACCGGTTCCCGGCTCGGCCATGGCCTCTCCCGTCTCCTCGGGCGCCGTGCGCCGTGTGAGCTACCGCCTGCAATCGTCTACAGAACTGTAGACGATGTTGGCGGGGGTGGCCGACGCGGGCCGCTCTCCCGCCGGCCCCGTCAGCCGGAACCTGCCGCGGCCGCACGGCCGGGGCCGCAGTTCGCCGATCGTGGTCCGACGGTGTCGCAGGGGACGAAACGAAGTGCCAGGCGGATGCTGAGACTCAGCCAGAACACGCTGAACAGCCAGCCGCCGAGGACATCGGTGAACCAGTGGACTCCGAGATAGATCCGGGTCAGTCCGACCAGGACACCCCAGCAGGCGATGCCGGCGCCGAGTGCTCTGCCGCTTCGTGGTGCCCGGAGCAGTACGGCGATGACGAGCAGTCCTGCGGTGACGGCGGAGGTGGTGGTGTGCCCCGAGGGGAACGACCAGCCCGACGCATGCGTGGCCCAGCCCGCCATGGGCGGACGCGGACGCGCGACGAGGAGCATGACGGCGTACCGCAGTGCCTGGCACAGTCCGAGGCAGCCGAGGGAGGCCGCGCAGAACGCCAGCCGCTGCCGGGCCCCGCGACCGGCGATCACTCCGGCCAGCGCGGCCAGCAGATAGGGGATCACGCCGGTGCCGGTGTAGGTGAGACCGCGCGCCGCGGCCACCGCCACACCCGGCCTGTGCTGCACGGCCCAGGAATGCAGGGCGCTGTCGGCCGGCAGCGGGGCACCGTGCCGGCCGGCCGCGGCCAGAGCCAGCACGGCGAAGCCCACCAGGCTCCCCAAGGCTGTCGACACGGCCAGATCGGCGACGCCCCTGCGGTTCACGACGGGACCAGCAGCGGCCGAAGCCGCGTCTCCATCAGCCGGTTCACCGGGGCCTCCGTCCGTTTCCTCAGTGCCGCCGCCAGCAACAGCGCGACGAGCGTGCCGACCGCTGCGCCGACGACGACGTCGTGCGGATAGTGGGCGCCTACCCAGACTCGCGACGCTGCCATCGCGACGGCGGCCACCACGGCGAGGGCGCCGATCCGGCGGGAGACGAAGAGCAGTGCCACCGCGGCCGCGGCCGCGAGTGCGGCGTGGTTGCTGGGGAAGGACCAGTCGCCCGCCGCGGGGCATGCCTCGAGTGTCGTGACATGAAGGCTCTGGCACGGACGGTCCTCCCGCACCACCAGCTTGAGCGCGTCGTTCGCGGCGTAGGCGACCAGGACGATCACCGGAACGGCAAGCGCCATCAGGGCGGAACGCGCCCCCTGGCGCCGGGCCTGCCACCACCCGGCGAGCATCAGCACGGCGAACAGGGCCAGGCCGTAGGACGACCAGGCGGAGACAAGCGTGTCCATCCAGGACGGCGCGTCGTGGGCCGCGCGGACGACGTCCGTGTAGGCGCCGCCGTCGATCGTGGATCCGTTGTAGGCAGGTGTCACCGGCCCGGCTCCGTTTCGCGCGCGGTCCGCTTGCGGGAGCGCCGCAACTCCGCGGCCAGCGGGACGAGGGACACGACGACGATCACTGCGATGATCGGCAGCAGATAGCGGTCCACATCCGGGATGGAGGAGCCCAGTGCGTATCCGGCAAGGGCCAGGCCCTGGCTCCAGAGCAGGCCGCCGATCACCTGCCAGAGGGTGAACGTCCGTGCCGGGACCCGCAGGGCGCCTGCCATCGGGTTGAGCACCGTACGCACCACCGGTACGAAACGGGCCAGCACGATGGCTTTGGCGTGTCCGTACCGCTCAAGGAGCTCGTCGGCTCGCTGTGCACCCTGTGTCAGCCGCCCGGAACGGCTGCGGGCCAGGAGGGGCCCGCCCGCCTTCCGGCCGATGAGATAGCCGCACTGTGCCCCGGCCAGGGCGCCCGCCGCGGATGCGAACAACACCAGGGGCAGGGAGAGATGCAGGCCGCTGTCCGACGTGCCGGTGCAGAGAAGCCCCGCGGTGAACAGCAGCGAGTCACCGGGCAGGAAGAACCCGACCAGCAGACCTGTTTCGGCGAACAGCACCACGGCGATGCCGGCCACCCCGAACGCGGACAGCAGTGACTGGGCGTCCAGGACGTTCACCGCGAGCGGTGAGGCTGTGAACAAGGGGGCGACCATCGGCGCGGGCCCTTTCGTCGTGTGGGGGCGGGGAGGGCGTGAGCGGGATGCGGGCGCCTACAGTGAGGTAGACGGTCTACGGAACTGTAGACGATGAGAGGTGTGGCGTGGGAATCGGCCACACGCCGTCAGCGGGTAGGTTCCGGGCATGAAGCGGACAGAAGGACCGAAGGGCTCCGCCGCCCGGTGGGCCGCCCGGAAGGCCGCGACCGGATATTTCGCGCTTGCCGTCGCCTTTGTCGTCTGGGCGTTCATCTGGCTCGCCTGGGCGCCGAAGCCGTATGCCTGGATCGCCACCATCATGTGGTTCGCCATCGCGGTGGTCTTCGTGTATCTCGGCCTGCGGCTGCGGAAGGCCCCTCCGGGAGACGACGACGGCGAGACCGGCGAGGGGGGCCCCGGGGATGGGCCGGAGGCCGGTGGGGGAGGGGCCGAAGGCGGTGAGGGCGACGGGGGAGCGCACCGCGACACATCCGGGTGACGCCGGGCCGGTCCGGCTGCGCACGAAGCCGGACGAGTGCCGTACGGCAGCGGCCTCGGGCGGGGTGTGCCCAGCGGAGGAGGGCGCCCGGGGTTTCGTATGGCGTCGCGGTTTCACCTGCACCGTCCTCGGCGAGGGGGGTCACGTCATCGGGCGGTTTCATGTCTATCCCAACCGGGATGATCCGGACGGCAGCGACGTGCCCTTCCGGCTGCACCCGCGCGCGGGGCGACGGGCGCCGTGGCGAGTGGTGCGACGGAGGGTGAGTGAAGTTTTCGCAGGTGCGATGTACTGCGCACGGGGTGGCGGGTGGTCCGTCCGCCGGTAATTAGATGCTCGATGCACCATTTGCCGCACGGCGTTACCCGATCTTCATCAACGGGCGTCCACGATGTGGGCGGAGGGGCTTGTCCTGTGGACTGTATGCGAAATACGGTCTGCGGTATTCCTTGATCGTCCCTGGCGGGAGGTAGTCCCTCGTGCGCCTGAAAGCTGTTGCCCCGGTGGCAGTCGCCTTGGTGTTCCTCATATCGGGCTGTACGTCGTTGCAATCCTCGGCCACTCGGGTCGGCGGGGTGCGGATGACGGACAGCCGGCCGGTACGCGACGGCGGCACGCTGACCGTCGCCCTCAACGCTGACCCGGACAAACTCGACCCGAGCCTCGCGCAGACCCTTGTCGGCCGGACCGTGTTCGCCGGGATGTGCGAGAAGCTCTACGACATCAACCAGCAGGGCGCCGTGGTGCCGCAGCTGGCCGCCGCGCAGCCGGAGACATCGACGGACGGCAGGACCGTCACCGTGCGAGTGCGCAGGGGGCTGAAGTTCAGCGACGGGACCGGCCTCGACGCTGATTCCGTCGTCACCTCGCTGCTGCGCCACCGCGACCTGCCGGGCTCCGCGCGCGCCACCGAGCTGGCTCCGGTCACATCGGTCCGGGCCACCGGCCGGTACACCGTGCAGCTGAAGCTCAGCCGGCCGTACACCCCGCTGACCGGCGTACTGGCCGACCGTGCCGGGATGGTGATGTCACCGACCGCGCTCAGGAAGTACGGCAAGAACTTCACCAACCACCCCAGCTGCGTCGGCCCCTTCCGCTTCGTCGAGCGGGTCGGCGGTGACCGGATCGTGCTGGAGAAGGACCCCGGCTACTACGACGCCGCGCATGTTCATCTCAACAAGGTGATCTACAAGCCGATCCCCGACGGCGGCGTCCGGCTGGCCAACCTCCGCTCCGGGGACGTGCAGGTCGGCGACCAGATGGCACCGGTCGATGTACGCAGCGCGCTGACCGAGCCCGGACTCCAGCTGTTCAACTCGCCGTCGCTCGGCTACCAGGGCATCGGACTGAACGTCGGGAACACCAAGGGCCTCGGCCAGAAGCCCGGGAAGCCCGGCACCCCGATCGCGCGTGACGTCAGGGTCCGTGAGGCGTTCGACCTCTCCATCGACCGCGAGCTGCTCAACAAGGTCGTCTTCCAGGGCATGTACGAACCGGCCTGCGGCCCCATATCGCCGGAGTCCACGATCGCGCCCGGCGTGCAGCCGTCCCACTGCCCCCGGCGCGATGTCGCCAAGGCGAAGGCACTGCTGAAGGCGGCGGGGGTCAGGACCCCGCTGCGCATCGAGTTCAAGGTGTCGACCACGCCCGAGTCGAGCCGTATCGGCCAGGTCGTGCAGGCCATGGCCAAGGAGGCCGGATTCGACGTGGTCCTGCGGCCCATGGAATACGCGACCCTCCTCTCGGAGACCGATGACGGGCACTACGACGCCTTCACCAGCGGCTGGTCCGGGCGGCTCGATCCGGACGGCAACATCTCCAACTTCCTGCAGACCCGGGGCGCGATGAACGCCTACGGCTACGGCGATCCGCAGACCGACCGGCTCATCGAGCGCGGCCGCTCCGAAGCGGACCCGGCCGAGCGCACCAGGATCTACCGGGAGCTGTCGAAACGGGTCACCGCCGCGCATGCCCTCATCTACCTCTACCGGCAGCGGAACTACGTCGTCGCCACCAAGTCCGTGTCCGGCGTCGCCGTCTATGGCGATGGTCTGGTCCGAGTGAAGTCTGCGGGGTACACACGGTGACCAAGTACCTGCTGACGCGGGTCCGTCAGTCCCTGATCACTCTCTTCCTGGTCAGCGTGGTGGTTTTCGCGGGCATCCGCGCACTGCCCGGAGATCCGGCGCTCGCCATGGCGGGTGAGGAGCGCAGCCCCGCGGCGCTCGCCGCCATTCGCCGCAGCTACGGACTCGACGACAACATCGTGGTGCAGTACGGGCGTTACATCGGCCATGCCCTCACCGGAGATCTGGGCAACTCCTCACGCACCGGCCTGCCGGTGGCCGACGCCATCGGTGCGGCGCTGCCCATCACCCTCGAACTCTCCGCGCTCGCACTGCTGCTGGCGACCGTGCTGGGGATCGGCGCGGGTGTGATCGCTGCCGTACGGCGCGGAAAGCCGGCCGAGTGGTTCGCCAACGCCGTCGCACTGCTCGGGCTCTCGGTGCCGACCTTCTGGCTCGGCATGGTGCTGGTGCTCGGCTTCGCCATCGCCCTGCCGGTCTTCGCGGCCTCCGGCTTCGTGCCCTTCGGCACGGACCCGCTCGACAATCTGCGGCGCATGGTGCTGCCGTCGATCGTGCTCGGCTCGGGTCTCGCTGCCGTGGTGATGCGCCAGACCAGGGCCGCGATGCTCGACTCGCTCTCCGCGGACTATGTCCGTACGGCCAGGGCGAAGGGGCTCTCGCAGCGGGCGGTCGTCGGCGGTCACGCGCTGCGGAACTCGCTGGTGACGGTGGTGACCGTGCTCGGCCTGCAGCTCGGGCACCTGATTTCCGGCGCAGTCGTCACCGAGCAGATCTTCGTACTGCCCGGCTTCGGCAAGCTGACCATCGACGCGGTCTTCACCCGTGACTACGCGACACTGCAAGGCGTGGTGCTCTGCACCTCCGCCGCGTACATCCTCATCAACCTGCTGGTCGACGTGCTCTATTCGGTGATCGACCCGCGCATCAGGCTCGGAGGTGCCCGGTGACGGCGATCTCACTCACGGCGACAAGGACCGGTGCGGGCGGTGCCAAACTGCGCGCGCTGCGGCGCAACCGGCTCGCGCTCACCGGCGGAGTCATCGCGGCGGTCTTTGTACTGGCGGCGCTCTGTGCCCCGCTCGTGGCCCCCTACGATCCGGCGCAGCCCGACTTCGGTCATGTGCTCGCCGCGCCCGGCTGGGCGCACTGGCTCGGCACCGACGACCTGGGACGGGACCAGCTCTCCAGGGTCGTGTACGGAGCCAGGGCCTCCATGCAGGTCGGGCTGCTGGCGGTGCTGCTCGCCTTCGTGGCCGGCGTACCGCTGGGACTTGTCGCCGGGTACTACGGCCGGTTCACCGACGGCGCTGTGTCCCGGCTCACCGACACCATGATGGCCTTCCCCTTCCTGGTTCTCGCGGTCGGGCTCGCCGCCATCCTCGGCCCCTCCCTGACCAACGCGACCGTAGCGATCGGCATCTCGCAGATCCCGGCGGTCATCCGGATCACCCGGGCCGAGACCCTGCGGCTGAAGCACACCGACTACGTGGCGGCCGCCGTCGCCAACGGCGGTGGCGACGGGACCGTTCTCTTCCGGCACATCCTGCCCAACGCCACCTCCTCGCTGATCGTCCAGGCGACCGTCGGGGTGCCGGCCGCGATCATCGGTGAGGCGCTGCTCAGCTTCCTGGGCCTTGGCGTGCAGCCACCCGACGCATCGCTGGGCGTCATGCTCTCCAGTGCGCAGTCCTTCCTGGCACCGGCGCCGTGGATGGCGGTCTTCCCCGGCCTGGCGATCGTCGCGGCGACGCTGGCCTTCAATCTGCTCGGCGACGGACTGCGTGACGTTCTCGACCCCCGTGGAGCCACCCGATGAGCCCTGTGAATCCCGTGAGCCCGGTGAGTTCAGGACCGGAACCCGTACTGAGCGTCCGTGATCTCTCGGTGTCCTTCCGCTCCGCCGAACGGACCGTGCACGCCGTCGACCACGTCTCGTACGACGTCAAGGCCGGTGAAGTCCTCGCGGTGGTGGGCGAGTCGGGGTGCGGCAAGTCCGTCACCTCCATGGCGGTGACGGGCCTGTTGCCCCCCTCCGCCTCCGTCACCGGCTCGGTGAGGCTGAGCGGGCGCGAGCTGGTGGGCGCCACTGACAGGGAGCTCCGCAAGGTCCGCGGTAAGGACATCGCGGTGATCTTCCAGGAGCCGATGACGTCGCTGAATCCCGTGCTGACCATCGGCCGGCAGGTCGGCGAGGTGCTCCGCCGCCACCTGGGCATGAGTCGCAGAGAGGCGCGGGAGCGGGCCGTCGAGCTCCTGGCACTGGTCGGCATCCCGGCACCCCGGCAGCGGGTCCGCGAGTATCCGCACCAGCTCAGTGGAGGGATGCGGCAGCGGGTCATGATCGCCATCGCGGTGGCCTGCGACCCGTCGGTGCTGATCGCGGACGAGCCGACGACCGCACTCGATGTCACCGTCCAGGCAGGCATTCTCGATGTACTGCGATCGCTGCGCGAGAGGCTCGGTACGGCGATCGTGCTCATCACCCACGACCTGGGGGTGGTGGCCGACACAGCCGACCGGGTACTGGTCATGTACGCCGGACGCGCCGTCGAACAGGCCCCGGTCGACGAGCTGTTCGCGGAGCCCCGGCACCCCTACACCCGCGGACTGCTCGGCGCGGTGCTCACCCCGGGCGGTGAGGGGAAACGGCGGCTCCCGGAGATCCCCGGGCTGGTTCCCAGCCTCGATGTGCAGCCGGACGCCTGCACCTTCGCGCCCCGCTGCGCACTCGCCGACGAGCAGTGCGTCACCGAGCGGCCCGGAATCAGGGCCGTCGACCTCGATTCCGGGGCCGATGCCCGGCACCGCGCGGCCTGCTGGCATGCGAACATCCCGGCCGCTGCGGTGGCAGGACCGGCCGGCGGACCGACTGCCGGGGCAACTGGCGAGGAGAAGGCCCAGTGACTGATGCGGTACTCGAACTGAACGGGCTGGAACGCCACTTCGGCCCGGTACGGGCTGTCGACGGTGTATCCGTCACCGTCGGCCGCGGCGAAGTCGTCGGCCTGGTGGGGGAGTCGGGAAGCGGCAAGTCCACGGTGGGCCGGTGTGCGGTACGCCTCGACGAGCCCACCGGCGGCACGGTCGCCATCAACGGCACCGATGTGTCCCACATGTCGCGCCGCGCTCTGCGGCCGCTTCGCAAGAACTTCCACCTGGTCTTCCAGGATCCGTCGTCCTCCCTCGACCCGCGGATGACCATCGGACAGATCATCGCGGAACCGATCACACTGCACCGGCTCGCCAAGGGGGAGGCGGTACGCGCCCGGGTCGAGGAGCTGCTCGGCCAGGTCGGTATGCGGCCCGAACACGCGGACCGGCACCCGCACGAGCTGTCGGGTGGTCAGCGGCAGCGGATCTCCATCGCCCGCGCGCTGTCCGTGGACCCCGATCTGCTGGTCGCCGACGAACCGACATCGGCGCTCGATGTCTCCGTACAGGCCTCGGTGCTCAACCTGCTCGCCGATCTGCAGCGAGGCCGGGGGTTCGGCTGTCTGTTCATCACTCACGATCTCGCCGCCGTCGAGTTCCTCGCCGACCGGATCGCCGTGATGTACCTCGGACAGATCGTTGAACTGGCACCGACCTCCGAACTGTTCGCGGCGCCGAAACACCCGTACACACAGGCCCTGTTGTCCGCCGCACCGGTACCCGATCCGGTCACCCAGCGGACCCGTGAGCGCATCGTGCTGGGAGGCGAGCTGCCGAGTCCGCTCGACCCGCCGGCAGGCTGCCGTTTCCACACCCGCTGCCCGCTCGCCGTGGACCGCTGCCGCACCGACATCCCCGGACTGCGTACCTTCGACGGCGGACGGCAGGCGTCCTGCCATCTGGTCGCCGACGACGGCACCCCGCCCGACGCATCGTCCGCATCCGTAATCCCACAGTGATGGAGCCGCACCACATGTTCACCACCCGGCCGACTCTGCAGGGCACCTTCGGCATGGTGTCGTCCACCCACTGGCTGGCCTCGCAGTCCGCGATGGCCGTGCTGGAGGACGGCGGCAACGCCTATGACGCCGCCGTGGCCGCGGGCTTCGTCCTGCATGTCGTCGAACCGCACCTCAACGGCCCGGCCGGAGAGGTGCCGATCATCATCGCCCCTGCCGACGGCCGGGTGCAGGTGCTCTGCGGGCAGGGTGTCGCACCCGCGGGGGCGACAGCCGCCCACTACCGCTCGCTCGGCCTCGAACTGGTACCGGGCACCGGGCCGCTCGCTGCGGCGGTGCCCGGCGCCTTCGACGCCTGGCTCCTGCTCCTCCGCGACCACGGCACCAAGACCCTCGCCGAGGTGCTGAAGTACGCCATCGGCTATGCAGGCGAAGGTCATGCGCCGGTCGAGCGTGTCGGCCAGACCGTCGAGACCGTCAGGGGCCTCTTCGAGACGGAGTGGCAGTCGTCCGCCGATGTCTATCTCCCAGGCGGGAAGCCTCCCGCGCCGGGTGAGCTCTTCCGCAACCCGGCCCTGGCGGCGACCTGGCGCCGGGTGATCGCCGAGTCGACGGCCGGTGACCGGGTGACCCAGATCGACACCGCGCGCGCGATCTGGCGGGAGGGCTTCATCGCCGAGGCGCTGGTGCGCCAGTCGAACCGGCCCACGAGGGACACCAGCGGCTCCCGCCACACCGGCACCCTCACGGCGGGCGACCTCGCGGGCTGGTCGGCGAGCTACGAAGCTCCTGCGACCTACGACTGGAACGGCTGGACGCTGTGCAAGGCGGGCGGCTGGAGCCAGGGCCCGGCCTTCCTCCAGCAGCTGGCGGTGCTCCCCGGCGAACTCCCGGAGTACGGCTCCGCCGAGTACGTTCACCTGCTCATCGAGGGCTGCAAACTGGCGATGGCCGACCGCGAGGCCTGGTACGGCGACGCCGATGAGGTGCCGCTGGACGTACTTCTCTCCGACGGCTACAACGCCGAGCGGCGCGCGCTCGTCACCGGCACCGCCTCGCACGAACTGCGCCCCGGCAGCCCCGGCGGCCGTGAGCCGAGGCTGAGCGCCCAGGCCACCGCTGTCGCGGCGGGACAGCCCGGTTTCGATGCGCTGGGTACTCCGGCCGACGGTACGGGGGAGCCGACCGTCGCCGAAGACGGCGCCACCCGCGGTGATACCTGCCACCTGGACATCGTGGACCGCTGGGGCAACATGATCTCCGCCACCCCGAGCGGCGGCTGGCTCCAGTCCAACCCGGTCGTGCCCGAGCTCGGTTTCCCCCTGGGTACCCGTCTGCAGATGGCCTGGCTGGACGAGGGGCTGCCCAACTCCCTCACGCCGGGGCGCCGGCCACGCACCACCCTGACCCCCTCGCTCGCGCTGCGGAACGGGGTGCCGGTGCTCGCCTTCGGAACCCCCGGAGGCGATCAGCAGGACCAGTGGCAGCTGCACTTCTTCCTGGCGGTGGCCCTCCGCGCCACGGTCCGCGGCGGACTCGACCTGCAGGGTGCCATCGACGCACCGAACTGGCACAACGACTCGTTCCCCGGCTCCTTCTACCCCCGGGGGATGCAGCCCGGCAGTGTCACGGTCGAGTCCCGCATGGCACGGGAGACGATCGAAGGACTGCGCAGGCGCGGCCATCTGGTGACCGTCGGTGACGCCTGGTCGGAGGGCCGGCTCTGCGCGGTGGCCCGCGATCCGGAGACGGGCGTGCTGAGCGCCGCGGCGAACCCCCGTGGAATGCAGGGTTACGCCGTAGGCCGCTGACGGGGTGCTTCGCCGTCACCGCGGTGTGCTGAGATGGGTGAATGATCGAACAACTTGGTGCCGGGGATGTGTCCGATGTCGAGGCTGCCGTCCGTGAGGCGGCCGCCGCGGAGATCCTGCCGCGCTTCCGGCAGCTCGCCGCACATGAGATCGCCGAGAAGAGCGGCCCGCACGACCTGGTGACGGTGGCCGACCGCGGCGCCGAGGAACACCTCACGGCCTCCCTCGGCGCACTGCTGCCGGGCTCGGTGGTCGTCGGTGAGGAGGCTGTGTCCGCCGACCCGTCGTCGTACGACGCGATACACCGCGACGCCCCGGTCTGGATCGTCGATCCGGTGGACGGCACCCGGCAGTTCGTCCGCGGTGAACCCGGCTTCTGCACACTGGTGGCGCTGGTCCACCGGGGCGAACTCCTCGCCTCCTGGACCTACGCCGCCGCGCTGGACGAGATGGCCGTGGCGGTGCGGGGACGTGGCGCCCGTCTCAACGGCGAACCGCTGTCCGCCGGCGCGCCCGGCCCAGGTGCGGTACTCGAAGTCGCCACATCGCACCCGGACTTCACCACACCCGAGCAGAAGCGGTCGCTGCTGAGTCTGCGGACCCAAGGCATTCACACGCGGCCCTGCGGCTCGGCGGGGCTGGAGTACCTGGCCATCGCCAGGGGCCGCCTCGACGCCGTGGCGTTCAACTGGGAACTGGCCTGGGACCACGCGGCGGGACTGCTGCTGGTGGAGGAGGCCGGCGGCGTACATCTGACCCTGACCGGCGAGCCGTTCCGCGTCGCCGGTGGCAACGCGCTGCCCTTCACGGCGGCCCGGGACGCGGCCACCGCCCGCCGGGTGCACGAACTGCTGGCGGCGCCCGGGACTTCAGGCGACTGACGTCAGGCTCACGGCGTGCCGTTGGCCAGCACCGCGCGGACCTCGGTGACCAGGGCCGCAGCTGTTTCCACGGCGGCCGGGTCCAGTGCGGTCAGGGCGGCGGACACCCGGGCGGCGAAATCCGTGGGCGTTCGCGGCAGCGCGGCGGCCGCCGCCAGCGCACCCTTCTCGTTGACGCACCAGACACGGTGGTGCGCGTGCAGAGACTGGACCAGGACGCCGAACGCCCGGGACAGACAGAGCGAGCCGTGCAGGACGTCGCCGCTGCGCGCCGACTTCCGGGCCGCCGCCACCGAGAATCCGGCCTCCCAGGCAGCTTCCGACAGGGCCCTGCGAAGGGGTTCGGGATAGCGAAGTGTCTGCGCCCGCAGTGCGGTCAGCTCTCCGGCCGGATCGGCCAGTACGCGGCCGAGTGCCACCTCTCCGGGGTACGCGGGGGACCAGAAGCCGAGCGGATGGCCCGGCTGGATCCCCACCTCGTACCGGCCTTCGCGGCAGTCCGCCCATACGCGTTCGACCCGGTCGAGGTCACGCAGGATCCAGTCCACCGCCACACCGCCGACAGTGAGCCAGGCCCCGCCGTCGACCCAGGGACCCCACCCTCCGGGCGCCGCCACCTCGACCGGGCGGTCGGCGATGTCGCAGGCGAGCTCGGTGAGCGCGGAGAGGTCGGGGCGGCCCCGGTAGTAGAGGCCCAGGTCCCAGTCCGAGTCAGGGCGGTGCGTGCCCCGCGCCCTGCTGCCGCCGAGGGCGATTGCCCGGATGCCGGGAACACCGCAGAGCCTTTCGGCCATGGTCGCGACGGATGTGTCCACCGGCCGGACGCTACCCCCGGCAGGGCTGTCGGCGCGCGGGAATATCCTGGGGCATCTGCCGTCGGCTGACAAAGGAGTCCGAAGGTGCCGTCGATGCTCGATGCCGTCGTCGTGGGGGCGGGACCCAATGGCCTGACCGCTGCCGTGGAACTGGCCCGCCGTGGGTTCGCCGTCGAGATCTTCGAGGCCCGCGACACCGTGGGAGGCGGCGCGCGGACGGAAGAGCTGACGCTGCCCGGATTCCGGCACGACCCGTGCTCGGCGGTTCATCCGCTGGGCGTCGGATCCCCGGTCTTCAAGACAATGCCGCTGCGGCGCTACGGGCTCGAGTGGCTGCACCCCGAGCTGCCCCTGGCGCACCCCTTCGACGACGGGACGGCCGCGGTACTCGCCCGCTCGGTCGCCGAGACCGCCGCCTCCTTCGGGCCGCGCGACGCGGGAGCCTACCGGCGGCTTCTCGCGCCGTACCTCGGCAAGTGGGACACCCTGGCAAGGGACTTCATGTCCCTGCCGCTGACCGCCCTGCCGCGTGATCCGGTGACCCTTGCCCGATTCGGACTGAACGGACTTCCGCCGTCCACCTGGCTGCTGAAGCGGTTCCGTGACGACCGGGCGCGGGCGCTGTTCGCCGGGCTCGTGGCGCATGTCATCGCCCCGCTGACCGGCCTCGCCACCAGCGCCGTCGGCCTGATGTTCGCGCTGGCGGCGCACGAGGGCGGCTGGCCGATGCCGCGCGGCGGTTCGCAGTCCATCTCCGACGCGCTGGCCGGCTGGCTTCGCGATCTGGGCGGCGTCGTGCACACCGGATACGAGGTCAAGCGGCTCGACGACCTGCCGCCGGCCCGCGCGTACATCTTCGACACCTCACCGACGGCGGTCGCGCGGATGGCGGGCCTCGGCCGGGTCTATGACGGATACCGGTACGGGGCGAGCGTCTTCAAGATCGATTACGCGCTGGACGGGCCGGTGCCGTGGACCGCCCAGGAAGCCCGGCGGGCGGGTACCGTCCAACTGGGCTCCGGCAGCCGGGAGATCGCCACGGCGCTGCGCCAGGCATCGGGCGGAAGCGCCCCGGATACGCCGTTCCTGATCAGCGCCCAGCCGAGCCTGGTGGACCCGTCCCGGGCCCCCGGTGGCAAGCACGTCTTCTGGACGTACGGCCATGTCCCGCACCGCTGGGAAGGGGATCTCACCGAGGCGGTCGAGCGACAGCTCGAACGGTTCGCGCCCGGCTTCCGTGACCGGGTGCTCGCCCGGGCCACCGCAGGGCCGGCCGAGCTCTTCGCCAGGAACGCGAACTATGTCGGCGGCGATATCGCCTGCGGTGCGGCGTCGGGGCTGCAGTTGCTGCTGAGGCCCAAGTTGTCCTTGTTTCCGTACACCACGTCCCATCCGGCTGTGTACATCTGTTCGGCAGCGACCCCGCCGGGCCCCGGCGTCCATGGCATGTCGGGGCATAATGCGGCGAAGGCCGTATGGCGTCGGCTGCGCCAGGCATGATGGCTGTATGACCGCCATCACCCTGGTGCAGGGAGACATCACAGGCCAACAGGTCGACGCCATCGTGAACGCCGCCAATTCCAGCCTGCTCGGTGGCGGAGGCGTCGACGGTGCGATCCACCGCCGGGGGGGCCCGGACATCCTCGCGGCCTGCCGTGAACTCCGGGCCTCGCACTACGGGAAAGGGCTGCCGACCGGCCAGGCCGTCGCCACCATCGCGGGGCAGCTGGACGCCCGGTGGGTGATCCACACGGTCGGCCCCGTCTGGTCCGGCAACGAGGACCGTTCCGCACTGCTGGTGTCCTGTTACCGCGAGGCGCTGCGGGTGGCCGGGGAGCTGGGGGCGAAGACCGTGGCCTTCCCCGCCATTTCCACCGGGATCTTCGGATGGCCGATGGACGACGGAGCACGGATCGCGGTGCGCACGGTCAGGGAGACGGCCACGGATTCGGTCGAAGAGGTGCGGTTCGTGCTCTTCGACGACTACGCCTACGGTGAATTCGCGGAGGCCCTGGCCGCTCAAGGCTGATGTCGGATTCTCGCCAGCCGAAACCGCCGCCATGCCCAATGCTTGAACCATGCACACCGACACCGAGCGTTGCGTACGTGCCGTCCAGTCGAAGGACGCCCGCTTCGACGGCTGGTTCTTCACGGCCGTCCTGACGACCAGGATCTACTGCAGGCCCAGCTGCCCGGTCGTGCCGCCCAAGGCCGAGAACATGACCTTCTACCCCAGCGCGGCCGCCTGCCAGCAGGCCGGTTTCCGCGCCTGCAAGCGCTGTCGGCCCGACACCAGCCCAGGCTCACCGGAGTGGAACGCCCGAGCTGATGTGGTGGCCCGGGCGATGCGGCTGATCAGGGACGGCGTGGTGGACCGCGACGGAGTGCCGGGCCTGGCGGCCAGACTCGGCTACTCGACCCGCCAGATCGAACGGCAGCTGCTCACCGAACTCGGTGCGGGCCCTCTCGCCCTGGCCCGGGCACAGCGCGCCCAGACGGCGCGCATCCTGATCGAGACCACGGACCTGCCCATGGCGGACGCGGCGTTCGCAGCCGGTTTCTCCTCGATCCGCACCTTCAACGAGACCGTCCGTGAGGTCTTCGCGCTCGCGCCGAGCGAACTGCGCAGCCGGGCCGCACGCGGCAGGCAGCCGCACACTCCGGGCGCGATCTCGCTCCGGCTGCCGTTCCGGGCACCGCTCAATCCCGACAACCTCTTCGGACACCTCGTGGCGACGGGCGTCCCCGGAGTGGAGGAATGGCGGGACGGCGCGTACCGCCGGACGCTCTCCCTCCCCTACGGCCACGGCATCGCCGAGCTCACCCCGCGTCCCGACCACATCGGCGCCGTGCTCTCACTGACCGATCTGCGCGATCTCACCCATGCCATCAGCCGCTGCCGCTGGCTGCTCGACCTCGACGCCGACCCGGTCGCCGTCGACGGTCAGTTGCGCGAAGACCCACTGCTGGCCCCGCTGGTCGACAAGGCACCAGGGCGACGGGTGCCGCGCACCGCCGACGCGGAGGAATTCGCGGTACGGGCGGTGCTCGGCCAGCAGGTCTCCACCGCGGCCGCACGTACCCACGCGGCCCGGCTCGTCACCGCCCACGGGGTGCCCGTCGACGACCCGAGAGGGGGTCTCACCCATCTCTTCCCAGCACCACGGGCGCTGGCGGACCTGGACCCGGAGACGCTGGCACTGCCGCGCAGCAGACGCACCACTCTCACCACCCTCGTCGGGTCCCTTGCCGACGGAACCCTGAAGCTCGGCTTCGACAGTGACTGGGACGAAGCCCGCAGCAGGCTCATCGCCCTGCCCGGGTTCGGGCCCTGGACGGTCGAAGCGATCGCGATGCGCGCGCTCGGTGACCCCGACGCCTTCCTCCCCACCGACCTCGGTGTGCGCCGCGCGGCCGCCGGACTCGGCCTGCCGTCGACACCGGCCGCCCTCACCGGCTGCGCCGCGCCCTGGCGGCCGTGGCGCGCCTACGCGGTCCAGTACCTGTGGGCCACCGACACCCACCCCATCAACAACCTGCCCGTGTAAGGAAAATGACTCATGCCCGTCAGGCAGCACACCGTCATCGACAGCCCGTACGGCCCCCTGACCCTGGTCGGGACAGACAGCGCGCTGAGCGGTCTCTACATGACCGAACAGCGGCACCGGCCGCCCGACGAGACGTTCGGCGACCCGGATCCCCGCCCCTTCGGCGCGGTCATCAGCCAGTTGGCCGCCTACTTCGACGGCGAGCTGCGGGAGTTCACCGTGCCGCTCGAACTCCACGGCACCCCGTTCCAGGGCAGCGTCTGGCAGCAGCTCCAGGAGATCCCGTACGGCCAGACCCGCTCCTACGGAGACCTTGCCGACCGTCTCGGAAAGCCCGGCGCCTCACGTGCCGTGGGCCTGGCCAACGGCAAGAACCCGGTGGGGATCATCGTCCCGTGCCACCGCGTGATCGGCTCCACCGGCAGTCTCACCGGATACGGCGGCGGGCTCGACCGCAAGCAACGACTGCTGGCTTTCGAGAACGGAGCGTTCACCGGGCCCGCCGGAGGCGATGTCCTCTTCTGACAGCCCGCGGGACGGCCGGGCGGTGCGCCGGAAGGCGCCCCGCCCCTGTCCGGTGAGTGAGAGGGGACGCGGCCGCGCCGGCCGGTCAGCCGTGTTCGTACCTCTTCAGCAACCGGGGCAGCGCCGTACCGATGGGTTCGCGCACCACCTCTGCCGCCAGCTCGTCGTACGGCGTCGGTTCGGCGTTGACGATGATCAGCCGGGCTCCTGCATCCGCCGCGATCCCTGCCAGGGACGCGGCGGGCTGCACCTGGAGGCTGGTGCCGACCGCGATGAAGACCTCACAGGCCTTGGCGATACCGATCGACTCACCCAGCACCTGTTGATCGAGACGCTGCCCGAACATGACCGTCGTCGACTTGAGGACGCCGCCGCACTGGAGGCACGGCGGATCGTCCTCACCGGCCGCCACCCGTCCGAGCGCCTCCTCCATGGATGAGCGGGCCCCGCATCCGGTGCACACCACCGCCCGCGCCGACCCGTGCAGCTCCAGCACCTTGCGCGGGCTGAGACCGGCCAGCTGGTGCAGCCCGTCCACGTTCTGCGTGATCACCCGCACCGGGACGCCGGCCTGCTCGAGTCCGGCGATGGCGCGATGTGCGGTGTTCGGCTCCGCGTGCCAGGTCTCGCTGTCACGGCGCATCAGCCAGGAGCGGCGGCGGATGTCCGGATCGGCCATGTAGTAGTCGTAGGTGACCAGCTTCTCGGCCTCGGGATCGCGCCGCCACAGGCCGTTGGGGCCGCGGTAGTCGGGGATGCCGGAGTCCGTGGAGATCCCGGCGCCGCTGAGGATGGCGACGAGTGTCCTGTTCATGAACATGAAGGTACGGCGCTCGCCTGCTCGGAGCGACCGGATATCCGGGCGCGGGCGATGCGGCTGGTTCCGCTGCTTCGTCGGGATCCACATCCACTTGTCCACCGCGTGGGGGACGGGTTCTCGCGCCGGGAGCCCTGCCGCACGCCGAACCGGGCGTCCGAGGGCGGTCACGAATCCGGTGGGTGCGATCGCAAGGCGGAGGTGACACCGCACGTGCAACTGTTCGGGGTCGGCGGGAGTCTAGCGATCGAAGGGCTGTTCTCCTGTGAAACACCGTCCGTTCGCCCGCGTCCCAACAGAGGGTTCTCTCCATGCCGATGCCCCCGCACAACCGTCGCGCCTTCCGTGCCGCCGCCGCCCTCGGCGCCGCCGGCCTGATCGCACTGGCCGCGGCTCCCGCCGCCTTCGCCGATGAAAGCGCACCCGAATTGGTCATCGGAGGCGTCGAGCCGATCGACGGGGTGAAACCGGGGAGCATCTTCGATGCGCCGGTCACCGTGGCGAACAAGGGCACCGGAGTCGCCGACAAGGTGTGGGTCACCTACTCCGTCACCCGGGGACTCGACTTCGCGGAGGTTCCCTCCAACTGCCGCACACAGCATGTCCGGCCCTATGACGAGATGCCCGAGCGGTGGACCATGGTGTGCGCGTTCGCCCAAGCGGTGGAGCCGGGCGTCGGCTACACGCCCGAGAGACCTCTCCGTGTCAAGGTATTGGACCGCGCGCTCCACGACGAGCTGCGCCTTCGTGTCGGGGAGGACGAGCCGGGGGCAGACGACAACGGCACTCCGCCGGTGGCGGGAACCGCACCGGCGGTGAAACTGGTCGAGGGACAGGCCGGGGGCGAGGGGTCCGCGCACGTCGTCGATGTCCCCGTCACCTCGGTCAACACGGCCGACTACCAGGTGACCGGTGCCGCGTTGAAGGGGAGCGTCGGCGACACGGTGACGATGGGGGTGAAGTTCACCAACGCCGGGCCTGCCTGGGTCATGCCCAGGGCGGGGGACCGGGTCGTCAGTGTGAGGATCACGCTTCCCACCGGAACGTCGGTCGTCAAGCGCGGTCAGTTCTGCCAGGCCAAGGGTAAGGCGTATGTCTGCGGCATGCGGTCGCTCAATGACGGCAGCCACGAGACCTACACCTTCGAGCTGAAGATCGAGAAGCGGGTGGCGCACGCCAAGGGCTCGGTGGCGCTGAGCACCGAAGAACGGCCGTTCGACCCCAACAAGGCCAACGACAGGGCCGACATCACGCTGGATGTCACGGGTGCGGGGCCGAGCGGCTCGACCAGTGGCTCGGGCGGCTCGGCGGGCGGCTCGACCAACGGACCGGACGGCTCGGCCGGCGGGTCGTCGTCGACCGGCGACGACGGGACGACGACGAACGGCGGCACTCTCGCAGAGACCGGGGCCTCGGTGCTGCCGCTCACGGGTGCGGCTGCCGCGGTCGTGGTCACGGGGGTGGGCACGCTCCTCGTCGTGCGCCGCCGCCGAACGCAGAGCCTGAGCTGACGGGTCGTCCGACGCGTGGGATACCACCCGCCCCGGGCCGCTGGTCCGGGACCTCCGCACTGTCTTGATCGGTGGCGCCTCAGGCGGTTCCCGGATCCGAGCCGAACTTGCTGAAAGGCGGGCCTTCGAGCTGGGTGACGTATGGGAGGCCGTTGCGGGTGCGGAAGTAGCGGCGTCCGCCCGTGGGGCAGCCGGGGGTTCTGATCCACGGCCTAACGGCGGTCGCCCCGGCCCAGGGCGTCCTCCAGCCAGTCGAAGACGACCTCGCGGTGCTGTGGCGGAGCCATGGGCGAGCAGTGCAGCTGGGCACCGGCGGCCGCCCGCATCAGCCGGTACTCCTTGCGGCTGCGCAGCAGCTCGAAGAACTGGCGTGGCTGACCCGGATGGAAGGTCTCGTCGTCGTAGTCCAGGACCAGCGTGGGACACGGGACGCTGATCCGGCTCGGGCTGCCGGGCCCCGGTGCCCCGCATTTCGGCGCCTTCACGCAGGCGGGGCCGGTTGCCGGGCCCGGCTGCTCCTTCTGCAACGACGCGGCAGCGGATAGGGTCGGGGCGGCGCGACTGCCTGTTCGAAAGCAAGGGATAGCAAGGTGACGGACGGAGCAGTATCTGAAGCCCCACGGGTGCTCGTGGCGGCGGACAAGTTCAAGGGATCACTCACGGCGGTACAGGTCGCCGAGAGGGTTACGGCCGGACTGCGGAGGGTCGCTCCCGAAGTGCAGGTGGAGACACTGCCCGTCGCAGACGGCGGCGACGGCACGGTCGCAGCCGCGGTGGCGGCGGGTTTCGAGCGCCGCCAGGTACGGGTCACCGGTCCGCTCGGTGAGCAGCGGGACGCGGTCTTCGCACTGCGGGGCACCGTCGCTGTCGTGGAGATGGCAGAGGCGTCCGGCCTCCAGCATCTCCCCGAAGGAGTGTTCGCTCCGCTCACGGCGACGACCTACGGGTCGGGTGAGTTGCTGGGCGCCGCGCTCGACGCGGGAGCCCGCAGCATTGTCTTCGGTGTCGGCGGCAGCGCCACCACCGACGGCGGAGCCGGGATGCTGGCCGCACTCGGAGCCCGCTTCCTGGATGCGGACGGCCGGCCGGTGGGACCGGGGGGCGGAGGGTTGCGTGACCTTGTCTCCGCCGATCTCTCCGGGCTGGACGCACGGATCGCCGAGACGGAGATCGTGCTGGCCAGCGATGTGGACAACCCTCTGACCGGGCCCAAGGGGGCCCCGGCGGTGTACGGCCCGCAGAAGGGCGCCGATCCCGGTCAGGTGGCTGCGCTGGACGCGGCACTCGCGCATTTCGCCGTCGTGCTCGAGAAGACCGTCGGAGCGAAGGCGGCCGACGCCGCACGGGCACCGGGCGCGGGGGCGGCCGGAGGCATCGGCTACGGCGCTCTGGTGGGCCTCGGAGCGAGCTTCCGGGCCGGCATCGAGGTGATGCTCGATGTGCTGGGCTTCGCCCCCGCGGTGGCCCGGGCGACCCTGGTCATCACCGGTGAGGGCTCGCTCGATGAGCAGACCCTGCACGGCAAGGCCCCTGCCGGTGTCGCAGCGGCGGCCCGCGCGGCGGGCAAGGAGGTCGTCGCGGTCTGCGGCCGTCTGCTGCTCCCGGCCGACGCACTGAACAGGGCGGGAATCCGCCGTGCGTATGCCCTCACCGAACTGGAACCCGACACGGCACGCTGCATTGCCGAGGCGGGCCCGCTCCTCGAGCAGGTCGCGGAGAACATCGCGCGTGATTTCCTGCGCTGAGGCGCTGACCTGCTGTGGGGCCGGTCCCGGTCATCCGGGACCGGCCCCACATGTCAGACGGAGGCGGTCTCCAGGGCATCGGCGGCATCGGCTGCCGGTGCCTTTCCGGCTTTCTGGGTGCGCGGCGAGTGCGCCGCGGTCAGACCGAACAGCGACACCGCCACGACTGCTACGAAGGCCGCGCCCGCGATGGCGAAGCTCAGCGTGAACTGGCTCTCCGCGGGCAGCGGGGGCACCCCGGCCGGCAGGTGGGCGACGGACTTCGACGCCAGCAGGGAGGTGATCACGGCGCTGGCGATGGCGCTGCCGACCGAGCGGGAGATGGAGTTGATGCCGTTGGCGATCCCGGTCTGGTGCGGCGGAACCCCGGCCACGATGAGCGCGGGCATGGAAGCGTATCCGAAGCTGATCGCCAGGCCGATCACCATGCCTGCAGTGATCACCGAAGCGGTGGTGTCATGGGCCAGGGTCAGCCAGGTGAAGCCGATCACCCCGAAGCAGGCCCCCGCCGCGAGAGTGAAGCGCGCTCCGATCCGGCGTACCAGCAGCCCGCCGAACTGTGCGCCGACGAGTGAGACCAGCGTGGTGGGCAGCAGATAGACCACCGACGCGCCGAGCACCGAGGCCCCGAAGCCGTAACCGGTGATCTTCTCGGGCATCTGTACCAGGTACGAGACCCCGATGAACTGGGAGAACATCGCGAAGCCCAGCAGCAGGCCGGCCAGGTTGGTGAAGAGAACGGGGCGGTGGGCGAACATCTTCATGTCCACCATCGGTTCACCGACCCGGAGCTCGGTGAACACCCACACCGCCGTCATGGCGACGGCGCCGACGAACGCGCCGAGCGTTCGTCCGGAGGTCCAGCCCCACTCGTGGCCCTGCGAGATGGGCAGCAGCAGCAGGACCAGCAGGGCAGCGAGGGCGAGCGCGCCCAGCCAGTCGGTGCGTCCGCCCGACTTCGCACGGGAGGCGGGCACGGCGAACAGCACGCCGGCCAGCGCCACCACAGCGAGTCCCACGGCCAGCCAGAACACCCGGTGATAGTCGGGGTCCGCCCCCTGGGTGAGGAGCCCGGCGCCGACCAGAGCGAGTCCGCTGCCGAAGGCCAGCGTGCCACTCACCAGCGCCATGGCTCCGTGCAGCTTCTCCGGCTTGATCTCCTCACGCAGTACGGACAGGGCGAGCGGGAAGATCGCGGTGGCCGCTCCCTGCATCACCCGGCCGACGAGGAGCCAGGTCAGGGATGTCGTGGTGGCGGCGAGCACCGAACCGGCGATCATGACGAGGAGTACGCCGACGAGGGTGGGCTTCTTGCCGTGCTGGTCGCCGAAACGGCCGAGCAGTGGGGTGAAGACGGCAGCAGAGAGCAGCGTGGCCGTGGTCACCCAGCTGATGTTCGCGGTGCTGGTGCCGAGATCGGTCTGCATGATCCCCAGGATCGGGACGACCAGGGTCTGCATCATCGAGACCACCATGGCGGCGAGCCCGAGCACCAGGACGACCGCGGTCTGTCCGGGCTTCCCGGCGGGCCGCGGGGCCACCGCGTGCTGTGCGTCAGTCACGGAAACTCTTCCCACTACTTGAGGACCTTGATGCTTGAGAACTTCAAGCAATGGGGAGACCGTAAACATCAATGTTTGAGATCGTCAACTTTCCTGGAGTAAGGTGCATCACATGCCAGGAAATCCCAGGGCCGGCACGGCCCAGCTCATGGAGCTCCTCTCGGTGTCCCTGGGCGTCTACTACGGCGACTTCACCGTCGCCGCCGCCACCGAAGGCCTCACGGCCAGCCAGGGCAAGACGCTCACGGTGCTGCGCCGCGGGCCTTCCGCGATGCGGGCCCTCGCCACGACCCTCTCCTGCGACGCCTCCAACATGACCGGAATCATCGACAGGCTGGAGAAGCGCGGCCTCGTGCGCCGCGAGCCCAGTCCCACCGACCGGCGGGTCAAGAATGTGGTGCTCACCGACGAGGGCGAGCGCATCATCGACGCGATCCGCGCGAAGATGCACCTCACGCTGGACGGCCTGGCCACGCTCGACGAGGACGACCGCGCCACGCTGGCCGGACTCCTGGAGCGTGTCTTCGCGGCGGCGCCGGCCGCTATCCCCCCGACGAGCCGCTAGGCCGGTTCCGGCAGGGAAAACCGAGGGCCCCGAGTGCTCAGCACTCGGGGCCCTCGGTTGTGCTCGGATGCGCTACGGCAGTTGCGCCGTACGCGCCTCCCGGCGGTTGCCCCGGAAGGTGTTCACCCGGCGCGCGGTGGCGAAGAGCGGGATGACCGCGCCCATGACCACCTGGAGCGCGCAGCCGGTCTGCAGCAGCAGCTGTCCGCCCGGCGCGTCGAACGCCCAGGCGGCGAGCAGCCCCATGGCGCCCACGATCCAGCTGAGCATCCCCACCGCGAGGATGCCCCGCGGCTTCGGGTACTCGACCCGGCTCACCATCAGCCACGCGACGCCGATGACGGCCAGCAGCGTCGGCACGAACGGCAGCTCGAGCAGCACGATCGAGACGACCGTCAGGGCCCCGAAGGGGCTCGGCATGCCCTGGAACATGCCGTCCTTCAAGGTCACGCAGGAGAACCGCGCAAGCCTCAGCACCACCGCCAGCAGCACCACGATCGCAGCCACGGCGGCAACCCGCTGATGGGCGTCGTCCGCGACCATTCCGTACACCAGTACGAAATACGCCGGGGCGAGCCCGAAGCTGATCAGGTCGGAGAGGTTGTCCAGCTCCGCGCCCATCGGCGAGCTGCGGAGCTTGCGCGCCACGAGCCCGTCACAGAGGTCGAAGATGGCTGCCATCAGCATCAGGATCACCGCGGTCGCGGCTGAGTGCCGCGCCATGCCCGTCTCCTGGCTGCCCTGGAGATGCGGGATGAGGATCCCGGTGGTGGTGAAGTACACCGCCATGAAACCGCACGTGGCGTTACCGAGAGTGAGGGTGTCCGCTATCGACAACCGCAGTGAGAGCGGCATGTCCTCGGCGTCGTCCTCGTCCTCGGCCCCGGGGACCCAGCCGGTCTGCGTGTCCGGATCAATCACGGTCAATTCGAGTCACCCCCGCGGTGGTGGTCTGGCCGACCTCGACCGCGACATCGATACCTTCCGGAAGGTAGATGTCGACACGGGAGCCGAAGCGGATCAGGCCGATCCGCTCGCCCTGGTCCACCTTCGTACCCTGCGGGAGATACGGCACGATGCGCCGTGCCACGGCGCCGGCGATCTGCACCATCTCGATGTCGCCGAGCTCGGTGTCGAAGTGCCAGACAACGCGCTCGTTGTTCTCGCTCTCCTTGTTGAACGCCGGGACGAAACCGCCGGGGATGTGCTCGACCGACGTCACCGTGCCGGCCAGTGGCGCACGGTTCACGTGGACGTTCAGCGGGCTCATGAAGATCGCGACGCGGGTGCGCCCGTCCTTCCACGGCATGACGCTCTGCACAACACCGTCGGCCGGGGAGATGACCCGGCCCTGCGCGATCTCGCGCTCGGGATCACGGAAGAACCACAGCATGCCCGCCGCGAGAGCGGTGGTGGGCACGGCGGCAGCCGCCCAGCGGCCGGATCTGCGGGCCCGGGCCAGGCTGAGAGCGGCTGTCGCGACAGTCGGCAGAAGCCACGGCGATGCTCCGCGCGCGAGACGGACGCGGCCGCGTGGTGCAGAGGTTTGGCTGTGGGGCATGAATGACCTTCGTAGCGGATGATGCCGCGCAGTAACGGGGGACGGCGGCTTTCGGGCGATGCTATCGGTTGTGGACCACAACTGGGCAAGCCAGGAAGCCGAGTCGGCAGACTGAAGATGATAACTGGGTGTGATCTTCTTCGCTGCTATACCGCCCTGAATCGGACAATCAGCCCTGGAATCGGTACTCTTCGAGGAGTCGTCGGCCAATGATCATTTTCTGGATCTCGGCGGTACCTTCGCCGATCAGCAGCATCGGGGCCTCGCGGTAGAGCCGCTCGATCTCGTACTCCTTGGAGAACCCGTATCCACCGTGGATTCGGAAGGCGTCCTCCACCACCTCTTTGCAGTACTCGGAGGCCAGGTACTTGGCCATCCCTGCTTCGAGGTCGTTTCGTTCCCCGGAGTCCTTTTTGCGTGCCGCATTGACCATCATTGCATGCGCGGCTTCCACCTTGGTAGCCATTTCGGACAGCTTGAACTGAATGGCCTGGTGCTGGGCGATCTGCTTACCGAAGGTGTGCCGCTGCTGTGCGTAACCAATACCCAGTTCGAAGGCACGTTGCGCGACGCCGCAGCCACGAGCTGCCACATTGACGCGGCCGACCTCCACTCCGTCCATCATTTGGTAAAACCCTCGGCCCGTAACACCACCAAGTACGCGATTGGCCGGAATTCGCAGTCCATCCATGATCAGCTCGGTGGTGTCAACCCCCTTGTAGCCCATCTTGTCGATCTTGCCGGGGATGGTGAGACCGGGGCGGACCTCGCCGAAGCCCGGCTCCTTCTCGACCAGGAAGGTCGTCATCGACTTGTGCGGGGCCGTTCCCTCGGGGTGACCCTCGTCACTGCGGCACAGCACGGCGACCAGTGAGGAGGTGCCGCCGTTGGTCAGCCACATCTTCTGGCCGTTGAGTACGTACTCCTCGCCGTCCTTCACACCCTTGGACGTGATCGCCGAGACGTCCGAGCCGAGCGCGGGCTCCGACATCGAGAAGGCGCCCCGGACCTCGCCGAGCGCCATGCGCGGCAGGAAGGTGTCCTTCTGCTCCTGCGTGCCGTGCTGCTTGAGCATGTACGCCACGATGAAGTGGGTGTTGATGATGCCGGACACCGACATCCACCCGCGGGCGATCTCCTCGACGCAGAGCGCGTATGTGAGAAGGGACTCACCCAGGCCCCCGTACTCCTCGGGGATCATCAGCCCGAACAGGCCGAGCTCCTTGAGGCCCTCGACGATCTGGGCCGGGTACTCGTCGCGGTGCTCCAGCTCGGTCGCGACCGGCAGGATCTCCTTGTCGACGAAGTCCCGGACAGTGGCCAGGATTTCCTGCTGGACATCGGTGAGACCGTGGGTCTGGGCGAGTCGGCTCATGACTGCTTCTCCTGTGACTTCACGCAGTGGGTTGCACGCGGTGGGACTTCTGGGACGCCCTAACTGGCGGGTGTCGGACGGCCGGGCTGCTCGCCCCCGCGCTCCTTGATGTACGCCTCGGTCGGGACCATCACCTTGCGGCGGAACACACAGACGACGGTGCCGTCCTGCTTGTAGCCCTTGGTCTCCACGTACACGATTCCCCGGTCGCTCTTGGAGCGTGACGGAGTCTTGTCGATGACGGTCGTCTCGCCGTAGATGGTGTCGCCGTGGAAGGTCGGCGCGATGTGCTTCAGCGATTCGACCTCGAGGTTGGCGATGGCCTTGCCCGAGACGTCCGGCACCGACATGCCGAGCAGCAGGGAGTAGATGTAGTTCCCCACCACGACGTTCTTGCCGAAATCGGTGGTCTTCTCCGCATAGTTGCTGTCCATGTGGAGGGGATGGTGATTCATGGTCAGCAGGCAGAAAAGATGATCGTCGTATTCCGTGACGGTCTTTCCCGGCCAGTGCTTGTAGACCGCGCCGACCTCGAACTCCTCGTAGGTACGTCCGAACTGCATCGCTTATGCCTCCGGGGCTTCGAACTTGGACGTGCGCTGCATACCGGCGGCCCGGCCCTTGCCGGAGATGACCAGGGCCATCTTGCGGCTGGCCTCGTCGATCATCTCGTCGCCGAGCATCGCGGAGCCCTTCTTCCCGCCCGCCTCGGAGGTGCACCAGTCGTACGCGTCGAGAATCATCTCGGCGTGGTCGTAGTCCTCCTGGGACGGCGAGAAGATCTCGTTCGATGCGTCGACCTGTCCCGGGTGCAGCACCCATTTGCCGTCGAAGCCGAGCGCCGCCGCCCGCTTGGCGACCTCGCGGTAGCCGTCGACGTTCCGGATCTGCAGGTAGGGCCCGTCGATCGCCTGGAGGTCGTAGGTACGGGCCGCCATCAGGATCTTCATCAGGATGTAGTGGTACGCGTCGGCGCCGTAGCCGGGCGGCTGCTCGCCCACTACCAGGGTCTTCATGTTGATCGACGCCATGAAGTCGGCCGGGCCGAAGATGATGGTCTCGGTACGGCGCGAGGCCGCCGCGATCTCATTGACGTTGACCAGGCCCTTGGCGTTCTCGATCTGCGCCTCGATGCCGATCTTCCCGACCTCGAAGCCCATGGTCTTCTCGATCTGGGTGAGCAGCAGATCGAGAGCGACGACCTGCTGGGCGTCCTGGACCTTGGGCAGCATGATGCAGTCGAGATTCTGGCCGGCGCCCTCGACGACCGTGATGACGTCGCGGTAGGTCCAGTGCGTGGTCCAGTCGTTGACCCGTACGACCCGGGTCTTGCCCGTCCAGTCTCCCTGGTTCAGCGCCTCGACGATGGTGTGCCGTGCGCCTTCCTTCGCGAGCGGGGCGCAGGCGTCCTCCAGATCGAGGAAGACCTGGTCGGCCGGGAGACCCTGGGCCTTCTCGAGGAAGCGCGGGTTGGATCCGGGTACGGCGAGACAGGAGCGCCGCGGGCGCAGACGGTTCACGGCGGCTACGGGCTCTACGGGCGCGGTCATGCGGGGACCTCCAGAGGGTCGAGCTTGTTCGCTTTCCGGATCACTTCGACGATACGACCGATGATCTCAGTGATACCGAAGTCCTTCGGGGTGAAGACGGCGGCGACGCCGGCCTCCTTGAGCGCGGTGGCGTCGGCGTTGGGAATGATCCCCCCGACGATCACCGGAATGTCGGAAGCGCCCGCCTCGCGGAGGCGTTCCAGCACGTCCGGCACCAGTTCGGCGTGGGATCCGGAGAGGATCGACAGGCCCACGCAGTGCACGTCCTCGGCGAGCGCGGCACCGACAATCTCCTCCGGTGTCAGCCGAATGCCCTGGTAGACCACTTCGAAGCCGGCGTCACGGGCGCGTACCGCGATCTGCTCGGCGCCGTTGGAGTGCCCGTCCAGGCCGGGCTTGCCGACGAGGAGCCGGAGCCGCCCGCTGCCGAGTTCGCCGGCCGTGCGGGTCACCGCGGCCCGTACGGCGGCGAGTGGCGTGCCCTCCTCCGCGGTGACCGCCACCGGGGCGCTGCTCACCCCGGTGGGCGCACGGAACTCGCCGAAGACATCGCGCAACGCCCAGGACCACTCACCTGTGGTGACACCCGCACGGGCGCAGGAGACGGTCGCCTCGAAGAGGTTGCCGTCGCCCGCCGCGGTCGCCTTCAGGACGGCCAGGGCCTCTTGCGCGCGGGCCTCGTCCCGGTTGTCGCGCCAGGTGTGCAGCGCGGCCACGACCCGTGCTTCGTTCGCCGGGTCGACCGTCATGATCGCCGTGTCGAGGTCGGCGGTGAGCGGGTTGGGCTCCGTGGACTCGTAGCAGTTGACGCCGACGATCTTCTCGTCGCCGGCCTCGATACGGGCCCGTCGCTCGGCATGGGACGAGACCAGCTCGGACTTGAGATAGCCCGACTCGACGGCGGCCATCGCGCCGCCCATCTGCTGGATGCGGTCGATCTCCGCCAGGGACTCCTCGACCAGCGAAGCGACCTTGGCCTCGATGACGTGTGACCCGTCGAAGATGTCCTCGTACTCCAGCAGGTCGCTCTCCATCGCGAGGACCTGCTGGATGCGCAGCGACCACTGCTGGTCCCAGGGGCGGGGGAGCCCCAGCGCCTCGTTCCAGGCGGGCAGCTGCACGGCACGCGCACGGGCGTCCTTGGAGAGCGTGACGGCCAGCATCTCCAGCACGATGCGCTGGACGTTGTTCTCCGGCTGGGCCTCGGTCAGACCGAGCGAGTTGACCTGGACGCCGTAGCGGAACCGGCGGTGCTTGGGGTCACTGATGCCGTACCGCTCACGCGTCACCTGGTCCCAGATGCGGCCGAAGGCGCGCATCTTGCACATTTCCTCGACGAAGCGGACGCCCGCGTTGACGAAGAAGGAGATCCTGGCCACGACCGCGTCGAACTTCTCGGGCGGCACCTGTCCCGAGTCGCGGACCGCGTCCAGCACGGCGATCGCCGTGGACATCGCGTACGCGATCTCCTGGACCGGCGTGGCGCCCGCCTCCTGCAGGTGGTAGCTGCAGATGTTGATCGGGTTCCACTTGGGGATGCCGGCCACCGTGTACGTGATCATGTCGGTGGTCAGCCGGAGGCTCGGTCCCGGCGGGAACACATGGGTCCCGCGCGACAGATACTCCTTGACGATGTCGTTCTGCGTCGTCCCCTGGAGCTTGCCGGGGTCCGCGCCCTGCTCCTCGGCCACCACCTGATACAGCGCCAGCAGCCACATGGCGGTGGCGTTGATGGTCATGGAGGTGTTCATCTGTTCCAGCGGGATGTCCTGGAACAGCCGCCGCATGTCACCGAGATGGGACACCGGGACCCCGACCCGGCCCACCTCGCCGCGGGCGAGGACATGGTCGGGGTCGTAGCCGGTCTGGGTCGGCAGGTCGAAGGCGACCGAGAGACCCGTCTGGCCCTTGGCGAGGTTGCGCCGGTACAGCTCGTTGGACGCCTCGGCCGTGGAATGGCCGGCGTACGTCCGCATGAGCCAGGGACGGTCCTTGTGCCGTTCAGTCATCGGGGAGACCTCAGACGTTCCGGAAGCGGTTGATGGCGTCGATGTGCTTCTCGCGCAGCTCCGGGTCACGCACGCCCAGACCTTCCTCGGGCGAGAGCGCCAGCACGCCGACCTTGCCCTGGTGGACGTTGCGGTGGACGTCGTGGGCGGCCTGGCCGGTGTCGTCGAGCGAGTACACCTTGGACAGCGTCGGGTGGATCTTGCCCTTGGCCACCAGGCGGTTGGCCTCCCACGCCTCGCGGTAGTTGGCGAAGTGCGAGCCCACGATCCTCTTCAGCGACATCCACAGGTAGCGGTTGTCGTACTCGTGGTTGTAGCCGGACGTCGAGGCGCAGGTGACGATCGTGCCGCCCTTGCGGGTGACGTAGACGGAGGCTCCGAAGGTCTCGCGGCCGGGGTGCTCGAAGACGATGTCCACGTCCTCGCCGCCGGTCAGCTCACGGATGCGCTTGCCGAACCGCTTCCACTCGCGCGGGTCCTGGTTGTGCTCGTCCTTCCAGAACTTGTAGCCCTCCGCATTGCGGTCGATGACCGCATCCGCGCCCATCTTCCGGCAGATGTCCGCCTTCTGGTCGCTCGAGACGACACAGATCGGGTTGGCGCCGCCGGCCAGTGCGAACTGGGTGGCGTACGAGCCGAGGCCGCCACTGGCGCCCCAGATCAGCACGTTGTCACCCTGCTTCATGCCCGCGCCGTTGCGCGAGACCAGCTGGCGGTAGGCGGTGGAGTTGACCAGTCCGGGCGCCGCCGCCTCCTCCCAGCTGAGGTGGCCCGGCTTGGGCATCAACTGGTTGGACTTGACGAGAGCGATCTCGGCGAGGCCGCCGAAGTTGGTCTCGAAGCCCCAGATGCGCTGCTCGGGGTCGAGCATCGTGTCGTTGTGGCCGTCCGAGCTCTCCAGCTCGACCGAGAGACAGTGCGCCACGACCTCGTCGCCCGGCTTCCAGGCGTTGACGCCAGGCCCGGTGCGCAGCACGACGCCCGCCAGGTCGGAGCCGATGACGTGGTACGGCAGGTCGTGGCGCTTGGTGAGGTCGCTGAGCCGTCCGTAGCGCTCCAGGAAACCGAAGGTCGACACGGGCTCGAAGATCGAGGTCCAGACCGAGTTGTAGTTCACCGAGCTGGCCATGACGGCCACCAGGGCCTCGCCGGGCCCGAGCTCCGGCACCGGCACGTCCTCGACGTGGAGCGACTTGCGGGGGTCCTTGTCACGGCTGGCGACGCCGGCGAACATCTCGGCCTCGTCCTTGTGCACGGTCACCGCGCGGTAGGACTCGGGGAGGGCCAGGGCGGCGAAGTCCTCGGCCGTGGCGGCGGAGCCGCTGTCTGTGTTTGTCCGCGACTGGATCGCGTCCAGGATTTCCTTCACGGTTCTGCCTCCGGCGGGTGGGGGCTCCCTCGCTCGCGGTGGTATCCCCCTCCGGTTCTGGGCCGGGAGCGGGAGACGCCGGGAGCTCGGGGAAGCGCTGACGGAACGCTCCGGGGGGAGCGTCGATGCTGATGTGGAGGTGTGCCGTCGGTTCGGCGGAAAACGGGAATCGGCCGCGCCGTGGTGGGGCGCGTGGAGTGCCTGTGACGCAGGCGCCCGGGCGCGAAGACACGTGGTCTTCGGGGACAGCCGGCGTACGAAAGGTTTCTGCACGCCGGCCGCCCGGACACCTTCAACGTATGGCACCCCGTGCCAAGCCGCAAGACACTGAGTGCCAACAAATTCGCGCAGTTGTCATCCGGTGGTCACGCATGAGCAAAAACGGCCGCCCCTGGGGGGCGGCCGTCGCGTTGAGGAGTCAGGTGGATGCGGTCAGTGCCTGCGCAGTGCCTGCTCGATGGTGCGCATGACCTCGTCGAGCGGGGCGTCGGTACGCGCCACCGTCACCAGCACCTCGCCGTTGCTCTTCGCGGTCGCGGCCGGCCTGTGCTCAGCAGTGCGGCCGGCGCCTATCCCGGTGCCGAACGTGTCCCTGACGATGGCGAAGGCGTGGTCGAGCTGGGTCTCCACGTCGCCCTGGCCGTCGGCCCGCAGCCAGCGGCGCAGCACATGGTTGTGCGCGGTGACCACCGCGGACGCCGCCACTTCGGCGAGCAGCGGGTCGTCATTGCCGTCGTGCTGGTCGTGCTCGTCGAAGTGGCCCAGCAGATAGCGGGTGAACAGCCGCTCGTAACGGGCCACCGAAGCGATCTCGGCCTCGCGGAGGGTCGGTACCTCACGGGTCAGTTGGTAGCGGGCCACCGAGACCGCGGGAGACGACGCGTACATCCGCATGACCTCTTTGATGCCCCGGCACACCGTGTCCAGCGGGTGCTCGTGCTGGGGTGCCGCGTTGAGCACCGCCTCGGCCCTGACCAGGGTGTCGTCGTGGTCCGGGAAAATGGCCTCTTCCTTGGACCGGAAGTGGCGGAAGAAGGTCCGGCGGGCCACTCCGGCCCGCGCCGCGATCTCGTCGACGGTGGTCGCCTCGTACCCCTTGGCGGCGAACAGCTCCATCGCGGCCGACGCCAGCTCCCGGCGCATCTTCAGCCGCTGTGCGGCGGCGCGGCTGCCCGCCGCGGTCTCCGGGGCGTCCGGCGACGCCTTCTTGCGGACGGGGCGCCGTGCGGGGCCACTGGGCTGGGGCATGGTCCGAACGTACTGCATCTGCGCAGCAGGATGCGCCTGCGGGGGCGAGCCGCTGCCGGGTTCCAGCAGCCCGCCCCAGTCCCCGCGCGGATCAGCGCCGGGCATACTCGCGGAATCCGCGCCCGGTCTTGCGGCCGAGGCAGCCCGCCGCGACAAGGTGTTCGAGCAGTGGGGCCGGAGCCAGACCCGGGTCGCGGAACTCGCGGTGCAGCACCCGCTCGATGGCCAGCGAGACATCGAGCCCGACCACGTCGAGCAGCTCGAAGGGGCCCATCGGGTATCCGCCGCCCAGCTTCATCGCGGCGTCGATGTCGTCGAGGGTCGCGTAGTGCTCCTCGACCATCTTGATCGCGTTGTTGAGGTACGGGAAGAGCAGCGCGTTCACGATGAACCCGGCCCGGTCACCGCAGTCCACGGGGTGCTTGCGGACCTTGGCGCAGACCTCGCGCACCGTGGCGTGGACGTCGTCCGACGTGAGGACGGTGCGCACCACCTCGACCAGCTTCATCGCGGGCGCCGGGTTGAAGAAATGCATCCCGATGACGTCCTGGGGACGTGTGGTGGCGCGCGCACAGGCGATGACCGGCAGCGATGACGTCGTGGTGGCGAGTACCGCGCCCTCCTTGCACACCTTGTCGAGCGTCTCGAAGAGCTGCTGCTTGACGGCCAGGTCCTCGGCGACCGCCTCGACGGCCAGATCGACATCGGCGAAGGCGTCCAGCGAACCGGCCGGAGTGATCCGGGCCAGTGTCTCGTCGCGGGCCTCCGCGGTGATCCTGCCCTTGTCGACAGAGCGGGAAAGCGACTTGGCGATACGGGACTTGGCGGTTTCGGCCTTCTCCGGACTGCGGGCTGCGAGCACCACCTGGTAACCGGCCTTGGCGAACACCTCGGCGATGCCCGACGCCATGGTCCCCGACCCCGCGACACCCACCGATTCGACCCGGCGTCCGGTGACGGTCCCCTCGCCGTCGAGCGGGGTGAGGGCGTCGGCGACCACGGTCGCGCTCTCCGGCGCGTCGTACGTGTAGAAGCCGCGGCCGGTCTTGCGGCCGTGCAGCCCGGCATCGCTGAGCTGCTTGAGGATCGGCGCGGGTGCGTGCAGCCGGTCCTTCGAAGCGGAGTACATCGCCTCGAGGACGGTACGGGCGGTGTCCGTGCCGATCAGGTCGAGCAGCGCGAGCGGTCCCATCGGGAGACCGCAGCCGAGCCGCATCGCCGCGTCGATGTCCTCCCGGGAGGCGTACTTGGCCTCGTACATCGCGGCTGCCTGGTTGAGATAGCCGAAGAGCAGCCCGTCGGCGACGAAACCGGGGCGGTCGCCGACCGCGACGGGCTCCTTGCCGAGCTCTCGCGCGAGAGCGGTGACCGCTTCGATGGCCGGCGGCGCGGTGAGCACCGAGGAGACGACCTCGACCAGCTTCATGGCCGGCGCCGGGTTGAAGAAGTGGAGGCCGAGGACCCGCTCGGGGTGCGCGGTGTCCGCGGCAAGACGGGTCACCGAGAGAGCGTTGGTCCCCGTGGCCAGGATCGCCGTGGGCCGCACGATCGCGTCGAGTGCCCGGAAGATCTGCTGCTTGGTCTCGTAGGACTCCGGCGCGACCTCGATGACGAGATCGGCGTCGGCCGCCGCCTGCAGATCGGAGAAGGTACGGAACCGCGCGAGGATGTTCTGCCGTTCCTGCTCGGAGAAGCGCTCGCGCAGCACGGAACGGGCGGTGGATGCCTCCAGGGTGGTGACGGCGTGCCGCGTCGCCGCGGCGCTGATGTCGATACCGATGACCTCGCGTCCGGCGTGGGCCAGGACCTCGGCGATGCCGGTGCCCATGGTGCCGAGGCCGACCACGGCGATGGTGTGGAGAGGGGTGTCCATCACGGGACTCCAGGGATGAGTGACGACTGAGGGGCGCACGGAGCGCGGCCGTACCCGGGGGTACGCCGGGGCGGTCCGGGCGTGAGGTGTCGTGGTGAAAGGGCCGACGGGCCCGGTCCCGGGGCCACGTCGTACAGGCAGTACTGAACCGACGAACACTCGTGGCGGCTGCGTCACCAGGCCGCCCTGAGGGTGGTGCCAGCGGGGAGTGACCCGCTCACTTGAGAGTAACTGGCGAGTAACGAGCGCGCCAGACCTGGCCGGCTGTGATCTGGATCGCTCCCGGACACGCCCCGGTCCGCCGCTCTAGGCTCTCCGCATGGACGAAGAGTTACGGTCGCTCACGGACCGGCTGCACGATGAATCGCACGGTTCGGACGAGTACCGGCGGCTGACCACCACCGAGGACATCGAGGAACTGGCGACGGTTCTCACCGCGGCCGGGCAGCCCCTCTGGGCGCGCGAGTGCGCCGCGTTCCGGCTCGGCTGCGCCGGGGACCGCAGGGCCTTCGAGACTCTGGTGCTGCTGCTCAATCACCGGGACCCGGAGCGCTGTGTCTCCGCGGCGCATGCCCTTGCCGCACTGAACGACCCGCGCACCGCGCGCGCCGCGGCGGCCCTGGCGACAAACAGTCTGCGGACCGCCTACGCGCTGCATCCGGTGCGGCTCCTGGCGCAGCTGCGGGCGCCCGAGTCGGTGCCCGCGCTGATCCGCACGCTGGAGCGGCTGCTCGCGCCGGACGACCCGTACTGGCGGGTGGCTCTGGGGTGTGTGGACGGTCTGGGGGTGCTCGGTGATCCGCGGGCCCGGCCGGTGCTCGAAGCCGCCCTCGGTCATCCGCGGTTGGCCGCCGCAGCGTCGGAGGCGCTGATCCGCATCGCGTAGCGCACCTCGGGCACGGACGCACAGCCCACGCCGAAGGACGCTTCGGCGCCGTCGGGCAGAAAGCCGGCCTTCTCGTAGAAGCGCCGTGCCCGGTGGTTCTCCGCGAGCACCCACAGACGCAGGACCCGATGGCCCAGGCCGGAGGCACGGGCGATCATCTCGGCCATCAGCGCGCGGCCCGCACCGGTGGAGAGGTGCTCGGGCAGCACGTAGAGGGCGTACACCTCGCCGCCGCCGGTGTGCCGGACATCGGCGCGATGCGGCCCGCAGCAGGCCCAGCCGATCACCGAACCGTCCCGCTCGGCGACCACACTGACGGACCGTCCGGCATCGTCGGCGAAGCGTGCGCGGCGCAGGACCGCGTCCTGCGCCGCGTCCATGACGTCGAGATGGGACTGCGGTACGAGCCCGGCGTAAGCGTGCTGCCAGCCCCGGACCCGCACGTTCGCCACAGCCTCGCAGTCGTCGACCGTCATGTCCCTGATGTGCGTGGGCGGATGTGCCGGGCCACCCTGCCCGAGCCGCGTCGTCATGCGGCCATCATCGCCACCCCGTACCCGGCGGCGGTCCGCCGGGCGGCTCAGAGCAGGGTGAGCTGGGTGGGCTCGGCGAGCTCCGGCTCCCGAGGTACCGGGACGCGGCGCGGGGTGCCGCGCTGCGCCGGGCCGATGCCGTATTCGGCCGCCAGCTGATGCACGTGGCCGGTGATCCGCCGCTGGTACCACTTCGGCGCGTACGCCCCCTCGGCATACAGCCGTTCGTAGCGCCGCACAAGATGCGGATGATGGTGCCCGAGCCAGGCCATGAACCACTCCCTCGCTCCCGGCCGCAGATGCAGCACCAGCGGTGTCACCGAGGTCGCCCCGGCGGCCGCGATGGCCCGGACCGTCGCACGCAACTGGTCCGGATGGTCGCCGATGAAGGGGATCACCGGGGCCATCAGCACGCCGCATCCGATGCCGGCCTCGGTGAGGGTCCGCACGGCATCGAGCCGTCGCCCGGGTGAGGGGGTGCCAGGCTCGACGGTGCGCCAGAGAGTCTCGTCCACGAAACCGACCGAGACGCAGACGCCGACGTCGGTGACCTCGGCCGCCTGCCGCAGCAGTTCGAGGTCCCGCAGGATCAGAGTCCCCTTGGTCAGGATGGAGAAGGGGTTCGCCCGGTCACGGAGCGCCGTGATGATGCCGGGCATCAGCTGGTAACGGCCCTCGGCGCGCTGGTAGCAGTCGACGTTGGTCCCCATCGCGATATGCGCGCCCTGCCACTGCCGGGAGCCGAGCTTGCTGCGCAGCAGCTCAGGGGCGTTGATCTTGACGACGATCTGCGAGTCGAAGCCCAGCCCGGTGTCGAGGTCCAGATAGCTGTGGGTGCGGCGGGCGAAACAGTAGACGCACGCGTGACTGCATCCGCGGTACGGGTTGACCGTCCATTCGAACGGCATGCGTGAGGCGCCGGGTACCCGGTTCACGATCGACCGGGCGCGCACCTCGTGGAAGGTGATCCCGCGGAACTCGGGGGTGTCGAACGTGCGGGTGGTCACCGCGTCCGCACCGAAGAGCGCGGGGTTCCCCCGGGGTGCGGCGTCCCCGTCGTTCCCGGCGTTCTCCGTCAGCTGGTCCCAGCGCATGGTGCCTCCTAGGTAGCACGGTACCCGTGAATAGAACACCTGTTCCCATCGCTTGTGCAACCCGGATTTCCGTGCCGCCACCCGAGGTGATTGGCTCATCACGCGGTTCATCACACCGACCGAAGAACGACAGCTGGAGGAACTGGTATGGCGCAGGTAGAGGCCACCACGGAGCGGATCATCGCGGCGGATGCGGAGACGGTGTTCGACGCGCTGGCCGACTACAGCGGTACGCGGGCCGAGCTGCTGCCCGAGCACTTCAGCGAGTACGAGGTCAGGGAGGGCGGCGACGGCGCGGGCACTCTCGTGCACTGGAAGCTCCAGGCCACCAGCAAGCGCATCCGCGACTGCCTGCTCGACGTGTCCGAGCCCACGGACGGACAGCTCGTCGAGAAGGACCGCAACTCATCGATGGTCACCACCTGGACCGTCACCCCCGCCGGGGAGGGGAAGTCCAAGGTGGTGGTCTCCACCGTCTGGAACGGCGCCGGCGGCATCGGCGGATTCTTCGAGAGGACCTTCGCGCCCAAGGGGCTCGGCCGCATCTACGACGCGGTCCTGGACAAGCTCGCCGCCCGGGTCGCGGGATGACCGTCCGCCGGCTCTTCGCCGGGTGCCGGGGGGAGTTCATGCTCACCGGTTCGAGTGGTTTTTCGTACGGCGTAGTTGTACGCCGTAGGGGCTCCCACCGGCACTGAAGCCCCCGGCGTGCGCCTGGCGCGCCAATCGTCGCGCTTGCACCCCTTGTCGCCGAATGCGAGAAAAGGGCGGCGCAGGCGCGACGAGGGGAGCAGTACGTGGGTGGGATCACTCTGGTGCAGGACGGGCCGCCGCAGAGGCCGCGGACCGGGACGGAACAGGTCGCAGCCACCGCCACGTTGCCGCCGGTGGAGCAGGGCGAACTCGACCCGCGCCGGGTGCGGATGGTCTTCGTCGGCCTGATGCTGACTCTGCTGCTCGCGGCCCTGGACCAGATGATCGTGGCCACCGCGCTGCCCAAGATCGTCGGCGAGCTGCACGGCCTGGACAGGATGTCCTGGGCGGTCACCGCCTATCTCCTCGCCTCCACCATCGGCCTGCCCGTCTACGGCAAGCTCGGCGATCTCTTCGGGCGCAAGAGCATCTTCCTCTTCGCGATCGTCGTGTTCATCTGCGGTTCGGCGCTGGCCGGCTGGTCCAGGACCATGGATGAGCTGATCGCCTTCCGGGCGGTCCAGGGTGTCGGCGGCGGCGGTCTCATGATCGGCGTACAGGCGATCATCGCGGACGTGGTGCCGCCGCGGGAGCGCGGCCGGTTCATGGGGCTGATCGGCGCGGCCTTCGGACTCGCCTCCGTCGCGGGCCCGTTGATCGGCGGATTCTTCACCGACCACGCGTCCTGGCGCTGGTGCTTCTACATCAACGTCCCGTTCGGACTGGTCACCCTGGCCGTGATCGCCCTCGTACTGAAGCTTCCCCGGCCCACCGCCAAGCCACGCCTCGACGTGCTCGGCGCGATGCTGCTCGCCTCCGCGTCAACCTGCCTCGTTCTGCTGACCAGTTGGGGCGGCACCGAGTACCCGTGGGGCTCGCGGACCATCATCGGGCTGGGAGCGGGCGCGCTCGTGTCAGCCCTGCTCTTCGTCGTCGTCGAGCACTTCGCGCCCGAACCGATCATCCCGCTGAGGCTGTTCCGCGACTCCGTCTTCAACGTGACCGCGCTGGTCGGCGCGGTCGTGGGCGTGGCGCTCTTCGGCGCTGCCAGCTATCTGCCGACGTTTCTGCAGATGGTCGACGGGGCCAGCGCCACCGAATCGGGGCTGCTGATGCTGCCGATGATGGGTGGCGTTGTCGTCGCGTCCGTCGTATCCGGGCAGCTGATCAGCCGCACCGGACGCTACAAGCTGTATCCGGTGGCAGGCAGCGCGGTCTCGGCGGTCGGCATGTGGCTGCTGTCGCGGCTGCAGACGGACACCCCGCGGCTCGAGTACAGCATCTGGATGGCCGTCCTCGGCACGGGCATCGGCCTGATCATGCCGGTCCTGGTGCTGGCCGTGCAGAATTCCGTACCCCCCGGTGACCTCGGCACGGCGACCAGCGCCAACAACTACTTCAGGCAGATCGGCGGCAGCGTCGGAGCGGCAGTCTTCGGCACGCTCTTCGCCGGCCGCCTCACCGACGCCCTCGCGCGGAGGATCCCGGCCGGCGCGCACCTGCCCGACCCCGAGTCGATCACCCCGCAGCTGGTTCACGCGATGCCGCCGGCGGTGCGCGACGGCTACATCCAGGCCTACACGGATGCGATGCCGCGGATCTTCCTCTACCTCGTGCCGGTGCTTCTGCTCGGCCTGTTCTTCGCCTTCTTCCTCAAGGAGAAACCGCTGGTGTCCCACAACGCCCCCGCAGCCGCACCCGATACCTCCGTTCCCGCGGCGCGTGTTCCAGCAGCACCGTCCCAGCTCTCCGGTGTACCGGTCTGCGGGACGGTCCAGCACCATGACGGCTCCACCGTGCCGCGCGCCGCGCTCACCCTGATCGACATCACCGGACGCCAGATCGGGCGGGGTGCGAGCGGTGAGGACGGGCGGTACGCGCTGAGCGTGCCGGGGCCCGGCTCGTACGTCCTGATCGCTGCGGCCGGCGGGCACCAGCCGCAGGCCGTCAGCGTCACCGTCGGAGAGCGGCCGGTCGACCTCGACGTCGTGCTCGGCGGCGCCGGGCGGCTGGCCGGGTCGGTGGTCAACGCCGACGGGACACCCGTGCGCGACGCGGCCGTAACCCTCACCGACGTGCGCGGCGAGGTCGTGGCGAGCACCCGGAGCGGGCGCGAGGGCAGCTATGTCATCTCGGAGCTGGTGGCGGGCGAGTACACCCTGGCCGGAAGTGCCCCGGCCTTCCGTCCCGCCGCACTACCGGTCAGCGTGCAGGCGGCGCGTGAGACACGGCAGGACATCGAACTGGCAGGAGGGGCGCTGCTGCGCGGAACGGTACGCGCGAGCGGCGGCCGACCGGTCGAGGACGCGCGGGTCACGCTGCTCGACGCAGCGGGCAATGTCGTGGACACCCTTACCACCGGTCCGGACGGCACGTTCCGATTCGTTGATCTGTCGTCCGGCGAATACACCGTGATCGCTGCGGGATACCCGCCCGTGGCCACGGTTCTCCAGGTCGCCGGTGGCGGCCGTACGGAGCGTGATCTGCAGCTGGGGCACGAAGACTGACGGACCGTCCGGTCCCGCGTCGCGGTGCGCGCCGGGCGCACCACCCATGCGAGCCGATTCCGGCGATGCCCCGCGTGCGCGGGGCCCGGGGCCTTACGGTGGGGTTACTAACCGCAGAACCTTGCGGCCGGGAAGGAGCCTTCCACCCATGAACCTTGGTGTACCGCCGCAGAGGGCACCACAGTCGCGGGACGCCGCGGCTGGCCGCGTGCCGCTCGCCGTGGTCGTCGTCGACGCGGAAGGACTTGTGTCCCACTGGTCGACCGGTGCCCGGCGACTCTTCGGTGTCAGCAGGGAGGAAGCGGTCGGCTGCGCGGCAAGTGAACTCCTCCCGGTATCCGGGGCGTTGGCACAGGACGTGGTGCAGGGGGCGGACGGCGCCTACTCCGATTTCGGCCCCGAACTCGACACCTCGCTGAGCGGCAGCATCGCCTATCCGGCGGCGGGCCGGGCCCGGGTCGACGAGCCGCGGGGCGGCCGTATCGACGTGCTGTGGTGGGCGTACCCGCTGGTCGGTCCCGGTCCCGAGCGGCTGCTGGTGCTCGCCGCCGACGCCGCTCAGCTCAGGGGGAGCGAGGGGGGCGGTGGTCCGGACGCCGAGACCGTCGCCCCGGCGTTCGCGCTGCACACCGACTTTCCGGGCTACCAGGACCTGGCCGGGCGCTTGCCCGAGATCCTGCCGAACATGAGCGTCCACGAGGCGACCGGGATCGTCTCGCAGGTCCTCGAACTCGGCTATCCAATCCTGGAGTTCAGTCAGCGCGACCGCGTTCCGGTCACTCCGGACTGGGGGGTGCCGCGGCGCGCGGCCCGTCGATGGGCCACGAGTGGCGGGGGCCAGGGCGACGAGGGTTCCCGTCCACTCGCGGCGCCGCGTCCGGAGCTCGACCTCGAATACGCCGCGGTCCGTGAGCGACTGGAATTCCTCAACGAGGTGAGCGGCCGGATCGGCACCTCCCTCGATCTGGAACGCACCATCCGTGAAGTGACAAGCGCTGCCGTGCCACGGTTCACCGACTTCGCGGGTACCCATCTGCGCGCCGCCGTGCTGGCAGGTGAGGGTTTCCCCGACGGGCCGCCGGATGTGACCACCGTCTGGCACCGGGTGTGGGTCGAGCACAACGACGAACCGGGCCGCTGGGACGACACCGTGCCGGTCGGTGAGGCCATCGCCTTTCCCGAGCACACGCCCTTCTTCCAGTGCATGGTCACGGGTGAGCCGGTCCTCGTCCCTCATGTCGGTGAAGAGCTGAGTGCCCGGATCTCCGGCGAGTTCGAGAAGCGGGACCTGCGCCCGCTGATCAACAACCGGTCTCTGCTGATTGTGCCGTTGAAGGCCCGCGACGTGGTCCTGGGCTTCATGGTGCTGATGCGCCGGCCGGGCCGCGAGCCCTTTGACGACATCGACCGAACCACCGGCGCCGAACTCGCCGCACGGGCCGGGCTCGTGCTCGACAACGCCCGTATGTACACCTATCAGGAGAACGTCGCGGAGACGCTCCAGGACAGCATGCTGCCTCAGGTCGAAGCGCGGATGGCCGGCTGTGACATCGCCACGCGCTATCTGCCCGGGGCCCGGCTCGGCAGGGTCGGCGGGGACTGGTTCGACTCCGTGAAACTCCCCGGCTCGCGGACCGCGCTCGTGGTTGGCGACGTCATGGGCCACGGGCTCAACTCCGCAGCGATGATGGGCCAGTTGCGCACCGCGGTTTTGACCATGGCGACCATGGAGATGCCTCCGTCCCAGCTGCTGCGCAATCTCGACGACCTGGCGCAGCGGCTCGGTGAGCAGTATCTGGCCACCTGTCTCTACGCCGTCTACGACCCGATCCGTTCCGAGATCCAGATCGCCAACGCCGGGCACATCCCGCCCGTGCTGGTCCGCGCGGAGGATGGCAGGGCCGAACTCATCGAGCTTCCGACCGGGGCACCGATCGGGGTCGGCGGTGTCGCCTTCGAGACCGCGACCGTCCGGGTGCGACCGGGCGACCGCCTGGTGCTCTGTACCGATGGCCTGGTCGAGGTACGCGGCCAGGACATCGGAGATGGGCTGGCCGCGCTCTGCGCCTCCGCCGCCCATCCGGCGGCCTCGATGGACGACGCCTGCGACGCGATCATCCGGGCGCTGAACCCCAGCGATGGCCGCAAGGACGACGTGGCCCTCCTGATGGCCAGGGTGAACGGCATTCCGGAGGAGGACGTCGCGGAGTGGCAACTGGAACTCGACCCGCGTGAGGTGTCACGGGCCAGGCGGCTGGTGCGCGACCGGCTGCTCCGGTGGGGGCGCCCGGACTCGGCGGAGACGGCCGAGCTGATGGTCAGTGAACTCGTCACCAACGCCGTGAAGAACGGCCGTACCCAGCAGATCCGGCTGCGGCTGGTGCGGACCGATGCGCTCCTCTGTGAGGTCAGCGACGACGAACCGGCTCCGGCGGCGCTGCTCAACGCATCGGCGGACGACGAGTTCGGCCGTGGGCTGCTGGTGGTGAGCAGCCTTGCCCGTGCCTGGGGCACCAGCACCAATGCGCACGGCAAGACCGTCTGGTTCGAGCAGGCACTCGGCCACGTAGCGCGACCTGGGTCGAACACCTGGTGAAAGCAGGGTGGTCCTGAGGACGGAGTCCGCTCCCGCTCTTGCTTTCGGCCCGTCCCGGACGGTAGTCCGTTCTTGAGCAAATCGCTTTGAGCGGGCCGGACTTGGGAGTGCCGATGGACGTGTCACAGCAGTATCGCCAGGCATGGGAAGGCTTCTGGTCGGCCACTTCGGACACACCCGGCGAGGCGATCTGGGACTGCGACGCCTCGCTCTCGTCGGGTCCGCACTGTGAACTGCTGCTGCCCTACGCGGACATTTCGCTGCCCGTGGTCGACCTCGGCTGCGGCAATGGCACTCAGACCCGGTACCTCTCCACCGTTTTCGCCCGCGCCATGGGGGTCGACCTCTCGCATGCGGCGATCGAGCACGCGCGCCGCGCGGACCCCGCGGGGGTCGCCGATTTCGAGCAGCTCAACCTTGCCGACGGGGATGCGGTGAAGGACCTGCATCGCAGGATCGGCGACACCAATGTCTACATGCGCGCCGTGATCCACCAGAGCGAGCATGCGGCCCGCCCCGCCGTCGCCGCCGCCGTGGCGGAGCTTGTCGGGGAGAAGGGCCGTGCGTTCGTCGTCGAGCTGACCCCCGCGTCGCGGGATGTCCTCCAGCAGGCGGCACAGGCCCCGGACGGCCCGCCCGAGAAGCTGCGCCGGATCTTCGACCACGGTCTCAAACCGGCCGGCGCCACCGACGAGGAGGTGCCCGAGCTGCTCGAGAGTGCGGGGCTGACGATTCTGGCGAGCGGTGACACCGTGCTGCCGCAGACCGAGCAGATGCCTGACGGCAGCCGGATCGACCTGCCGGCCAGGTGGTTCGTACTGGCCGCCGCCTCCTGAGACTCCCGACGGCACTGCGGCACGGGACGCCGGAGTGACGCGCCGGCACCGGAGTGATTCACCGGAGCGACACGCCGAGGAGTGGCCGGAGCGGCATGCCGGATGCGAGTTGCCGGAACGCGGGGCCGGTACGGCCCGCCGCGACGACGCGCCGTACGGACACTGCGCAGCCGGTCGCCTGCACCGAAAGGGCAGCCATCGCACAGGGAGAAGGCACTGGTCGTAGGCCATAGGAGGTGAGTTAGAGGTCTAGACCAGCGATAGTTATCCACAGGCCTGGTAGCGCCGTTGCGCAACGCGTACGGTTTCGTCGCATGAAGATCCTCATCAGCGCCGACATGGAGGGCGCAACAGGTGTGACCTGGCCCGGCGATGTTTTGCCGGGCACGGCGCAGTGGGAGCGCTGCCGGTCGCTCTTCACCTCCGATGTGAATGCGGCCGCGCTCGGTTTCTTCGATGGAGGCGCCGATGAGGTGCTCATCAACGAGGCCCACTGGTCGATGCGCAACCTGCTCATCGAGCGGCTCGATGAGCGAGTCCAGCTGCTCACCGGGCGGCACAAGGCGCTCTCCATGGTCGAAGGCGTGCAGCACGGCGATGTGGACGGCATCGCCTTCGTCGGTTACCACACGGGTGCCGGCATGGAGGGCGTGCTCGCCCACACCTACCTCGCCAACTCGATCACCGGCGTCTGGCTGAACGGCGCCAGGGCCGGCGAAGGCCTTCTCAACGCCCATGTCGTCGCGGAATACGGTGTCCCCGTGGTGCTCGTCACCGGCGACGACCTGACCTGCGAGGACGCGTTGGGATGGGCGCCGCAGGCCCGTATGGTCGCGGTGAAGGACCATGTTTCGCGGTATGCGGCGGTGTGCCGCACCCCCGCGCGCACCGCATCGGACATCAGAGCGGCAGCCGCGGAGGCCGCGCCGTTGGCAGTCCGGTACGAACCGGTGACCGGTGAGCAGTTCACCGTGGAGCTGGAGTTCGACGCCGAGCATCTGGCCGGTGCCGCGACGGTGGTTCCGGGAGTCGACAGGACCGGTGAACGGCGTGTCGCCTACACCACCGGGACGATGTATGAGGGCATTCGCACCTTCAAGGCGATCACGACGATCGTCTCGTCCGCAGTGGAGGAACAGTATGGCTGACGACAGGCCCGCCGAAGCAGCCGCGCCGGATGCCCTGGCGTTCGACGAGGTCGTGGACTTCACCTCGGAGCTCATCCGGATCGACACCACGAACCGGGGCGGCGGCGACTGCCGGGAGCGGCCGGCGGCGGAGTACGTCGCGGAGCGGCTGGCCGGTGCCGGAATCGAACCGACTCTTCTGGAGCGCGCCCAGGGACGTACCAATGTGGTGGCGCGGATCGAGGGGACCGATCCGTCGGCCGACGCGTTGCTTGTCCACGGCCATCTCGACGTCGTACCCGCCGAGCCCGATGACTGGACCGTGCACCCTTTCTCCGGGGAGGTCAGGGATGGTGTCGTATGGGGGCGCGGTGCCATCGACATGAAGAACATGGACGCGATGGTTCTCGCGGTCGTCCGGGCCTGGGCACGGGACGGGGTCCGCCCCCGGCGGGACATCGTCATCGCCTATACGGCGGACGAGGAGGCCAGCGCCGTCGACGGATCGGGCTTTCTTGCCGACAGGCACCCCGGTCTCTTCGAGGGGTGTACCGAGGGCATCAGTGAGTCCGGTGCCTTCACGTTCCACGCCGGGCCCGGAATATCCATCTACCCGATCGCGGCGGGGGAGCGCGGCACCGCCTGGCTGAAACTGACCGCGCACGGCAGAGCCGGCCACGGATCCAAGGTCAACCGTGACAACGCCGTGAGCAGGCTTGCCGGGGCGATCGCCAGGATCGGCGAGCATCAGTGGCCGGTGCGGCTCACCGCCACCGTCCGGGCAGCGCTCAGCGAGACTGCCGCGCTGTACGGCATCGACGTGGACACCGGGGCCGCCGATTTCGACGTCGACGCACTGCTCGCCAAACTCGGCCCGGCAGCTTCCCTGATCGAGGCGACTGTGCGCAACAGCGCCAACCCGACGATGCTCACAGCCGGTTACAAGATCAATGTGATCCCAGGACACGCGACCGCCTACGTCGACGGGCGGACGCTGCCCGGCGGCGAGCAGGAGTTCCGGGAGACGCTCGACCGGCTCACCGGCCCCGGTGTCGACTGGGAGTTCGACCACGGCGAGGTGGCACTCCAGGCCCCGGTGGACTCCCCGACCTACGCCAAGCTCCGCGCCGCCATCGAGCGCTTCGCCCCCGAAGGGCATGTGGTGCCCTACTGCATGTCGGGTGGCACGGACGCCAAGCAGTTCTCCCGGCTCGGGATCACCGGCTACGGATTCTCGCCGCTGAGGCTCCCGCCCGGTTTCGACTACCAGGCCCTCTTCCACGGCGTCGACGAGCGGGTCCCGGTGGACGCGCTGCACTTCGGTGTTCAGGTCCTCGATCACTATCTGCGAACCGCATAGGGGAGTTGGGAGCATGGCGCCCACCGGGCCTTACGGAACCTGGCCATCGCCGATCGACGCCGCGCTCGCGGCATCGCACGACGGCAGGCCCGAATACATCGGAGTGGTCGGCGAGGAGGTCTGGTGGACCGAGCCGCGCCCGGACGAAGGCGGCCGCCGCGCCCTGGTGCGGCGGCGCGCCGACGGCGCGGAGGAATCGGTCCTGCCCGCCCCGTGGAACGTCCGCAGCAGGGTCATCGAGTACGGCGGGCACCCCTGGGCCGGCACGGCACACACCGACGGCGGACCACTCGTGGTCTTCGTGCACTTCGCCGACCAGCGGCTCTACGCCTGCGAGCCGGACAAGGGCGGAGAGCCGAGGCCGCTCACCCCGGTTTCGTCCGTGGGCGGCGGGCTCCGCTGGGTGGATCCCACCATCCACCCCGATCGTGGCGAAGTCTGGTGCGTCCTCGAGGAGTTCACCGGGGATTCGCCGACCGCCGTGCGGCGCCTGATCGTGGCCGTGCCGCTGGACGGTTCCGCAGCCGGCGACCGCGCGGCGGTCCGCGAGCTCTCCGACACCACGCACCGCTTCGTGACCGGCCCGCGGCTCTCACCGGACGGGCGCCGCGCGGTGTGGCTCGGCTGGGACCACCCCCGGATGCCCTGGGATGGCACTGACGTGATGCTGGCCGATGTCGGTGTGGACGGCACGCTCCGGGCGGCCCGCCAGTGCGCCGGGGGGCCCGACGAGTCGGTCGCCCAGGCCGGGTGGACCGCGGACGGGCAACTGCTGTTCGCATCGGACCGCACCGGCTGGTGGAATCTCTACCGCGTGGAGCCGGACGGAGGGACCAGGGCGCTCTGTGCCCGCGACGAGGAGTTCGGCGGAGCGCTCTGGAAAATCGGTCAGAAATGGTTCGAACCGCTGGACAACGGCCTGGTCGCTGTCGTGCACGGAAAGGGCGCCGCGGCCCTCGGCGTACTCGACCCGGAGACCGGCGAGCTGGTCGACGCGCCAGGTCCCTGGACCGAGTGGGCGCCGAGTCTGTCGGCGGCAGGCTCCCGGGTGTTCGGCGTGGCGGCCGGACCTCGCCGTGCGGCCGAGATCGTCGAGCTCGACACCCGCACCGGTCACACCCGGGTGGTCGGCTCCGCCCACCGGGACGTGGTGGATCCCGCGCACTACCCCGAGCCCCAGGTCCGTACGTTCACGGGTCCGCAGGGCCGCGAGATCCACGCCCATGTGTATCCACCGCACAGTCCGGACCACTCCGCCCCCGATGGTGAGCTGCCGCCCTATGTGATGTGGGCGCACGGAGGTCCGACCGGCCGCACTCCTCTGGTACTCGACCTGGAAATCGCCTACTTCACCTCGCGGGGCATCGGCGTCGCCGAGGTCGAGTACGGCGGCTCGACGGGATACGGAAGGGAATACCGCAACCGGCTACGCGGTCAGTGGGGGCTGGTCGACGTCGAGGACTGCGCGGCTGTCGCCCTCGCTCTCGCGTCCGAAGGCACCGCGGACCCGGCCAGGTTGGCGATCCGCGGCGGCAGCGCTGGTGGCTGGACGACCGCGGCATCACTGGTCTCCACGGACGTCTACGCCTGCGGCACCATCATCTACCCGATCCTCGATCTGACGGACTGGGCATCGGACGACGGCACCCACGACTTCGAGTCCCGGTATCTGGAGAGCCTCATCGGGCCACTGGCGGAAGTCCCCGAGCGCTACCGCGAGCGGTCACCCGCGCAGCATCCGGAGCAGATCACCGCACCGTTTCTGCTGCTTCAGGGCCTCGACGACGTGATCTGCCCGCCCGCGCAGTGCGAACACTTCCTGGCGCGGATGGCCGGCCGGAGGGTGCCGCACGCGTATCTCACCTTCGAGGGCGAGGGTCACGGCTTCCGCAGAGCCGACACCATGATCCGCGCCCTGGAAGCCGAACTCTCCCTGTACGCGCAGACCTTCAGGATCGCGCGCTCCGACATCCCGACTCTGGAGCTGGACGCATGACGCTGACCCCATTGACCCGGCCGGCCCGACTGAGGCCGGGATCCAGAGTGGCCGTCGTGGCGTCCAGCGGCCCTGTGCCGGAGGACCGGCTCGCCGCAGGCCTCGACATCCTGCGCGGGTGGGACCTCGACCCCGTGGTGCTGCCCCATGTGCTCGACCGCCACCCGCAGTTCCGCTATCTCGCGGGCGCGGACGAGGCACGCGCCCGCGACTTCGAGCAGGCCTGGTGCGACCCGGCGGTCTCCGCGGTCTTCTGTGCGCGCGGCGGATACGGCGCGCAGCGCATGGTCGATCTGCTCGACTGGACCGCGCTGCGTGCGGCGGGTCCCAAGGTGTTTGTCGGCTACAGCGATGTGACCACGCTGCATGAGGCGTTCGCCGTCCGGATGGGCCTCGCCACCCTGCACGGCCCGATGGTGGCAGCGCTTGCCTTCCTCAAGGACACCAGCACCCAGGAGTCCCTGCGGGCCACTCTCTTCGAGCCCGATTCGGTGCGGACCCTCGGTCTGGCGACGGCCCGCACCCTGGTCCCGGGCCGGGCGGCCGGTGTCACCCTCGGCGGCTGTGTCTCACTGCTGGCCGCCGACCTCGGTACCCCGCTGGCCCGCCCATCGGCGGGCGGCCTGCTGCTGATCGAGGACATCGGGGAGGAGGCGTACCGCATCGACCGGATCCTCACCCAGCTGATCCGCTCGCACTGGCTGGACGGCGTCACGGGGATCGCCCTCGGTTCCTGGCAGGACTGCGGTCCCTACGACGAAGTGCGGGCGGTACTGCTCGACCGGCTCGGCGGGCTGGGTGTACCGGTGGTGGAGGAGCTCGGCTTCGGCCACTGCACCACCGCGGAGACCGTGCCGATGGGGGTCCCCGCCGTACTGGACGCGGATGCCGGCACACTCACGCTCGACGTGCCCGCGCTGAGCTGACCGCTCACGACGCATCAGCCGCATCAGCCGGACCGGGTGCGCCGGCCGGGTCGCGAGCGCCGGCCGGGCCGGCTGCATCAACCGGATTGGGTGCGCCGGGGCACCACGGAGGTGCCGGGGCGCGCTGGGTAATCTGGCCGGATGTCAGCGACGACCGCATATCTCGCCGAGGGCGCCCGTGTGGGGGTACGCCACTTCTCCTATCAGGACGCGGAGGAATTCACCGCACGTGCGCGGGAGAGCAAGCTGCTGCACCGCCCGTGGCTCTTCCCTCCGGCCGACACCGAGAACTACGCGGTGTACGCCCGGCGGCTGATCGAGGACCCGACCAAGGCCGGATTCCTGGTATGCGAACGCGAAGGCGCCGAACCAGGCCGTATCGCCGGTTTCATCAACATCAACAACATGGTCGAGGGTGCTTTTCTGAGTGGAGCGCTCGGATACGGCGCCTTCGCGCACACGGTCGGCCGGGGCCTGATGGGCGAAGGCCTTGCCCTCGTGACGCGCCATGCTTTCGGTCCACTGCGGCTGCACCGGCTCGAGGTGAACATCCAGCCGGCCAACGCTGCCTCGATCGCTCTGGTGCGGCGGGCCGGGTTCCGCCTCGAGGGGTATTCGCCGGACTTCCTCTTCATCGACGGGGCCTGGCGGGATCACGAACGCTGGGCCATCACCGCCGAGATGGTGGAAGGCAGCCGTCCGGCGTCCAGGGCCTGAGCCCGTGCCGGTCAGTGGCGCTTCTCATCAGTGGCGCCCCTTACGGTTGATCTTCATCGTGTCGAGATCCGTCACAGTCGAACGCAGCGCGCCGAAGCCGTGACCGAGCCGGGCGAGCTCGGTGCTCGCCCGGTCCTCGGCGATCGCGCCGGCCATCTCGTCACCGTCCTCAGCGCCGGAGACGACCACGTAGCGGTACGAGAAGTGCTTGAGAGTACGGTCGTAGGTGAGGGACCCCTGCTCGGTGAACTGCATCTGCGTCAGCCCGTGGTCGTCCACCTCCGACAGCAGCCGGGTGCGTGACACGTCCGTCAGCCTCTCCCAGGTCCCCCGCACGATCACCCGATAGGTGTGCTGCGTGGCCATCCGTCCCGCCCTTCACTCCGCCGTGCGCCCTCCAGGACCAGGGTACGGGGCGAGTGCAGGGCGTAGGCGTCGCGCGGCGGGGGAGGCCTTTGCGTAATCCTGGCCCGAAGGCCCCCTGGTCAGACCCGCATCACCGGTGTTCCATGGTCATCGGGGGGTGCCGGGCGGACGGCGGTCCCGGCGAGTGAGTGAGGTTGCTTTGGCCACGACTGTGCGACGTGCCGTACTGACCCTGCCCGCCGCTCCTTTGGGACCGGAGAATCCGCTGCCCGCCCTGCGGCCGCTGGACGAGGTGCATACCGTGGACGCCGGGGACCGGGCCGGGATGCCGCGTGACATGGCGCGCCAGATCGGGTGGGAACCGCTGCGTACGCTGCTGCCGGCGCGGATCCTCGACGGATACGGACGGCGTCGCACCCCGACCGGGATCGACACGGTCGTGATCGAGAACGACCGGCTGCGGGCCACCGTACTGCCGGGTCTCGGCGGCCGTATCCACTCTCTGTTCCACAAGCCGACCGGGCGGGAACTCCTCTACCGCAACCCGGTCCTGCAGCCGGCCGACTTCGCCCTCAACGGTGCCTGGTTCTCCGGTGGCATCGAGTGGAACATCGGTGCGACCGGCCACACGGCGCTCAGCTGCGCCCCGCTGCACACCGCGCTGGTTCAGGCCCCCGACGGCGGGGAGATGCTGCGTCTGTGGGAGTGGGAGCGACTGCGTGATCTGCCGTTCCAGGTGGACCTGTGGCTGCCCGGGGACTCCGACTTCCTCCATGTCGGCGTACGCATCCGCAATCCGCACGAGCAGACCGTGCCCACCTACTGGTGGTCCAACACCGCCGTACCCGAGGAGGGCACGACCCGCGTGCTCGCCCCGGCCGATGAGGCCTGGCACTTCGGATACGAGCGCAGTCTGCGCCGGGTACCGGTGCCGGAGTGGGACGGCACCGACCGCACCTATCCGCTGCGCGGCGAATATCCGGCCGACTACTTCTACGAAGTCCCCCGCCAGGCAAGGAAGTGGATCGCGTCGCTCGACGCGGACGGCGGCGGCCTCGTCCAGACCTCCACCGACCAGCTGTCCGGCCGCAAACTCTTCCTGTGGGGTTCCGGGACCGGCGGCCGCCGCTGGCAGCAGTGGCTGACCGAGCCGGGCAGCCCCGGGTACGCGGAGATCCAGGCCGGCCTCGCCCGCACCCAGCTGGAGCACGTGCCTCTTGAGGGCGGTGCCGAATTCAGCTGGCTGGAGGCGTACGGGCCGCTCGACGCCGACGCTGCGGCCGTGCACGGCGACGACTGGGCCGCCGCCCGGCACGAGGTGCAGAGCAGGCTGGAAAGCGCGCTGCCCCGTGCGCGGGTCGAGGCCGCGTACGAGGAGTGGCGCCCTTTCGCCGACATCGAGCCGCACACGACGCTCTTCACCGGTTCCGGCTGGGGCGCGCTGGAAGTCCTGCGCGGCGGACACAAACTCCCCGGCACCCCCTTCGAGGAGTCCACGATCGGGGACGAGCAGCGGCCGTGGCTCCAGCTGTACCGCTCCGGTGCTTTCCCTGTCCCTCGCCGTGTCACCCCGCCCGGACCTTCGCTGGTGGCAAGACACTGGCGGGACATGCTGGAGACGGCGCCCGCCGAGCCCCTCACCGAATACCACCTGGGAGTCGCCCAGTGGCACGAGGGTGATCGCGCCCAGGCGGTCCGCAGCTGGGAGCGCGGTTTGGAACTGGCCCCGTCACGCTGGCCGCTGCTGCGCTGTCTGGCCGTGGCAGACCTGTGCGACGGCCACGGCCGGCGCGCCGCGGACCGCTATGCGGAGGCTTTCGACGACCTCTGCTACGAGCTGCGTGATGGCGAGCAGTGGACGGCGGTGACGGCAGCTCTGGGCCGCGAGGCGATCGGGGCACTCCTCGCGGTGAAGCGCACCGCCGATGCCCGCGCGGTGTGGAACAGGCTGCGCCCTCCGGTCAGACAGCGTGGCCGTTTCCGGCTCATCGAGGCCCAGTTGCTCATCGCGGAGGGCACCGGGGAAGAGGCACGCGTGATCTTCGACGGGGGCTTCGAGGTCGCGGACCTACGGGAGGGCGCGGAGATCCTCAACGAGGTCTGGGCCGCGCTCGGTACGGACGAACCGCTGCCGGATGTCTACGAATACCGGATGCGCCCCGGGCCCTGACGCCCTCATGGCCCGCCGAAGTGCACGGCAGGAAGCGCCCGGGAGGAGCCGCGCCCGGCGGCCCCGGGCTGTCACCGGCACCTCAGGCGCGGGCGCTCCAGCCGGGGTCGCGCCCCAGCAGAGCGAGAATGCGCTCCAGCGGGGCGGCCTGCGCCGCAGTACGGAGGCCCGGCGCGAAGGCCGCGCCCGGCGATTCGCGTGCGGAGTCGTCGGGTACCGCCTCGGCGATGGGGAGCCCCGCCGCCAGGATCTCCTGGTCGAAGTCGACCGGGACGCCCGCCGCCACCGCCACGTCCCAGCCGTGCACGACGCAGTCGATGTAGTGGAAGCCGATCGCGATCCGGCCGGGAAGCGTGATGCCGTCGCGGACCTCCGGTAGCCAGAAGGCGCGGTCGAGGGCTCCCTCCTCGGCGAAGGCGGCTGTGACCTCACGAGCCGACGCGGCGAACAGGCCCGCCGGGTCCGAGCCCACCGGGCGGTCGGCGAACACCGACGCGTCGCTCGTCTCTCCCCGCGCCACTGCGGCGAATCCATGGTTCTGGCCCGTCATATGCGCGAGCAGCTGCGCCAGATCCCAGCCCGCGCAGGGTGTCGCCCGGGTGAGCTGAGCGGGGCGGACCGTGCTCACGACGGCCGTGGTGACGGCCATCACCCGACGGTGCAGGGCGATGAGTCCGGTCATGCTCCGACGGCCTTCCTGTCGACGTACTCGAACACCGAGCCGTCGGGGTGTACCGCGATCAGATTGCGGCCCACCGGAGTGGGCACCGGTCCTGCGATGACTTTCGCACCGACATCGGTGAGCGTGGCCAGAGCCTCGTCGACATCCCGCACCGCGATGGTCGCCTTGACCTTGCGGAGAATCGCGAGTTCCGACTCGGGGCCGCTCATCAGCAGGAAGGCGCCCACGGCGGCGACCGATACCCCACCGCGCTCGAAGCGCAACGCCTTCGCACCGGTGAGGCGTTCGTAGAAGAACACCGAAGTCTCGAGGTCGTCGACGCAGATGCGCAGCGTGGTTCCCAGGATCTCCATGGCAGCGAGCCTAGTTGGGATGGGCGGGCCATGAGATCGAAATCCCCGGGCCCGCCTCTGCGCCGCTGACCTCCCCGCGCGGCGAACCCGCCCCCGGCGCCGCGGGCCGCCGTACGCCGGCGGCCACCCCGTGCGGGGGCGGGCCGCTCCGGGCCGGGGCGGTCACCGCTCAGGCCCCGGGCTGCTCAGACGCGGCAGAGGATCTCGCCGTGCGGGACCATGAACCACGCGTCGTCCCGTGCGCCCCACTCCCGCCAGGCGGCAGCGATCGCCTCCAGCTGTTCCACGGTCGCGTGTCCCCCTTCCACCGCCAGGCCGGCGTAGCCGGAAGCCGTGGTGCGTTCCGCCCACAGACCGCTCCACCAGGCGCGCTCCTCCGTGGTGGCGAACACCCAGTTCGTGGCCGTCGATGTGATGTCCCGCAGTCCTGCCTGCCGGGCCCAGGACAACAGCCTCCGCCCAGCGTCCGGCTCGCCGCCGTTGGCACGGGCGACCCGGTGGTAGAGCTCCAGCCATTCGTCCAGTACCGGGGACTCCGGTGACCAGGTGAACGCCCCGTAGTCGCTGTCACGAACCGCGATGATGCCGCCCGGCTTGGTGACCCTGCGCATCTCGCGCAGTGCCTGGACGGGGTCGCCCACGTGCTGGAGCACCTGGTGCGCGTGGACGACGCAGAAACTCGCGTCCGGGTAGTCCAGCGCATGGATGTCGGCCACCGCGAAGTCGGTGTTGGCCAGGGACCGTTCCGCGGCCAGGGCGCGCGCCTGTTCGACGATGCCGGGTGCCATGTCCACTCCGGTGACCCGCCCCTCGGGGACGAGCGCGGCCAGATCCGCCGTGATGGTGCCGGGGCCGCAGCCGATGTCCAGGATCCGCATGTGGGGCTTGAGCGAATCCAGCAGATACCCGGCGGAGTTGGCGGCGGTTCGCCAGTTGTGCGAGCGCAGCACCGAGGCATGGTGGCCGTGTGTGTAGACGGCCGTCTCTCTCGCCATGACAGGTCTCCCTCGTTCGACATCAGCTCATCCGAAGTGGTGTCACCACCCTAGATGTTCATGTCGGAATATGAGATAGCGATCTCAAGATATGGACGCAGAATGGGCCCGGCTCACCCGCGGGTTTTGCCCGGTAGGTCGCGGGCACCCGGAAAGTCCGAGCGGCCCGGTGGGTACCGGGCCGGAGCCGGAGCGCGCCGCACAGCCGGGTACCTGCCGCCATGCCGGGGAATCCGGCGCGCGTCGCGCCCGCCGGAGCACCGCAGAGCTGCCGGACCGGGAAAGGTTGAGACATGAGCGAGACCGACACAGCAGAACTGACCGAACTGGGGCGGCAGCTCCGCGTCGACGCGGTACGGGCCGCGGACGCGGCAGGCTCCGGACACCCCACGTCGTCCATGTCCGCCGCCGACCTGGCTGCCGTACTGCTCTCCCGGCATCTGCGGTACGACTTCGGTCATCCCGACAGCCCGGGCAATGACCGCTTCGTCCTCTCGAAGGGGCATGCCTCGCCGCTGCTGTACGCGATGTATCTGGCGGCGGGTGCTGTCGATGACGACGAACTGCTCACCTTCCGCAAGAAGGGCAGCCGTCTCGAGGGCCACCCGACACCCCGCATTCCCTGGGTGGATGTGGCGACCGGCTCGCTGGGGCAAGGGCTTCCGATCGGTGTGGGCATGGCGCTGGCGGGCAAGCATCTCGACCGGATTCCCTATCGTGTATGGGTGCTGAGCGGGGACAGCGAGATGGCCGAGGGCTCGGTCTGGGAGGCTGCCGAGCACGCCGGGTTCGAGGGCCTCGACAACCTCACCCTGATCGTCGACGTCAACCGCCTCGGACAGCGCGGGCCCACCCGCCATCAGCGCGACCTGGAGGCGTACGGCCGCAGGCTCCGTGCGTTCGGCTGGCACACGGTCGAGATCGACGGACACGACATCGAGGCCATCGACTCCGCGTACGAGGAAGTACGAGCCGTCACCGGCCGGCCGACCGCGATCATCGCCGGCACCCGCAAGGGGAGTGGTGTCGCGGACGTCGAGGACCGCGAGGGGATGCACGGCAAGCCGCTGCCCGACGCGGCAGCCGCCATCGAGGAACTGGGCGGCCGGCGCACCGCCCGGGTCGATGTGCACAAGCCTCCGGAGGCCACCGTGGCGGCCGTCAGCGGTCTCGGACGCCTCTCCCTGCCGCGCTGGGAGAAGGGCGAAGAGGTCGCCACCCGGAACGCCTTCGGGGAGGCGGTCACCGCCCTCGGCTCGGCGCGCGGCGACGTCGTGGTGCTGGACGGGGAGGTGGGCGATTCGACCCGTGCCGAATTCTTCTCCAAGGAGCACCCCGGCCGCTATTTCGAGTGCTACATCGCCGAACAGCAACTGGCCGCCGCGGCGGTCGGCATGCAGGCGCGCGGATATCTGCCGTTCGCGTGCAGTTTCGCCTCGTTCCTCACCCGCGCCCACGACTTCTTCCGGATGGCGGCCATCAGCGGCGCGGACATGAACGTTGTCGGTTCCCATGTGGGGGTGGCCATCGGTCAGGACGGCCCGTCGCAGATGGGAGTCGAGGATCTGGCCATGTTCCGCTCGGTGCACGGCAGCACCGTCCTGTATCCCAGCGATGCCAACCAGACCGCGAAGCTGGTGGCGGCGATGGCCGGAGCCGAGGGCATCCGCTACCTCCGTACCAACCGCGGTGAGAGCCCCGTCATCTACGGCCCGGACGAGGAGTTCCCGATCGGCGGCAGCAAGGTGCTGCGCTCGGGTGCGGATGACGTGGTGACACTGATCGGTGCGGGCCAGACGCTGCACGAGTGCCTTGGTGCGGCGGACATCCTGGCTCAGGAAGGCATCACGGTGCGCGTCGTCGACCTGTACTCGGTCAAGCCGGTCGATGCCGAAGCGTTGCGGACAGCGGCGGACCTGACCGGTTGTCTGGTGACGGTCGAGGACCACCACCCCGAGGGCGGACTGGGTGACGCGGTGGCCGAAGCGTTCTCGGACGGCAGGCCGGTCCCGCGCCTGGTCAGGCTCGCCGTGACGAACATGCCGGGCTCGGCGTCCCCCGAAGAACAGCTCAACGCGGCGGGCATCGACGCCGCGACGGTGGCCGCGGCGGTCCGGCTGCTGGTGGAGGAAGCGGTGGTCGGCTGACGGAGGCCACCCGGCCCGGCCCTTCCCACGCGGTCCCGGTCTCCGGGAAGGGCCGGGTGGAACGTGTCACCTGCGCGGTCGCCCGCGCTTCGTCCGCCTGCGCCGTGCTCGTCACCGGATCCGTCCGGGGCCGCTTGCGGCGGCTCACGGCATGCGCCGTGTGCCTGGAGCGAGTACCGGCCTGCTGCGCCTTCGTGCGGGATCCCGACAGGAACAACATCGAGGCCCTGCACCGGGAGTTCCCTGAGACGTCCGGGGATTCCGCCGGTCCTCAGCGGGTACCCGCGCATCCATGACCACCAGCAACGCACCCCGCGTGCGCGCAGGTAGCCGTACCGCGACGGTCCGCCGTCCAGAGAAGATCCTCCTCCCCGACCTCCCGCACGGCGGCGCCGGCGGACGTCCGGGAAGTACTGGCCCGGGCCCGCTCCGGGCCTCGGGCCGGGCTTCCCTCGCACGGCAGCGCAGGGCCGGCTCGGCGCCGGCCCGAGGCGGTGAACGGGTATGAGCAGCCAACCGTCCGAGGACAGGAATTCCGACAGCAGTATGAAGCCCGACAGCAGCAACCATCCCGACGACAGCCAGGGTCCCGGAGACGGCAACACCCCCGAAGAGGTTTCCCCCGCCAAGAGTTCCCCCGGGGACGGCTCCGACGGCGAGGATCCCGGCAAGGGTTCCGACGGCGAGAGCACCGATCAGAAGACCAAGGTGACCGTGCTGGTGGCGCTCGCCGCCAACCTCGTCATCGCCCTGGCCAAGGCGATCGGCGGTGTCTTCGCCGGCTCGCCCGCTCTGCTCTCGGAGGCCGCGCACTCCGTCGCCGACAGCCTGAACGAGGTGTTCCTGCTCTTCGCGCTGCGCCGCAGCAAGCGGCCCGCCGACCGCCGGCACCCCTTCGGCTACGGCAAGGAGCGCTTCTTCTGGGCCCTGCTCGCCGCTGTCGGCATCTTCGTCATGGGCGGTTGCTTCTCGTTCCTCCAGGGCATCGAGGCGCTTCGCGGCGGCAACGAGCAGGAGACCACCACGGGGTACATCGTGGGCCTGATCGTGCTGGGTGTGGCGCTGATCGCCGAGGGCACCTCGCTTCTGCGGGCCGTCATCCAGGTACGCGGGCAGGGTGGGCTCGGCAAGGACCCCGCCCTGCGCACCGTGATCGCCGAGGACAGCACAGCGGTGCTCGGCGTTCTGCTGGCCATGGGCGGGATGGCCCTGCACATGGTCACCAAGCAGATCGTCTGGGAGGCCTCCGCGTCCATCGGGATCGGCCTGCTGCTGGTGTATGTCGCCTACCGGCTCGGCAAGGACGCCAGGGACCAGCTGATCGGTGAGGCAGCCGATCCCGAACTCCGCGACCGGATCGAAGACATGCTCAACGAGCAGCCGGAGATCGATGTGGTGTCCTCGCTGCTCACCATGCGGCTCGGTATGGACTCGACGCTGGTGGCCGCCAGGATCGACCTGGTGCCCGGTCTGGAGAGCGAGCAGCTGGAGCTCGTCTCGATGCGGATCAAGTCCGCCATCGCGAAGACCTGGCCGGAAGCCGACCAGGTCTATCTCGATGTGACGGACGCGGCTAGAGCGGCAGCGGGCGATACACCGTGAGAGCCTCGTCGGCCTTGTCGATCCACAGCTCGGACGGTGCCTCGGTGACCTCGCCGTCGAACGCGAGCGGGGTGCCCGGTGCGAGTCCCGCTATGCGCACCCGCCGCAGCCGTTCAGCGGCGTGCACGGGGGAGCGCGACAAGGGCCCGGCGAGGGCGGCGGCCAGCAGCCGGAGGCCGGGCAGCCGGCCTCCGTGCACCACGCGTACGTCGAGCAGGCCGTCCGCGAGATCGAAGCGCCGGCCGGGCGTGGGCCCCATCCGCTGGTACATGCCGTTACCGGCGAACAGCAGCCACAGGGCGCGGTCGTGCCCGCGGAACTCGGCCCTCAGCGGCCGCTCGGAGCTCAGCACCTTCGCGGCCGCCAGTACGCCCGCGGGCCAGCCGCCGATCCGCGGTGACCAGCGTTCCCGGATCCGTACCAGCTCGGGATATACGCCGAGGCTGAAGGTGTTGAGGAAATAGCCGGGCTCACCCGCCGGTCCGCCGGGCCCGGGGGTGAAACGGCCCAGGTCGACCTTGACCGCATCACCGGAAGCCAGCGCCCGGCAGGTGTCGTGCACCTCCTCGATGCCCAGGTCGTAGGCGAAGTGGTTGAGTGTGCCGCCGGGAAAGACAGCCAGCGGGACACCGTGGCGAGAGGCGATGACGGCGGCCCGGTTGACCGTTCCGTCGCCGCCGCAGATCCCCAGTGCCTGGCCGGCCTGCGCGGCCTTCTCCAGCGCGGGGAGCAGCTCATCAGGGTCGCACTCCACCACATCGGCCAGCGGCAGTGCGTCGCGTACCAGGGCCGTCTTGGCGGCAGCACTCCCCGATGCCCTGTTGACCACCACGACCAGATCCTGACCGCCGGGAAGCTTCGGGGCGTCCGTGTGCGGCCGGCCGGGTGCGGGCAGCTGATCCCGTGTCGGGACGAGTCCCCTTACGGCGAAGGCGGCACCCACCCCGAGGGCCGCCCCGATCAGAACATCGCTCGGGTAGTGCACACCGGTGTAGACCCGCGAGGCCGCGACGCCAACCGCGAGCGGCGCGACCGCCGCACCCCAGCTTCTGGATTCCAGTGCCACTCCGGTGGCGAACGCGGCGGCGGAGGCGGCGTGCCCCGAGGGGAACGACGTGGTGACCGGCTGCCGCTTGAGCTGTCTCATCACCGGCACGGCGTCGAGTATCGGCCGGGTCCTGCGGACCGACCGCTTGCCGATCGTGTTCACCACCGCGGAGGCCATCGCCAGCGAGGCCACCCCGCGCACCGCTGCCCGCCTGGCACGTGTCGAACCGCCCATGGCGGCGATCCCGGCGGCGGCGCCGAACCACAGCACGCCGTGATTGGCGCTGCGGCTGAGCCTGGGCAGAACGGGGCCCGCACCCGGCCAGTGCCGGGTCGCGGCCGTGTGGAACAGGGCTCTGTCCCGGGTGCCGAGCCAGCCGGCCAGCCGCCGGTACTGTCCGGGGCCGGCGGGGGGAACAGCGGATGACATGGGGATCCAGCCTCTCCTCGGTCGGTACGCGGCCGGGCCGGCCCTCCCGCCACAGGAGCGAAGTGATCCGGCGCCGATGACCGATCGTCGTACCCCGTCCCCACCGGTACATGCTTTTGGTCACCCCCGGCGCGTCACCACGTGTCCGGCAATGGCGGGGAAGCGCGCCGCACGGGGTGGCGGGGTGCGGGGTGCGGGACGGCGTACGCCCCGTGCGAACCGGGGACCGGGGCCGTCGCACACGGGGCGCCCCGGTCCCGGGGCGCCCGGGGACCGTCCGTGCTATGCCTCGGTGACGCTCAGAGCCACGTCCTGTACGGAGGCATAGGCGCGCTCCGGTGGCAGGGCGGTGACCAGCCGCACCATCCGGTCGGGCGCGTGGTGCTCGTCCAGCGAGCGCAACAGGTCACCGCGACCGGCCGGGAAGGTGGCCCGGGTCAGATGGCGGGCGAGTTCGAACCGGACTTCCTCGAAGGTTCCGGTCGCTCCCGTCGCCAGCTGGGGATCGTCGTCCGCGACGGGCTCCGGATCGTTCCACTCCTCGGTGCGGGTCGAGTGCCCGGACCGCAGCATTCCCTGGAGTTCGTGCTTCATCTCGTCGTCCCTGCGGCGGCTGAGACGGTCGCTTCCTCGCTGCATGAGGTGTACCTCCAACGTTCGGGTGTCCCCGGCACGTACCCGAGTGGAGAGGCGCAAACATACGATTCCGCCGGCAGTTGTGCCGGCCGCCCGGTACGCGGGAATCCGGTGGGCAGGGGCGGAACGGAGGCCGGTGCGCGTCCGAACCGCCGTCGGGCTGCGGAAGCGGACCGACCGGCCACGGCGTTCCGGGAGCCGGCCGTGCTCACCGGCTTGGCCGAACAGACCGTGTGCCCGCCCCGGCACGCTGAGAGGTGGGCGTCGCTCTCCCGACCGGGCACCGGGACGAGCGTCCTGCCGGCCGGACCACGGGAGGTGGCGAACGCGGCGCTGCCCAGCGACGACGCGGCCGAACTGCTGCGGTCGCTCGCCCGGCCTGCCATCCGCAACCTGAGCAAGGTCCGCGAGCGATCGCCAGGACCCGCGGTCGTGGCCTGCGGAACGCAGCGCCGTGTCCCGGGAAAGGAGCTCCGCGCCACCGGCCCGCGGCCGGGTCGCCAGGTGTCCGAGCCCCCCGGGCGCGGGTATTCACGGTCGCCCACTCGGACAATCCTACGTATAAAGGTCTCGATGGATCGAAGCGCGGTGGAGGTGGCGCCATGCAGAGGACGGTTCCGGAGAGCCACGGCCCTGTGCGCTACGGGCCGCCCGCTCCCGGCCCCGGTCTCCCGGTCCTTCCCGAACTCCAGGAGGTGTTCGCCGCCGCGTCGTCCCGCATCGGGCCGGAGCCGCCCGGTGGCGGTACCGCGCTGCGGCAGGCTGCCGCGGGGTACTGGACCCGGCGCGGGCTGCGCTGCGGACCGGACGACGTGATAGCGGCCGCCGGCATCCAGACACTGCTCTTCGCGCTGCTCGCGGCCGATGACGGCGACGTGCTGGTGCCCCGCCCGTGCCCCGCCTGGTGGACTCCGCAGGCGCGGCTCCTGGGGCGGCCCGCCTACCATGTGCCGACCCCGGCGGAGTGCGGCGGCGTCCCGGATCCGTACGCCCTGCTGGAGACGGTGCGCAGGGTGCGGGCCGAAGGCGGCACCCCCGGGCTGCTGCTGCTCTCGGTCGCCGACGACCCCACGGCCACCGTCGCGCCTCCCGAGGTGGTGCACGAGGCATGTGAGGCCGCGGTCTCCGAGGGGCTGCACCTCATCAGCGACGAGACCTGGAGCGGCACCACTCACAGGCCGCACGAGACCGTGCTGCTCAGCCCGGCCGAGATGTGCCCGGACGATGTCACGGTCACCGTGGATCTGGCGGGTTCGATCACCCCGTCGGCCTGGCCGGTCGCCGTGGCCCGCTTCCCGGACACCCCTGACGGCGCGGCCCGGCGCGCGAGAGCACTCGACATCCTCACCGCACTGGGCTCCGTGGTGGCCGGCCCGGTGGCGGCGGCGGCCACCCACGCGCTGGGGGAACCACCGGCGGTGCGGGACCTCGCACGGCGGGCCGCCGTGCTGTACGCCCGGGTCGCGGGGGCCGCGCACCACTCGGTGCTGGCAGCGGGGGCACTCGCCCGTCCTCCGCAGGCCGGCCGGCACTTCTACGCCGACCTGGGCCCGCTGCGGCCGGGACTGGAGGAGCGGGGCGTCACCGACTCGCTGGAACTGGAGAACTACCTGGGCGAACGCATCGGGGCACCCACACCCGGCGGACACCGGTTCGGAGACGACCCGTACGCGCTGCGCGTGCGGTTCGCCACCGGCCCGCTGCTCGGAGCGACCCAGGAGCAGCGCCTGGAGTCCCTCAACTCGACGGAACCACTCGAACTGCCCCATGTGGCAGGCGCGTTGAGCAGGTTCGCCACGGCCCTGGACCAACTGCGGTGACCTTCGCACCGCCACCGGATGGAGCCCATCGATGACGGAACAGACAGAGCGCTCCCTCGCCGGCGCGGAGCCGCCCGCCGCCCGGCCCGAACCCGGCATCCGGACCAGGCCCCGGGCCGAGCCCCGGCCGTCCGGCGGGCCCCGGACCGACACCGTGCCCGGCGGCCCGGCGGACCCCGGCGTCCCCCGGCTCCCCGGCGGGACCCGCCGCTGGCCGAAGTCGTTCGCCGACCGGCTGACCGCGCCGCTGCCCGGCGTCGGGGCGATCGCGCGGCTGGCCAGGGAAGGCTCCATGCGTCCGCGGCCGCACGGGCTGCGCGACATCCCGCTGCTGCCCTACGAGCCCGCTCCGCTTCCTGCCGTGGACGCCGATACGGTCTCCGTCACCTGGGCGGGCCACGCCAGCTGGGTGGTGCGCATCGGTGGCCTCACGGTCCTCACCGACCCCGTCTGGTCGCGCAGAATCCTCGGCACCCCTGCCAGGATCACCCCGGTCGGGGTCCGCTGGGATGATCTGCCACCCATCGACGCGGTGGTCATCAGTCACAACCACTACGACCACCTCGACGCGCCGACGCTCCGGAGGCTGCCGCGCGACA